>NZ_JBEYXW010000054.1:0-25917 GCF_040645195.1 Saccharomonospora sp. NPDC046836
CTTGTCGTTGTGGTCGTGGCGCTTGTAGAGGCGGAAGAAGTTCTGCAGGGTGATCGTGGCGAGGGTCTGGTTCTCGTCCTTGATGTCCACCCCTTCCTTCGCCTCGATCGCCTGGTGCATGCCCTCGTTGTAGCGGCGGCCGGCGAGAATACGGCCGGTGTGCTCGTCGACGATCATGACTTCGCCGTCGATGACGACGTAGTCCTTGTCCTTCTTGAAGAGTTCCTTCGCCTTGATGGCGTTGTTGAGGTAGCCGACGAGCGGGGTGTTGACCGACTCGTAGAGGTTGTCGATGCCGAGCCAGTCCTCGACCTTCGCGACACCCGACTCGTGGATGGCGACGGTGCGCTTCTTCTCGTCGACCTCGTAGTCGCCGGTCTCCTCGATACCCTTGAGCTGGTTCCCCGCCTCGCCCTTGGTCAGGCGGGTCACGAGCTTCGCGAAGTCGCCGTACCACTTGGTCGCCTGGTCGGCGGGGCCGGAGATGATCAGCGGGGTACGGGCCTCGTCCACGAGGATCGAGTCGACCTCGTCGACGATCGCGAAGTTGTGGCCCCGCTGCACCAGCTCGTCCTTCGACCACGCCATGTTGTCGCGCAGGTAGTCGAAGCCGAACTCGTTGTTGGTGCCGTACGTGATGTCGCAGGCGTACTGCTCGCGGCGCTGGGCCGGGGTCATGTTGGCGACGATGCAGCCGACGCTCAGCCCCAGGAACTTGTGGACGCGCCCCATCATCTCGGAGTCGCGCTCGGCGAGGTAGTCGTTCACCGTGATCAGGTGGACGCCCTCGCCGGAGAGCGCGTTGAGGTAGGCCGGCAGCGTGCCGACGAGGGTCTTGCCCTCACCGGTCTTCATCTCAGCGACATAACCGAGGTGCAGCGCGGCGCCACCCATGAGCTGGACGTCGTAATGACGCTGGCCGAGGACCCGCTTGGCCGCCTCCCGGACGGTCGCGAACGCCTCCGGCAGGAGGTCGTCGAGGCTCTCGCCGTCGGCGTAGCGCTCCTTGTACTCATCGGTGAGGGCGCGCAGCTCGGCGTCGGAGAGGCTGACGAAGTCCTCTTCGATGGAGTTGACCTGGTCCGCGATGCGGTGCAGCTTGCGCAGGATCTTGCCTTCGCCTGCACGCATGAGCTTTGAGAGGACGGACACGGGGGTTGGTCTCCTTGCCGGTCGGGCCTGGCACGGTCGGAATTCTCTTGGGCAACGGCCATCGTATGCGAGGACCCCACCGCGCCGGGAGGTCTGCCATCACGACAACGGACGGGCCACCGCGAACGTGCCGGGGCGGTTCCCGCGCTCCTGGCGCCGGAACGCTCGGCACCTGCATCATCACGGGATGGAGCCGATCACTCTCGCGACCGCGCGCCTCACCCTGCGGGCGCTGACAGCGGCGGACGTCGACGCCGTGTACGGGGCGTGCCAGGACGGCGCGATCCAGCGGTGGACCACCGTCCCGTCTCCGTACCGTCGCGCGGACGCCGAGTATTTCGTGAACCGGGTCTGCCCCGAGGGGTGGCAGCAGGGAACCGAGTTCACCTTCGGCGCCGTGGACGCCGCCGGCCGCGGCGCCCTGGTGGCGGCGATCGGTCTGTCGATGCGCGCGACGCGGACCGCGGAGCTCGGCTTCTGGACGGCCGCGGAGTACCGCGGCCGGGGCCTGATGACGGAGGCGGTCGACGCCGTCACCCGCTGGGGGTTCACCCAGATCCCGCTGGACCGGATCGTGTGGCGGGCCGAAGTGGGCAACGCGGCCTCCCGCGCGACGGCCCTGCGTGCCGGGTTCGTCCCCGAAGGGACCGAACGCGCGGGCATCCTCAACAACGGCGTCCGCCGGGACTGCTGGGTCGCGGCACTGCTCCCCACCGATGTGGGCCTCCCTTCCACGGACGCCTACGTGCCGGCGCGCACACCCGCCGCCCGCCCGGCGCCGGCCGCAGACTAGCGGCGGGACGGCCTCTCGCCCCACCCTCGCCTTCGGGATCTCCGGGGCAGCCACGCGCCGCACCACCGCCCACAGCACGGTCATCAGGACCACGATCCGCCTCACCGCCCGCACCTCCCTCCACACGGTTCGTCACTCTCTGTAACGACCATGCCCGGCTCCGGGCTCGCCAACCCCCCGATTCGGGATCAATTCACGGTGTCAGTGCCACGTCCTACAGTGCGCTCATGACGAGTCTGCCGAGCGCCGCCGACACCCAGGCCGCCCACCGCCCCGTCGCCAGCCTCTCCGCTGACGAAGCCCGTCGCGTCGCGCTGCGCGCACAGGGTTTCCTGGGTGCACCGGACCGCCGCGCCGGCGTCCGCGGCGTCCTCCGGGCCACCGGCGCCGTGCAGCTGGACACCATCTCCGTCCTGGCCCGCTCCCACGAGCTGGTGCCGTACGCCCGCCTGGGCGCCGTCGGCCGCCCGACCGTGGAAGCCGCCTACTGGAGCTGCGACGCGGACGGCTCGCCGCACGCCTTCGAGTACTGGTCGCACGCGGCCTGCATCCTGCCCGTCGAGGAGTGGCCTCACTTCGCCTTCCGCCGCCGCGCCTACCGCGACCGCCCGCACTGGCACCACGACCTGCCGCAAGCCGCCTACGACAAGGTGATCGCCCAGCTGACGGCCGAAGGCCCGCTCACCGCCTCGGAGCTGGGCGGCGCCAAGAACGGCGGCGAGTGGTGGGACTGGTCGGAAACGAAGATCGCCGTCGAGCGGGCGCTCATGTACGGCGAGGTCGTGTGCACCAGCCGACGCGGCTGGAAGCGTGTCTACGACCTCGCCGAGCGCGCCATCCCGGCTCCGCTCCTCCACGACGCCCTGGACGACCAGGCATGCCTGCGCGAGTTGGTCGGCCAGGCAGGCCGGGCGCTGGGCGTCGGCACCCGCTCCGACCTCGCCGACTACCACCGGATCAAGGGAGAGAGCTTCGACTCGGTGATCGCCGACACCAGCCTGGTCCCGGTCGAGGTCGAGGGCTGGGCCAAGCCCGCATGGGCCGACCCGGCGGCCCTGAGCACACCTCCGCGCGGCCGGCACCGGACCACGCTGCTCTCCCCGTTCGACTCACTGATCTGGGAACGCGCCCGCACGGAACGGATCTTCCGCTTCACGCACCGGCTGGAGGCGTACACCCCGAAGGCCAAGCGGTTGTACGGCTACTTCGCGATGCCCGTCCTCGCGGGCGGCAAGCTGGTGGGCCGCGTGGACCCCGCGCGTTCCGGCGACACCCTCGTGGCCCGGCACGTCGCCCTAGGCGGGGACCTGCCGGGAAGTCCCGGTCCTGCCAAGTCCGTCGGAGCGACGGCGGTGGCTCTCGCCGAGGCGGCACGCTGGGTGGGCTGCACCGAGGTGCGGGTGGAACACATGACGCAGCCGGAGTTGCGCCCCGCGCTCACCGCCGAACTGGCAGCCGCACTGAGCTGAGCGTGACGCGGAGACGGTGGCGCCGGGGCGTGGGCGCCGTTGACTCCGCGGTCTCAGCGGATCTCCAGGATCTTCTCCCGCATCGCGTAGACCACAGCCTCCATACGCGAGTGGAGCTGGAGTTTCTCCAGGATGTTGCGGACGTGGTTCTTCACCGTGTTCTCGCTGATGAACAATTCCTTCGCGATATCGCGATTGTTCATCCCGGTGGCGACGAGCTTCAGCACCTCCAGTTCGCGATCGGTGAGCCGCGGAGCGGGAACGAGCCGGCGCTCGTCCGTCCGCTGGATCATCGATTTGAACTCGGTGAGCAGTTTCGAGGCCATGGACGGGCTGATCTGCGACTGGCCGTCCGCGACCGCCCGAATCGCCGTCGCCACTTCGTCGGTGGAGATCTCCTTCAGCAGGTAGCCCGTGGCGCCCGCCTTGATGGCCTCGTAGAGATCGGCCTCTTCGTCGCTGATGGTGAGCATGATGATTTTGGCACTGGGTGCCACTTCTTTGATGGCCGTGCACGCTTCGATGCCGCCACGCTTCGGCATCCTCACGTCCATCAAGACGATGTCGGGCAGGAGGTCGGCGGCCTTCTCCACCGCTTCGGCGCCGTCGCCGGCCTCACCGATGACCTCGATGTCCTCTTCCGCCTCGAGCACGATCTCCAGTCCGCGGCGGAACAGGGCGTGATCGTCCACGACAAGTACCCGGATCGGCTCCACCGGGTCATCCTCGAACTCTTCCTCCAGGTCGGGGCCGCGCGAGGCGAACCCCGGCAACCCGCTGACCACGCCTCGCCCCGCACCTGCGCCGGAGCCCGTAGCGGGCCCGCCATTGTGCAACGGTCCGAAAGTCTCCGGCATCGTTCCTCCCCCTGAAGGCCGTGGCCCGTCTCACCGTGCCTCCCCAACCTGGGGCGGCCGTACGCCGGTTGACCGGCTCGGTCATGATTTCATGCCACGGCGGCGGCGCGCGGCAGAGCTACGGAGACGGGTGCGCCCCCGGGGGCGCACCAACGCTCCCGGGGGCACTCGCGCGGACCTGTCGCGACGGCTCAGCCGCCCAGTGCGCCTCCGGCGCCGCCTACGGGCGCCTCGGCCACCATCGGGTCGGTCCGGAGATGGATCACGCCGTAGTCGTACGCGTGACGCCGGTAGACCACCGCGGGCTCCTTGGTCTCCGAGTCGACGAACAGATAGAAGTCGTGCCCGACCAGCTCCATCTCGTAGAGCGCCTGGTCCAGCGACATGGGAGCAGCCGCGTGGGTCTTCTCGCGGACGATCAGCGGCCCTTCGCCCTGAACCTCCAGAGAACCCATCCGAGTGGTCTTGACGGCCTCTTCGTCCTGCTCCGTGATGAGGGTGCCGTCGCTGGCGAGCCGGGCCGCGTCCGGAATGTGGTCCACGACCTCGGCCGCGGAGAGGCGCCCCGTGCCCCGACGGGAGTATCGCTTGTCGTGCTCCTTGCGCATGCGCGCGTCGAGCTTGGCGGTGGCCAGGTCGAGGGCCGCGTACGGGTCGGCCGCCGACGCCTCGGCCCGGATCACGGGTCCACGGGAGCGGACCGTGATCTCGACCCGGTCCTTCCGCTCGGACTGCCTCGGGTTCGGTTCCTTGGACACCTCGACGTCCAGGCTGATCACCTTGCCGTCGAGCTTCTGGAGCTTCTCCAGCTTCAACTTGTCGGCCACGTGCTTGCGGAACCGCTCGGGCACCTCGGTCTTGCGTCCCTTGACGACGATGTCCACGCAGAACTCCGTTCCCGGATCGCTCCGCTTCATGAGCGGAGCATCTTCCTTTTGCACCGGCTCCGGATCGTTCCGGAGCCTCGGACTCGGTGACTTACACCTCCTCCTCCCCGCGGGACCGGGCTCTTCACCTCACCGATACGAGTGAACGATCACGTCACCGCACCGGCAATTCGGTTATTGGGGGAATGCTGTCAAGGCATTCCTCCCCACCGAACATATCCCGCTCGGAGGGATGCCGTCACCCTCTACCGCCGCGTACCTCCATTCAGGTGAATCAACCCCCTCACCATCTGCAACGATGGAAGCTCCTCGTCAGTTCCAGTTTATTTCGAAGGACGACGATGAAGAGGCGATGACCGCCGCGCGCGGAAGCCATGCCCCACGACTTCCCCGGAAGTCCGGCGGGTACCCGTCCGATCGGCCCTCCATGAGTCCCGGGCCACGGTTCCAATTGTCCTCCTCCCAGCTCTCGCGCACCGCCCGAGCGGCCTCGGCCAGCGTCGCGCCGGTCGTCATCAGGTCATCGACCAGGACCACGCGCCCCTTCGCCAGCACGGCCCCACCACCCGGGACCACCCGTAGAGCTCCGGCGACATTGGCCGCGCGGCCCTCCGCGTCCAGTCCGCTCTGGTCCGACACCCGCCGCCGCTGCCTGAGGAGAGGCGCGGCTCCCGCCGGCACTCCTGCCCGGCGCAGCTCCGTCGCCGCGCACGAGGCCATCCGGCGCACCGGGTCGTGGCCACGCGACCGCACGGCCCGCGGCGCCGAGGGAACCGGCACCAGCAGGACGTGCCCCGCCCGCGGCAGGTGACGTGAAACCGGGCTCGCGTGCACGACCGAGGCCAGCACGGCGCCCAGCACGCGCGCCAGCCAGAGCGCCCCACGCTCCTTGTGCTCCAGCAGCAGGGCACGAGCCGCCCCCTGGTACGGAACGGCGGCCCGTACGGCCGGAAGACCGGCGGGGGCCGGGTGCGGCCGTACCGGACGCGCCATTCCACCGCCGATCTCCGCCAGGCACCGCCGGCAGAGCCGCGTCCCGTACTCCCCGCACCCGGCGCAGTCGAGCGGCAACATCAGGTCGCTGAACGCCCGCCACCACCATGTGTCCATGCCGTGCACACTGCAGCCGGAGCGCCTGCGACACCGGATCCTGGGGACAGTCGGCCGCTTGTGGACAACTCCGTCACCGCATCGGGTGAAACCGCCCCGAGATCGACTTTCCGGGCATCGACCGGGAGGCATGCGGGCATGCAGCCACACATGACGCATTCCGAACACACGCTCGGTCGCCACCCGGCCGACAGCTTTCCGAACAGCCCGGCTTCAGCCGGGGTAGACGGGGGCCGCGCCCTCCTTGACCACCGTCTGCCAGTTCCCGCCGGGAGGAAGCCGCACGATCCCGTCATCCGAGCGCGCCACCAGCGGCAGCCGGTCGTTCTCGGAGGCGGTGATCTCCTTGACGCCGGTGAGCGCGGGCAGCGAGCCGCCGGACGGCGTGGACCCGTCGCTCTGCACGTACCGCAGCTGCTGGACACCGCCGGATTCCCGTCCGACGACGACCAGGCGGCTGCCGCCGGCCCAGGACATGGCGGTGATCTCCTCCATGTGCGGTGCGGCCGTACGCAGCTCGGTCACCGCCACCTGAGAGGAGTCGCCGTCCGTCTGGCGTTCCACCCTGCCGATCCGGAGCGAGGTCCGGTCGTCCTCGGCGACGATCAGGGCGACACGGACGCCGTCGGCGGAGATGCGGACGGCCCGGACAGAGCCTTCCCCGAGCCCTGTCACCCTGACCTCCTGCGCCTCCTCCGCGCCCTGCTCGAGCCGCAGCAGACGGGAGCGCGCACCGTCGCGGTCCGCTATCCACAGATCCCCTCTGCCGTCCCAGCTGGGGGCGGAGAGGCGCTCCTCCTCGGACTCGGCCCGGCTGCGTATCTCGGTCTTCTTCAGCCCGTCCCCCGAGGTGAGCGAGCCGACGAAGAGGGACCGCCCGTCGAGCGAGACCCCGGCGGCCCGCTCCTCGTCCCGCGAGACCGCGGCCGACCTCAGGCCCTGCTCACCGACGCCGAAGCCACCGGGCACCGGTTCCGCGCTCGACCCGCTCTCCCCGTCGGCACCCCCGGTCATCCGCACCAGCCGGTGACCGTCGTCCACGAAGTACTGGTAGTCCGGGTGGCCGGCCGTGACCGCCGGCACCACACTGTCCGCCCGGTTCTCGTCCAGGACGCACAGCTGGGAGCCGTTCGACCGCAGCAGCTCCACCTCGCCCACACCGGACGAGGTGAGGTCACGCAGGGTGAAGAGCAGCTGGGTCGCCATCCGCACGCACTGCGCCTGGCCGACCCGGTCGGCCTGCTTGTTGAGCGGCACCTTCAGCCGGCTCTGGTCGTCGGGGACCAGAGCCTTCGTGGCGGACTTCAGCCGCGTGCCCTCCGGGAAGACGGAGTCCACGACCGGGGCGATCCAGTCGCTCGGGCCGGAGAGCACCGACCGCACGGCCTCCGTCACGGGGTCTATGCGCTGCCGGACGTAGACCGGGTCGGCGACGAGGCCGACGGGCCTGCCGGGCTGCTGGGACGCCTCGGTCGCCCAGTAGTACTTGTTGACCGGGCGGTAGATGCGCAGGAAGTCCGACTCCCCGAGAACCACGCCGGTGGGAGGCGCGTCGATACGCCACTGCATGCCGTCCGGCCCCTTCACCTCCACGAGGTGGATGGGCTCGCTGTAGGCACCCTCGGACGGCTGGTAGGCCCGCTGCTGGTCCACCCTGGCGACCATCCGGCCGGTCAGCGTGTACTGGAACCCGCCGTCGCGGCCGGACCGGGCGCGTTCCGCCCCCCGGTTGGGCCCGTCCCGCAGGACCGTGGTGCTGCGCTCCGGCTCCCAGTTGTCCGCCGCTTCCTCCGTCAGGTACTCCCTGGCTATCGAGAACTCAGGGTCATCGCTGGTCAGAGCCTCGAGGAAGCCGTCGAGTATCTCCTCGGGCCGGGCTCCGTCCCGCGGCGGGACCCCGAAGACCCGGACCTGCGCGTCGGTCCGCTGGGTGGCGTCGACGGCGGTCACATCACCGCTGTCGGGCATGGAGGCACACCCGGCGAGCAGGGCGGCGGCCGCCGCCGTGGCGCAGAGCGACGTCCCGGAACGCCAGGGTCTCCTCTCCTCGGCACCCTCATGCGCCGCCCGGGACCGCCGCACGCCGCTCCGACGACCGCTGTCACTCCCCACGGTGGCCCCCCTCCTCGCCCTCACGCCCCGCCCGCGCGGTGCCTTCTGTTCGCTCATCCGGGCGCCGGTCCGGGGCAGCCCCCGAGGCGACCGGCGCCGTCTCCCCCGCCAGGTGCTCCCTGGAGCCCTCCGGGGAGCCGGACCGTGCCACCACCCGGGAACCGCTGCCGGGCAGCGCGGTCGGGTCCACCACGGGCCGGGGCGCCGCCCGCGAGGGCAGTCGGCACCGGTCTGCCCTGTCCTCCGTGCCGGTCCGACTGGCGGCCGAGAGTCGCGCCAGGCCGACGCCCGGCGCGTGCAGCACGGTGGTCGCCACATCGGTACGCGGCGCGGGTGCCACGGGAGGCACAGGCTTCTGCTCGTCCGCCTGAGCGCCCTGGTTCCGCCGGGAGTCGGCGGGTTCCAGGGGTATCGGCGATCCACGCAGCGCCTCGTCGGCGGTACGCGGCACCGTCAGCCGGAACTGCGAGCCCCCGCCCGGCTCGCCCCACGCCTGGAGCCAGCCGCCGTGCAGCCGCGCGTCCTCCAGGGCGATCGAGAGTCCGAGCCCGGTCCCGCCCGTCGTCCTGGCCCGCGCGGGGTCGGCTCGCCAGAAGCGGCTGAACACCCTGGTCGCCTCCCCCGGCTTCAGCCCGACCCCGTAGTCGCGGACCGCGACGGCCACGGCCCCGCCGGCCGATGCCAGCCGTACGACCACGTCCCGGCCCTCGCCGTGCTCCACCGCGTTCACCACGAGGTTCCTCAGCACGCGCTCCACACGCCGGGGGTCCACCTCGGCGACGACGGGCTGCTCGTCACCGAGGACCCGGATCCGGGTGCCCTTGCGCTCGGCGAGCAGTTCCGCGCCGCCGACGACGCGGCGGACCACGTCGCGCAGGTCGGTGGGCTCAGCCTCCAGGGCCGCCGCCCCAGCGTCGAAACGGCTGATCTCCAGGAGGTCGGCGAGGAGCGACTCGAACCGGTCGAGCTGGTCGGCGAGCAGTTCGGCGGAGCGTGCGGTGACGGGGTCGAAGTCCTCGCGCGCCTCGTGGATGACGTCCGCGGCCATCCGCACCGTCGTCAGCGGCGTCCGCAGTTCGTGGGAGACGTCCGAGACGAAGCGGCGCTGCATCCGGGACAGGTCCTCGAGCTGCTGGATCTTGAGCTGGAGGTTCTGCGCCATCTTGTTGAACGCCTCGCCGAGGCGGGCGATGTCGTCCTCGCCGGTGACCTTCATCCGTTCCTGGAGGCGCCCGGCCGACAGCCGCTCGGCGATCCCGGCCGCCATCCGGACCGGCGTCACGACCTGCCGGACCACGACCCAGGCGATGGCCCCGAGCAGCACCACGACGAACAGGCCGGCGGTGGCCAGCGTGGTCTTGATCAGGGTGAGGGACTTCTCCTCCTGCGTCAGCGGGAAGAGGTAGTAGAGCTGGTAGGCGTCGCCGTTGGGGTCGTTCAGGCGCTTGCCGATGACCAGTCCGGGCTGCGAAGCCTGGCTGGCGTAGGTGATCCGGGTGTAGCTCTGGTACAGCCCGCCCGGCGATCCGGCGGTCTCGTCCACGGCCCGCCGCAGGTCGACCGGCACGCTCTGCACGGGCACGACGCCGCCGGAGGCGCGGGGCCCCCGGATGCTCCCCGCGTCGTCGAGCGCGTCGGCGCTGAGCGCGACGACGTCGAACGCCGACTGGCCGCCGCTGGACAACTGCTCGACCAGGTCGGACATCCACACCATGGCGTTCTGGGTGCGTCCGTCGGCCACGCCCCCGTCCTGGGCGGACCGGGCACTGGCGGTGTCCGCCTTGTCCTGCGCGACCTGGAAACCGCCGCGGGCCTGGCTCTGGGCGGCCCGCTGCTTGGCGTCGAGCAGGCCGTTGCGCACCTGCCCGATCACCACGAAGCCGAGCAGCAGCACGACGCCGAGCGACATCAGCAGCGTGGTCACGACGACCTTCAGCTGGATGCTGCGACGCCACAGGCGCACCGCTGGGAGCAGCGGGCGCCGCACCCAGCGGGCGAAGAGGCGCAGGAAGGGGCTGCTGGGAACCCCTCCCTGGAGTACCCGTCGGCTCTCCCTGAGCCAGCCGAGGCCCGGGCCCCTGTCCGTCCGTCCGACAGGCCGCCCGGCGCCGTTGCCCTGTTCCTGCGACGGCGGGGCGGCACTGTCCCTGCTCATCTCAGCTCGGTCCGGCCTTGTAGCCGACCCCGCGCACGGTCACCACGATCTCGGGGCGCTCCGGGTCACGCTCGACCTTGGAACGCAGCCGCTGGACGTGCACGTTTACCAGCCGGGTGTCGGCTGCGTGCCGGTAGCCCCACACCTGCTCCAGGAGGACCTCCCTGGTGAAGACCTGCCACGGCTTGCGGGCCAGCGCCACCAGCAGGTCGAATTCGAGCGGCGTCAGCGCGATGGACTGGCCGTCCCGCTTCACCGAGTGCCCGGCGACGTCGATGACGAGGTCGCCGATGGTGAGCTGCTCGGGCGCCGGCTCCTCCGACCTGCGCAGGCGCGCCCGGATACGGGCGACCAGCTCCTTGGGCTTGAACGGCTTCACGATGTAGTCGTCGGCGCCGGACTCCAGTCCGACCACCACGTCCACCGTGTCGCTCTTGGCTGTGAGCATGACGATCGGTACACCGGACTCCGCCCTGATCAGGCGGCACACTTCGATTCCGTCGCGGCCAGGCAGCATCTGGTCGAGAAGCACCAGGTCCGGCTTGGTCTCACGGAAGGCAGCGAGAGCCTTGTCGCCGTCAGCGACGAACGAGGGTTCGAAGCCTTCACCGCGCAGCACAATCCCGAGCATTTCCGCCAATGCGGTGTCGTCGTCGACGACGAGAACGCGTCCCTTCATTACGACATCATCCCATTAGCTCATCGATACCTGGCGTGACCTGGCGCACAGCTGCTCCAACGCCCCTTCGGTCACGGGCGAGACAACGCCCCATTCGGTCACCACGGCGGTCACCAGTTCCGGAGGCGTCACATCGAACGCCGGGTTGTACGCCTGCGTCCCCAGGGGAGCGATCGGCACACCGCCGCCCGCTTCCCCGCCGACACCACGCCCCGGCGGCGAGATCGCCTCCGTCACCTCGTGACCGCTCCGCTGCTCGACCTCGATGGCCGCCCCGTCCGGGGTGCCCATGTCGATCGTCGTCACCGGCGCGACCACGATGAACGGCACATGGTGGTAGCGCGCCAGCACGGCGAGCGGATAGCTCCCCACCTTATTCGCCACCGAACCGTCCGCCGCTATCCGATCGGCTCCGATCAGCACGGCATCCACCTCCCCCGCCGCGAGAAGCGAGCCCGCGGCGCTGTCAGTGAGCAGTGTGTACGGCATTCCGTGCCGTGCCGCCTCGTAGGCGGTGAGCCGCGCGCCCTGCAGCAGCGGCCGCGTCTCGTCGACCCACAGGCGGCGGAGCTTCCCCTCCCGGTGCGCGGCCAGGGCCACCGCGAACGCGGTCCCCTCGCCCCCGGAGACCAGCGCCCCGGTGTTGCAGTGGGTGAGAAGGCGGTGCTGCCCGCCGGGAACCAGCTCGTCGAGGAGCGCGAGCCCTTCCCGGGCCATGCGCCGGCTGCTCTCGGCGTCCTCCTGGTGCAGGGCTCGGGCGGCGGCGAGGGCCGCGGCAGCGGCCGTCTGCTCGTCCCCGCCTGCGGCGGCCGCCGCCGCGTGGGCCTCCTGGGCTCTTCGGACCCCGCGTGCGAGGTTGACCGCGGTGGGCCGGGCCCCGGCCAGCATCCGCGCGGCGTCGGCGACGTCGAAGCCGCGCACGGCGGCGAGCGCGACCCCGTAGGCGCCCGCGATACCCAGGAGCGGCGCGCCCCGCACCGCCAGTGTCCGGATCGCCTCGACCAGGGCCGGAGCGTCGGTGCAGGCCAGCTCGCTCTCCTCCCCGGGCAACCGTGTCTGGTCGAGCAGCACCAGCACGGGCCCTTCGGGCGGCTCCTCCCAGCGGAGGGCGGGAATCGAGTCCGGTATGTCCGCGGAACCTCGTGTGAACTGATCAGCCATCCGTTCAGTCTGCCCTGTGGACACCCGGCAAAAGAAGGCGTGGACAGCGATGGGGGCCGGTCGGTGTCGGACGTGCCCGTGGGACCATGGCTGACAACCGGCCGCCGCGACCGCGCGGGCACCGTGAAGGAGCGACGATGAACGACACTCCGGGCTGGGCAGCGCCCGGACCTGGCCCCTCGGACGACCGTGACCGCGACCACGAGGGCGCGACGCCCGAGGGAGCGGAGGGCACGGGCCCCGGCACCTCTCCGTCGAAGTGGTCCAAGGAGCAGCCGCCTCCGGGCCAGTGGTCGGCCCCCGGGACGACAGGCTCCGGGTCCGGCGCCGGTGACAGCTGGGGCGGGCGTCGCACCCGTGCGGAGAGCGGTGACCGGACGCCACCATCCGGCGGTGGCTGGGGTGACGGCGGCTGGACCCAGCCTCCCGCCGCGGCCAGGCCCGGGGTCATCCCGCTCCGCCCGCTCGGTGTGGGCGAGATCCTCGACGGTGCCGTCTCCACGCTCCGTGCGCACTGGCGCACCGTGCTCGGCATATCGCTGATGATCGCGGTGGCGACGCAGGTGGTGC
Source organism: Saccharomonospora sp. NPDC046836 (assembly GCF_040645195.1). Taxonomy (NCBI): domain Bacteria; kingdom Bacillati; phylum Actinomycetota; class Actinomycetes; order Pseudonocardiales; family Pseudonocardiaceae; genus Saccharomonospora; species Saccharomonospora sp. NPDC046836. The sequence goes on from NZ_JBEYXW010000054.1 coordinate 12,946, forward strand.
TGATCCTGCTGCAGCGCTTCGTGCTGCGCGACTCCGTCGACGTCGCGGCGCTCGAGGACCCCTCGGCGACGACCGACGAACTCCTCTCCGCCATGGGCGGCGCGCTGCTCGACTCGGGCCTCGTTCTGCTCGTCTCGCTGCTCGGCACCATCGTGGCGACCGCTCTGCTGACCATGGTGACGAGCAGGGCGGTGCTCGGGAAGCCGGTGTCCCTCTCCGACGCCTGGCGCGACGCCCGCCCGCAGTTGCCCCGGCTCGCCGGCCTGACGCTGCTGCTGCCCCTGATCGCCATCGGCGTCGTGGCCGTCGCGATGGTGCCCGGCGCACTCCTCGGCGTGGCCTCCGGTTCGGACGGCGCGGCCGCGCTGCTGGCCCTCGGGGCGCTCGGGGGCGCCGGCGTGGCCGTCTGGCTCACGATCCGCTTCTCCCTCTCCTCGGCCGCGCTGATGCTGGAGAAGCAGGGCGTCGTCAAGGCCATGCGGCGGTCGGCGAAGCTGGTCCGCGGCTCGTGGTGGCGCGTCTTCGGCATCCAGCTGCTGGCGCAGCTCCTCGTGATCATCATGTCGTCGATCATCCTCCTGCCCTTCTCGCGGGTGGCCGCCGTCATCACCGGTGAGAGCGCCGCGAGCGCCCTCGACGAGATGGTCGTCACCAACTTCGGCTGGACGTACCTGATCATCACCGGCATCGGCTCGGTGATCGGCGCCATGCTGACGCTGCCGATCGTGGCCGGCGTGACCGTGCTGCTCTACATCGACCAGCGCATTCGCCGCGAAGCCCTCGACGTCGAACTGACGAGAGCAGCCGCCACGCAGAGCCAGGAGAGCCCGCCGCCGTCCGCATCCGGGAGCTGATGCTGTGTCCTGGCGGGGGATGTCCGGGCGGTCCCGGCCACCGCCGCGCACGGTGACGGTGGGCCACCCGCGTCCTGGGACCGTGCCCCGGCCCGGGAAGCAGCCCGCCGGGAACTCTCCACCCCCCGGTACCACAAACACGACCCGAACCTCCTCCAAAGAGCTTGGACCGCCTTCTGGGGCTGGGTCCAGTACCTCTTCGACGCCGCCGCCGGTGCCACGCCTGGCGGTGGTGTCGGTGTGGCCGTGATCGTCCTCGCCCTGATCGCGCCGGCCAGCGCCCTGCGCCCGGGCCGTACTGCCCGCGCCTCCACACTTTCCGCCGCTGCCTTCGACGCCCACCGACGCGCACCGCCACCGAACACCGCGCCCAGGCCGAGGCGTACGCCCTGGACCACGACTGGAACGGCGCGGCGCAGGGGTCGATGCGTGCCCTGGACCACTTCCAGGAGGAACGCGGCCTCCTCAGCCCGCGCCCCGGGGCGCACCGCCGACGAGAAGACGTACCGCCACCTCACCGCTCTGGACGCGGCCCTCCGCCGCGCGTGACCGACCGACAGCACCGCGAGGACCCCGGCAGGGCACCCATGACCAGCCCCTGCCCGGTCTCGCCACGGAATTCCGCCTCTGTGGGCGCGCTCTCGCGGCGTCCTGCTGGCCGTGCTGCTCATCGTCGTGGCCGGGATCATCCTGGCCGTCCTCCAACAGCGCGACGAGAACGGCGGTCTGGACCCCTCCTCCTACGATCCACGCGGCAGCCGGGCCCTGGCCGCACTCCTCGCTCACGACGGCATCCGGGTACAGCCGGTCGACACCTCACCGCTCTCCGCGAACCGGCAGGCCCGGACCCCACCCTGCTGGTCCCCGCCCTCGACCGGCTCGCCGGCGAGCAGCCGGTCGGCCCTGCGCTCCACCGCAGCCGAGGCAGATGCGCGGCTCGTGCTCGTCGCCCGAGGCTCGTCCTCCCTCACCGGGCTCGCGCCGGGCACCGAGGCGAGGCCCCCGGCCGAGCGGTCGACCGTCGCCCCGGCCTGCGCGTTCCCGGCCGCACAGCGCGCGGGCGACGCCGACGTGGCAGGTCTGCGGTGCTCCACCGACGCGTCCGGCGCCGAACCCCGCCACCCCTCCGCCGGCCGGCCTCCTTGTTCCGCCTCCCCGCCCAGGCGCCGGCCACGGAAGGCACACCGGCGTCGCCCGAGACCATCCTTCTGGGCTCCTCGGACATCCTGCACAACGACCGGCTCGACGAACACGGCAACGCCTCCCTCGCGCTTCAACTCCTCGACTCCTGCCCGCGCCTGCTCTGGTGCCTCTCCCCTCTTCCACCGACGCGTCCGCCGCGCCGGAGAGACCTCGCGGCTTCCTCGAACTGGTCCCCGCAGGCTGGCGATGGGCCAGTCTGCAACTCTGTTTCGCCGCAGTCCTGGCCGCGATCTGGCGCGGCCGCCGCCTGGGCCCCGTTGTCCGCGAGGACCTGACCGTCGTCGTACGGGCCTCGGGGACGACAGAGGCCGGGCCCGCCTCTACCACCGGGCGGACGCCCGCGACCAGGCCGCCGCCCTGCTACTCCGAGCCTCCCGCGCCCGTCTCGCCGAAGTCACGGTGTCGCGGCAGCGGACGCCGACACCCCCGAAGTGCTCCCGCCGACCCTCACCGCCCTCCTGGAGAGCCACGCCCCCGACCAGGACCCCGCTTCTCTGCTCTTCGGCCCAGCACCGACCGACGATGCCGGTCTGGTCCGGCTCGCCGACCAACTCGACGCCCTCAGAAGAGAGGTACGCACGTCATGAGAGCACCGCCGCCCGACGCAGACGAGGCCGCGGAGGCCCACGCCGCTCTCGAAGCGGTACGCGCGGAGATCGGGAAGGCCGTGGTCGGCCAGGACCCGGTCGTCACCGGACTGGTCATCGCCCTTCACTCCCGCGGCCACGTCCGGCTGGAGGGCATCCCCGGTGTCGCCAAGACCCTGCTGGTACGCGCCTTGGCCGCGGCGGTCGAACTGGAAACGCACGCGTCCAGTTCACTCCGGACCTGATGCCCAGCGACGTCACCGGCTCCCTCGTCCTCGGCGCCCGCACGTCGAAGTTCTCTTTCAGCCCGGCCCGGTCTTCACCAACCTCCTGCGCGCCTACGAGATCAACCGCACGCTTCCGAAGAGGCAGGCGTCCCTGCTGGAGGCCACGGAGGAGAGCCAGGTGACCGTCGACGGAACTGCACGCCACCTCCCCGAACCCGTTCCTGGTCGCCGCCACGCAGAACCCGGTGGAGTACGAGGGCACGTAGCCCCTACCGGGAGCCCAGTTGGACCGGTTCCTTCTGAACTTGAACGTCTCGCTCCCGCCCAGGGACGACGAGATCGCGCTGCTCTCACGTCGTGCGCGGGGATTCGACCCGCGTGATCTGTCCGCCGCCGGTCTGCCCCCGGTCGCCGGCCCCGCCCAGCTCGACGCTGCCCGTTCAGCAGTCGCCGGCCCCTCCGTCACCCCCGAGATCGCCGCGTACATCGTCGACGTCTGCCGGGCCACCCGCGACTCCCGTCGCTCTCCCCCGGCGCCTCGCCTCGCGGCGCTCCCGCCCTTCTCTCCACCGCACGCGCCTGGCCTGGCTGACCGGCCGTGACCACGTCATCGTGACGAGGTGAAAGCACTCGCCCTTCCCACCCTGCGGCGCCGCGTCCAACTCCGCCCGGAGGCCGAGATGGAAGGCATCACACCCGACGCGATCCTCACCTCTCTCCTCGCCCGCGTCCCCGTCCCTCGGTGAAGGCGACGGACCATGGCTCTCACCGGACGCACCGCCACCTGCTCGCGGACCTCAGCTCCCTCCCCGTCGCACTGCTCGAACCCAGATGGCTGGGGATTATCGCCGTCGACTCCCCCTCGCTGTCGCAATAATGTGCGACTACGCCCCGGCCGCGCCAGTGCGAAAGCTCCGTTTCACTCGATTCGGTGACACAAGCGTTCGACAGGGCGAGATGGCGGAGACCAGTCTCCAGCTCACCAACACGTCATCACGGCCCTCGCGAGCGCTGATCCGCGACGCCTGGCCGCCCAGCAACGCCATACCGGGTACCTCGGCTGCATCCTGGCATCGAGTCGACGTGCCACCGGCGAAACCTGCGAGCTACATACTCAACTCCGCCCCACATGCAGAGGCGAAGCCGTCGCGCACAGCGTCACCGTCCGCTCGTACGGACCGCTGAGGCTCGTCCCCCGAAGGCGACGCGTCCCGCCCCTGGCAGTTTGCGCGCCCTGATCGTGCTCGACGCCGGCCGTACGTCGGCGGGACGCGTGGGAGACGCGCCGCGACTGGACGAGGGGGGGCGAGGCCGCGCCCCAGCTCCTACCGGCCCTGGTGAACAGCCTGGACTCTCTGGAACCACATCTGGTCGCGACCGACACCCGGGGCCTGGCAGCCGAGCTCGGCGGAACGCGACCGCATGGCCGACCTGCTCCACCGACGCGGGGCCACGGTGGTGGACGCACCACCTGCCGATCTGTCCTACGCACCCGCCGACGCCTACCTGTCGACCAAGGCCGCAAGAAAGCTCTGAGCCTCGGTGACAACAGAAAAAAGGGCCCTGAACGCAGAAATGCCTCGGGCCCCGGAAACCTGTTTACACAAGATTTCCAGGGCCCGAGGCCAAAGAAAGTTCGGCGGCGTCCTACTCTCCCACAGGGTCCCCCCTGCAGTACCATCGGCGCTGTAAGGCTTAGCTTCCGGGTTCGGAATGTAACCGGGCGTTTCCCTCACGCTATGACCACCGAAACACTACGAAACACACCAGCAACCACAACCCACTTATCATGGGTGTGTGGTTGGTGTTCGTGGTTTCAGAACCAACACAGTGGACGCGAGCAACTGAGGACAAGCCCTCGGCCTATTAGTACCGGTCAACTCCACCCCTTACAGGGCTTCCATATCCGGCCTATCAACCCAGTCGTCTACTGGGAGCCTTACCCTCTCAAGGAGGTGGGAATACTCATCTCGAAGCAGGCTTCCCGCTTAGATGCTTTCAGCGGTTATCCCTCCCGAACGTAGCCAACCAGCCATGCCCTTGGCAGAACAACTGGCACACCAGAGGTTCGTCCGTCCCGGTCCTCTCGTACTAGGGACAGCCCTTCTCAATATTCCTACGCGCACAGCGGATAGGGACCGAACTGTCTCACGACGTTCTAAACCCAGCTCGCGTACCGCTTTAATGGGCGAACAGCCCAACCCTTGGGACCGACTCCAGCCCCAGGATGCGACGAGCCGACATCGAGGTGCCAAACCATCCCGTCGATATGGACTCTTGGGGAAGATCAGCCTGTTATCCCCGGGGTACCTTTTATCCGTTGAGCGACGGCGCTTCCACAAGCCACCGCCGGATCACTAGTCCCGACTTTCGTCCCTGCTCGACCCGTCGGTCTCACAGTCAAGCTCCCTTGTGCACTTACACTCAACACCTGATTACCAACCAGGCTGAGGGAACCTTTGGGCGCCTCCGTTACTCTTTAGGAGGCAACCGCCCCAGTTAAACTACCCATCAGACACTGTCCCTGATCCGGATCACGGACCCAGGTTAGACATCCAGCACGACCAGAGTGGTATTTCAACGACGACTCCACACACACTGGCGTGCATGCTTCACAGTCTCCCACCTATCCTACACAAGCCGAACCGAACACCAATATCAAACTGTAGTAAAGGTCCCGGGGTCTTTCCGTCCTGCTGCGCGAAACGAGCATCTTTACTCGTAATGCAATTTCACCGGGCCTATGGTTGAGACAGTCGAGAAGTCGTTACGCCATTCGTGCAGGTCGGAACTTACCCGACAAGGAATTTCGCTACCTTAGGATGGTTATAGTTACCACCGCCGTTTACTGGCGCTTAAGTTCTCAGCTTCGCCACACCGAAATGTGACTAACCGGTCCCCTTAACGTTCCAGCACCGGGCAGGCGTCAGTCCGTATACATCGCCTTACGGCTTCGCACGGACCTGTGTTTTTAGTAAACAGTCGCTTCTCGCTGGTCTCTGCGGCCACACCCAGCTCAGAGTGCAAGACTCATCACCAGACATGGCCCCCCTTCTCCCGAAGTTACGGGGGCATTTTGCCGAGTTCCTTAACCATAGTTCACCCGAACGCCTCGGTATTCTCTACCTGACCACCTGAGTCGGTTTAGGGTACGGGCCGCCATAAAACTCGCTAGAGGCTTTTCTCGACAGCATAGGATCATCCACTTCACCACAATCGGCTCGGCATCAGGTCTCAGACTCTATGCCAGGCGGATTTACCTACCTGACGTCCTACACCCTTACCCCGGGACAACCACCGCCCGGGATGGACTACCTTCCTGCGTCACCCCATCACTCACCTACTACCAGCTCGGGCCACCGGCTCCACCACTTTCCATTCCCCGAAGGGTCCGGAACGGCTTCACGGGCTTAGCATCACTGGATTCAATGTTTGACGCTTCACAGCGGGTACCGGAATATCAACCGGTTATCCATCGACTACGCCTGTCGGCCTCGCCTTAGGTCCCGACTTACCCTGGGCAGATCAGCTTGACCCAGGAACCCTTAGTCAATCGGCGCACACGTTTCTCACGTGTGAATCGCTACTCATGCCTGCATTCTCACTCGTGAACCGTCCACAACTCGCTTCCACGGCTGCTTCACCCGGCACACGACGCTCCCCTACCCATCACAGCCCCCGTTAGGAGTATTGCTGCAATGACACGACTTCGGCGGTACGCTTGAGCCCCGCTACATTGTCGGCGCGGAATCACTAGACCAGTGAGCTATTACGCACTCTTTCAAGGGTGGCTGCTTCTAAGCCAACCTCCTGGTTGTCTCTGCGACTCCACATCCTTTCCCACTTAGCGTACGCTTAGGGGCCTTAGTCGATGCTCTGGGCTGTTTCCCTCTCGACCATGGAGCTTATCCCCCACAGTCTCACTGCCGCGCTCTCACTTACCGGCATTCGGAGTTTGGCTAAGGTCAGTAACCCGGTAGGGCCCATCGCCTATCCAGTGCTCTACCTCCGGCAAGAAACACACGACGCTGCACCTAAATGCATTTCGGGGAGAACCAGCTATCACGGAGTTTGATTGGCCTTTCACCCCTAACCACAGGTCATCCCCCAGGTTTTCAACCCTGGTGGGTTCGGTCCTCCACGACCTCTTACAGCCGCTTCAACCTGCCCATGGCTAGATCACTCCGCTTCGGGTCTAGAGCGTGCAACTCAAACGCCCTCTTCGGACTCGCTTTCGCTACGGCTTCCCCACACGGGTTAACCTCGCTACACACCGCTAACTCGCAGGCTCATTCTTCAAAAGGCACGCAGTCACGACGCACCGAGCAAACTCGATGCGCGACGCTCCCACGGCTTGTAGGCACACGGTTTCAGGTACTATTTCACTCCGCTCCCGCGGTACTTTTCACCATTCCCTCACGGTACTATCCGCTATCGGTCACCAGGGAATATTTAGGCTTAGCGGGTGGTCCCGCCAGATTCACACGGGATTTCTCGGGCCCCGTGCTACTTGGGTGTCTCTCAAACGAGCCGCTGATGTTTCGACTACGGGGGTCTTACCCTCTACGCCGGACCTTTCGCATGTCCTTCGCCTACATCAACGGTTTCTGACTCGTCCCACGGCCGGCAGACCGTAAAAGAGAGATCCCACAACCCCGCATGCGCAACCCCTGCCGGGTATCACACACATACGGTTTGGCCTCATCCAGTTTCGCTCGCCACTACTCCCGGAATCACGGTTGTTTTCTCTTCCTGCGGGTACTGAGATGTTTCACTTCCCCGCGTTCCCTCCACACTGCCTATGAGTTCAGCAGCGGGTGACAGCCCATGACGACTGCCGGGTTTCCCCATTCGGAAACCCCCGGATCAAAGCCTGGTTGACGACTCCCCGGGGACTATCGTGGCCTCCCACGTCCTTCATCGGTTCCTGGTGCCAAGGCATCCACCGTGCGCCCTTAAAAACTTGGCCACAGATGCTCGCGTCCACTGTGCAGTTCTCAAACAACGACCAACCACCCACCACCCCGAGACATACATCCCGAGTTCACTGGGGCCGGCAACCGAAGAAACAGCCACATCATGGCCGCTCCCTCAGACACCCAACAGCGTGCCCGACACCCTCAACCTCCCGAACTGTTTTCCACGCCGAAGCAGTACTCACAGTCCCAGCAGACCGAATGTGCCGAATAGTCAACGTTCCACCCATGAGCAACCAGCATCAGACATTCGCTGACGAACTGGCCTCTGGACCACCAAACCCGAAGGCTGGCAGTCAAGAAGTGCTCCTTAGAAAGGAGGTGATCCAGCCGCACCTTCCGGTACGGCTACCTTGTTACGACTTCGTCCCAATCGCCAGTCCCACCTTCGACAGCTCCCTCCCACAAGGGGTTGGGCCACCGGCTTCGGGTGTTACCGACTTTCGTGACGTGACGGGCGGTGTGTACAAGGCCCGGGAACGTATTCACCGCAGCAATGCTGATCTGCGATTACTAGCGACTCCGACTTCATGGGGTCGAGTTGCAGACCCCAATCCGAACTGAGACCGGCTTTTTGAGATTCGCTCCACCTCACGGTATCGCAGCTCATTGTACCGGCCATTGTAGCACGTGTGCAGCCCAAGACATAAGGGGCATGATGACTTGACGTCGTCCCCACCTTCCTCCGAGTTGACCCCGGCGGTCTCCCGTGAGTCCCCAGCACCACAAGGGCCTGCTGGCAACACGGGACAAGGGTTGCGCTCGTTGCGGGACTTAACCCAACATCTCACGACACGAGCTGACGACAGCCATGCACCACCTGTACACCGACCACAAGGGGGCGCCTGTCTCCAGACGTTTCCGGTGTATGTCAAGCCTTGGTAAGGTTCTTCGCGTTGCGTCGAATTAAGCCACATGCTCCGCCGCTTGTGCGGGCCCCCGTCAATTCCTTTGAGTTTTAGCCTTGCGGCCGTACTCCCCAGGCGGGGCACTTAATGCGTTAGCTGCGGCACGGACAACGTGGAATGTTGCCCACACCTAGTGCCCACCGTTTACGGCGTGGACTACCAGGGTATCTAATCCTGTTCGCTCCCCACGCTTTCGCTCCTCAGCGTCAGTATCGGCCCAGAGATCCGCCTTCGCCACCGGTGTTCCTCCTGATATCTGCGCATTTCACCGCTACACCAGGAATTCCGATCTCCCCTACCGAACTCTAGCCTGCCCGTATCGACTGCAGACCCGGGGTTAAGCCCCGGGCTTTCACAACCGACGTGACAAGCCGCCTACGAGCTCTTTACGCCCAATAATTCCGGACAACGCTTGCGCCCTACGTATTACCGCGGCTGCTGGCACGTAGTTAGCCGGCGCTTCTTCTGCAGGTACCGTCACTTTCGCTTCTTCCCTGCTGAAAGAGGTTTACAACCCGAAGGCCGTCATCCCTCACGCGGCGTCGCTGCATCAGGCTTTCGCCCATTGTGCAATATTCCCCACTGCTGCCTCCCGTAGGAGTCTGGGCCGTGTCTCAGTCCCAGTGTGGCCGGTCGCCCTCTCAGGCCGGCTACCCGTCGTCGCCTTGGTGAGCCACTACCTCACCAACAAGCTGATAGGCCGCGGGCTCATCCTGCACCGCCGGAGCTTTACACCATCCACCATGCGGCAGACGGTCATATCCGGTATTAGACCCCGTTTCCAGGGCTTGTCCCAGAGTGCAGGGCAGATTGCCCACGTGTTACTCACCCGTTCGCCACTAATCCCCGCCCGAAAGCGGTTCATCGTTCGACTTGCATGTGTTAAGCACGCCGCCAGCGTTCGTCCTGAGCCAGGATCAAACTCTCCGTGAATGTGTACCCGTAATCGGGTGCAACAGACATGAGAGCGGTACGACAAGGAGGAATAGTCCCTGCCGCACACAGCGTCCTCGCTGTTGTATTTCAAAGGAACCTCAACCAACCAGAAACCTGGCCGGTCGGGGTATCAACATATCTGGCGTTGACTTTTAGCACGCTGTTGAGTTCTCAAGGAACGGACGCTTCCTTCGTACTCACCCTCTCGGGCTTTCCTCCGGGCGCTTCCCTTCGGTATTTCGTGTTCCCGACTCTACCAGACTCTTTCGTGTCCGATTTCCTCGGTGCCTTTCCGGTTCCAGCTCCGCGTTTCCGCTTCGCTTTTCCCTTTCCGGCGGTTCCGACTCTATCAGATCCTTTCGGGCCTGATTCCCAGTCAGCGGGTCTCGTCCTCGCGGCTGTTAGGCCGTTCCGACGTCCAGAACCCTAGTGGATTCCCGCCGCAACTCATAATCGGGCCGATGCGGTCCGAGCGAGATGCATCAGTTCCGGAAAGCGAATTCCAGGCGGCCATGACGGCATGCCGAGAATCGTCCCGGAAGGGATCCTGCTGGGGTGTGGAGTGCCGCGACCTTGCGCGGCTGAGGTGCTGCCCGGAGCACCTGTCGGGCTGTGGCAGCTCGGGGTACCTTACAGATCCGGCCGGGGCGTGTCAACCCCGGTCTGCGGTCCGTCTCAGTCCAGGTCCGCGAGCCGGCCCTCGGCGTCCGGCTGGGCGTCCTCGACCCTGCGCAGGAGCCGGGTCAGCACCTCGCCGAGCTTGTTCCGCTCGCCGTCGTCGAGGTCTTGGAGCAGCTCCTCCTCGAAGACGCTGGCGAGCCGCATGGCGTCCAGCCACTTCTCGCGGCCCTCGGGCGTGATCTCCACGATCACCCGGACCCGGTTCGCCTCGTCGCGGTCCCGGGTGACCAGGCCCTCGGCGACCATGCGGTCGATGCGGTGGGTCATGGCGGCCGGGGTCAGGCCCAGGCGCTTGGCCAGCTCGCCCGGACCGAGCCGGTACGGGGCGCCGGAAAGGACGAGGGCCTTGAGGACCTCCCACTCGGCGTTGGTCAGGTCGAGGGCGGCGGTCTGCCGGTTGTAAGCGACGTTCATCCGCCGGTTGAGGCGTCCCAGGGCCGAGACGATCTGCTCCACCTGGGGGTCGAGGTCCTGAAACTCCCGCTGGTAGGCGGCGATCTGCTCCTCGATGGACGGCTCGGCGTCAGGGGTGTCGGCCATGGGCGGCAGTATGGCACGGCTCGCCTTGGCGTTGAAGTTCTTCGGCATGTATCGTTTAGCTTCGAAGTTTAGCTCTGAAGTCTTACGACTCTAAGGCAGGTGAAAGTGACCAGGGCGATGGGTGCGGCGCTGCACAGGATTCAGCTGGGCAGTGCCCTCGCTGCGTTCGGGATCGGGTTCACGGTCCCGTTCCTCTACGTCTACGTGGCGCAGGTGCGTGGGCTGGGTGCGGGTACGGCGGGGTTCGTCCTCGCCGCGTTCGCGATGGCGGCGCTGGTCGTCCTGCCGGTGGTGGGGCGGGTGATCGACCGGCGCGGGCCACTGCCCGTCGTCGTGGCCGCCTCCGTACTGGGTGCGGTGGGCGCGCTCTGCCTGGGGTTCGCCTCGACCGCGGTGACCGCGGTGCTGGCGGCGACGCTGCTGGGCGCCGGTTCGGCCGTGCTGCAGCCGGCCCTGGCCACGATGATCGTCTGGTGCTCCACGCCGCTGACCCGCACCCGGGCCTTCACCATGCAGTTCTTCCTGCAGAACCTCGGCCTCGGCGTGGGCGGGCTCATCGGTGGCCAGATCGTGGACGAGCACCGGTCGGGGTCGTTCCTGCTGCTCTTCTCGATCGAGGCGGTGATGTTCCTGGTACTGGCCGGCGTCGCCCTCACCGTGCGCCTGCCGCAGAGCCCGGTCATCACGGACCAGGCGCCCGGGGCCGAGGCTCCTGCCGGCGGCGGGGGCATTCGGGCGCTGCTGCGCCACCGCGCCATGATGCAGCTGTGCGTGCTGGGCTTCGTGCTGTTCTTCGCCTGCTACGGCCAGTTCGAGTCGGGCCTGTCCGCCTACGGCGTGGAGGCGGCGGGCATCTCCCCGTCGACGCTGGGTGTGGCGCTGGCGGCCAACACCGCGATGATCGTGATCGCGCAGTTCGCGGTCCTGAAGCTGGTCGAGCGGCGTCGGCGCAGCCGGGTCGTGGCGCTGGTCGGGCTGATCTGGACGGTGGCCTGGCTGGCCGCCGGTTACGCCGGTCTCGGGCACGGCAGCGAGGCCATGGCGACGGCCGCTTTCATCTCCACGTACGCGCTCTTCGGGCTCGGTGAGGCGATGCTGGCGCCGACGGTGGCGCCGCTGGTGGCGGACCTGGCGCCGGCGCGGATGGTGGGGCAGTACAACTCGGCCTTCGCGCTGGTGAAGCAGTTGGCGCTGGCGGTGGGGCCCGCGGTGGGCGGGCCGATGGGGGCGACGCTGCACGGGCCGTACATCGTGACGTTCGTGCTGTTCTCGCTGCTGATCTCGGTGCTGGCGCTGCGGCTGGGGCGGGTGCTGCTGCCTCAGCAGGACAAGCCGGAGCCGGTGGGGAGCCGGGTGGTCGCGGTGGGGCGTCCGGAGGAGGGCGCCGTAGCGGCCGTACCGGTCGTGGGGACGGCCGAGTCGACGCCGTCGCGCGTGTAGGAGTCGTACGGAGCGCGTCCGTCCCCTGACCGGGGGCGGGCGCGCTGTTCGCGTGTCAGGTGGTGGGGAGGGCGAATTCGCACCAGACGGACTTGCCTCCGCCGGGGGTGCGTCTGCTGCCCCAGCTGGAGGCGATGGTGGCGATGATGGCGATCCCGCGGCCGGCCTCGTCGCCCGCCTCGGCTCGGCGGCGGCGCGGGAGGTGGTCGTCGCCGTCGGTGACCTCGATGATCAGGCGGCGGTCGGTTCTGCGGAGTCTGAGGCGCATCGGCGGGGTGCCGTGCTGGAGGGAGTTGGCGACCAGTTCGCTGGCGGCCAGGACGCCGAGGTCGTGGAGGTCGGGCGGGAACCGCCAGCTGGTGAGGACCCCGGAGGCGAAGGCGCGGGCCCGGGGTGCGGCCTCGACGCCGCCGAGCAGGTCGAGGGCGGCGTTCCGGAAGAGTTCCGCGTCGCCGCCGGCGCGGGCGGGGTGCTGGAGGACGAGGACGGCGACGTCGTCGTCGTGGGCCTCGGTGACCCCCAGGGCCGCGTAGCGACGCGTAGGAGCTGCCGCCTGCTGGACGTATGGGACATTCGAACTCCGTTGTCCGTCAGGAGCGGTTTCGCTGGGTCAGCTGCTG
>NZ_JBEYXW010000055.1:0-25520 GCF_040645195.1 Saccharomonospora sp. NPDC046836
ACCCGCCAGGCCGCCCGAGATAACCTCCAGCGCCGCAGAAAGATCCGCATCGTGCGCGCGCAGAAACACCAACGCCTCCGCGAGCATCGAGCCGGCCGGCGGGTGACCGTGCGGCCACGCGGCGGCCGTGCTCGACCACGTATGAGGCGAACGCGGTGACCAGGGGGACCGCGCCCGGATGGGACTTCGGGTCCTCGACGGACTCGCCCACCACGTAGAGAGTGCCCCGTTCGGCGACGAATGACTCCACCGCCGTGAACTCCGTGCGGTTGGGTACGCATGCGTTGCGGATGTGGACGGAGCTGAGCGAAGCCAGGGTCCTGCCGATGAGTTCAAGGGCCTGGTCCCGGCGGACCGGGTGGGCGGTGAGCGCGCTCTCCAGCTCGCCCGCACTGCCTGCCGCCGCGCGAGGGTGCGTCCGAAGGACCGTCACGGCCTCCTGGAGCTGGCTGCCTTGGGACCACCGGTGGAGGTGCTTGATTCCTTTGTCGGCGGTCTCCGCGGCATGGAGGAAGCACCGGAGCATCGTCTGGGCGGTGTCGGCGATGGCGGCGTCCAGAGGGGAGTGCGGCCTGACGGGTGCGAGGAGAGCGACGGACCTGGTCGTGGCCGTCGCCATGTCCTGGCACCCTGCGGTCGGGGACCAGCGGAGGCGGTCAGGGGTGTCGCAGAGGTGGGACGGGTCGTAGAGGTGGACCGGGCCGAGCTTGCTGCGGGCGTCCTTGGTCTCGGCCCAGAGCATGGGGGCCGAGGTGACGACGAGGGCGGCGCCCTCCGCTGCCTGGAGGGCTCGGGCGGCCAGTTCGAGGCGGTGTTCCCGGGGGCCGAGCTGGACCTGCGGCATCGAGTCGGGCAGACCGGTGTCGACACCGTAAGCACTCGAACGAGTGAACGGGGGAGCGGCTTGTTCCGGTCGCGGCGAGGGGAACATCGTTTCGACGGGAGTGCTCGGAGGGGCAGCCGCGAACGATCGGACATCTGGGTCCTGCTGCGACAGCTGGGACTCGGTCTCGTGCGGGGAGGTGCGGGAGGAAGAAGGCTCCGGCCTGGGTGCGGCTGGGGAGGGCGATGCGTAGTGCTGTGCGGAGGTCGTGGGCGTGGGTTTCAGGAGGGTCGGCTCGGTGGGGGCCGGCATGCCGGTAGGAGCGGTACTCGGAGGGATGGCGTCGTTGCGGGCGGTCCGGTCCCTCCGGGTGGCCTTGCGGCGGGCGAGGGAGAAGGCGACGGCCAGTGCCAGAGTGAGGACCAGGAGGAGCTGGCCGATGGCCAGGCCCCAGAAGAGGCCCCAGCCGGAGAGCTGGGCGGGTGGCGTCCCGGGCCAGGCGGACGGCAGGTCCTGGGGTGCGGAGAGCAGGGATCGGAGGGCTGCCGGGGTGCGGGTGAACTCCACGCCGACCGGCCAGGCGCCGTGGCTGAGGAGGCCGGCGAGGCCGGTCGCCGTCCACACCAGGCAGGTGGAGGCCAGAAGGAAGGCGAGGACGCCGATCAGCAGGCCGTCGGGTACGCCGCGCTGGGCGGGTGCCGCGTCGGCCGAGGAGCCGCGCTCCCGGGGTGCGGCGGCCATCTCACGCCACCGTGGACGTCGACTCGGGGTAGCCGTGGTGCCCGGCGTCGGGGTAGTGGGCCCGTACGTGCTGTTCCATCATGGCCGCTCGCTCTTCCGCCTCCTGTTCGGCGGCGAGGAGGTCCGCGTTGAACCCCAGGTCGTCCGGGTCGACGGAGGACTCCGTCATGGCCCGGTCGGTGAAGACGAGGGGGCGTTCGGTCTCCGTGATCAGGTGTTTGACGACCTGCACGTTGCCGTTGACGTCCCACACGGCGATGCCTGGTGTCAGGGTCGGGATGATCTCCACCGCCCAGCGGGGCAGGCCGAGGACGCGGCCGGTGGCGCGTGCCTCGTCGGCCTTCTGGGCGTAGATGGTGCGAGTGGAGGCCATCTTGAGGATGGCGGCCGCTTCCTTGGCCGCGGCGCCGTCCACGACGTCGGAGAGGTGGTGGACCACCGCGACGAAGGAGAGGCCGAGGCGTCGCCCGAACTTCAGCAGACGCTGGAAGAGCTGCGCGACGAAGGGCGAGTTGATGATGTGCCAGGCCTCTTCGACCAGGAAGATGCGCTTCTTCCGGTCGGGGCGGATCCAGGTGTGCTCCAGCCAGACACCGACGATCGCCATGAGGATCGGCATGGCGATCGAGTTCCGGTCGATGTGGGAGAGGTCGAAGACGATGAGGGGGGCGTCGAGGTCGATGCCGACGGTCGTCGGGCCGTCGAACATGCCCCGCAGGTCACCGTCGACGAGCCGGTCGAGGACGAGCGCCACGTCCAGGCCCCAGGCGCGGACGTCGTCTATGGCGACGTTCATGGCCTCGGCCGACTCCGGCTTCGGGTGGCGGAGCTGGTCGACGATGTCGGTCAGGACAGGCTGGCGGTCGGTGACCGAGTTGGTGACGTACGCGTGGGCGACCTTCAGGGCGAAGCCGGAGCGCTCGTCGAGTCCGTGGCCCATGGCGACCTCGATGATGGTGCGCAGCAGCGCCAGCTGGCCCGTCGTGGTGATCGAGGGGTCGAGCGGATTGAGGCGGATGCCCATGTCGAGGGCGGCCGTCGGGTCGAGGCGGATGGGAGTGATGCCCAGTTGCTCGGCGATCAGGTTCCACTCGCCGACCCCGTCCTCGCCCTGGGCGTCCAGGACGACGACCTGGCGGTCGCGGAAGCGGAGCTGGCGCAGGACGTACGTCTTCTCCAGCGCGGACTTGCCGTTGCCGGACTCGCCGAGGACCAGCCAGTGGGGCGCCGGCAGCTGCTGGCCGTAGAGCTGGAAGGGGTCGTAGATGTACCCCTTGCCGCTGTAGACCTCCCGGCCGATGATCACGCCCGAGTCGCCGAGGCCGGGAGCGGCGGTCGGCAGGTACACGGCCTGTGCCTGCCCGGTGGAGGTGCGGACAGGAAGCCGGGTCGTCTCCACCCTGCCGAAGAGGAACGAGGTGAACGTGTCCGTCAGGGCGGTCAGCGGATCGCGCATGGCAGGCCCTCCTTCAGCGGGTCGTGGCGTACGGGGTCAGCGGCGGATGCCGGTGGCGAAGGGCAGGGTGTTGACGAAGGCGCGGTGGTGCTCGCGGTCGCACCACTCCAGCTTCAGGTACGACTTTCCGGCCGAGGCGCGGATGGTGCGCTTGTCGCGGGCGAGGGCCTCAGGGTTGCGGGAGGAGACCGTGATGTAGCCGACGAGGTTGACGCCGGCGGCGCCGCTGGCCAGGTCCTCGCCGCGCTGGTCGAGTCGGGAGTTGGCGGCGGCGTCCCGCGGGTCGACGGTGCGGTTCATCTTGGCCGCGCGGGAGGCGTCCGCGTCGTCGTTGGTCTTCTCGGTCAGCATGCGCTCGATGGCGACCTCGGTGGGCTCCAGGTCCATGGTGACGGCGACCGTCCGGATCACGTCCGGCGTGTGCACGAGGAGCGGGGCGAGGAAGTTGACGCCCACCGGGGTCATCGGCCACTCCTTCACCCATGCGGTGGCGTGGCACCAGGGAGCCCGGGTGCTGGACTCGCGGGTCTTCGCCTTGAGGAAGGTCGGCTCGACGGCGTCGAGTTCGGCGGGCCAGGCGTTGCGCTGGGACATGGCCTGAATGTGGTCGATCGGGTGGTCGGGGTCGTACATGGAGTGGATCAGGGACGAGAGGCGGCTCTGGCCGAGGGGCTGGCGGACGCGGATGTCCGCCTCCTGGAGGCGCGAGCAGATGTCGGTGAGCTCACGGGCCATGACCACGGCGAGGCCCGCGTCGCGGTCGAGGCGGCGGCCGCCACCCTGGCGTCGGGAGGCGCGGGCCATGGCGTTGGCCTCGGAGGCCAGCTCGCGGGAGTAGTGCATGCAGGCGACCAGGTAGGCGCGGTGCTGCTCGCTGGAGGTGGAGACCATCGACTGGAGCTGGTCGTAGGAGCTCTGCAGCCAGCCGGGGGAGCGGGAGTCGCCGCGCTGGGCGACGTCCTTGGCGTGGGCGTCGGGGTCGGCCGGCAGGGTCCGGGCCAGCATCTGGAGGCGGGTGACGAAGCCGTCGCCGTTGGCGACGTGCTTCAGCAGGGTTCCGAAGCGGTCGACGAGGGCTTCCTGGTCCTCGGAGTCGCGCAGGCCGACGCCCGGGCCCTCGATCTCGATGGCGGCGGTGACGGTCCGCCGGTCGGCGTGGAGCAGGACGGCGATCTCGTCCGGGCCGAAAGGGGCGGCGAGCCAGTTGATGCGGCCGATTCCCGGCGGGGGGCCGACGGCGACCTCGCGGCCGTCGAGGCGGGTGCCCGCTTCGGCGCTGGAGGAACGGTAGGTGGTGCCGCGGCGCAGCATCCGCTTGTAGCTCCGGTTGATCTCGAACCACCTGTAGAACGTGCGGCCCTTGTAGGGGACGTAGACGGCGGCCAGCCCGACCATGGGGAGGCCCGCGAGGAGGGCGATGCGTACCGAGAGGGTGGGCACCAGCAGCCCGCACATCATGCCGAGGAACGCGCCGAAGACGATCAGGACGATCTCGCCGGTCTCGCGGTTCTTGCCGATGACGGCGTTGGGGCGGGCGCGGCCGATGAGATACGTACGGCGCGGTGCGATCGAGTGGGACGTCGTCGTCAACGCCCGTCACCTCCGGAGCGGGGGGAGCCGGTGGAACTGCCTCGGGAGCCGGCGTGCGGGCTGTTGACCGGGTTGCCCGAGCGTGGAGGGGGCGCGCTGGGGGAGCCGCCGCCCGAGCCGCCCCGGGAGGCGTGAGCGGCCATACCGCCGCTCGCCTGGTTGGCGGGGCGGGGCTGGGAGGAGCCGCCGCCGTCGCCGCCGCTCTGGCGGCCGCTGTGGGCCTTGATGCCCTGCGAAACGAGGGCCGCGGGGGAGGAGAGGACGGCTGCGGCGCGGCCCTCCGCGCCGTGGGAGAGGCGGTTGTTGCGGGAGGCGGCGATCTCGTCGCCGAAGCCGGGGACGAAGCGGTAGATCATGGCGCTGGCGAAGATGGCGAGGAGGATGATGGCGAGGCCGGAGACGACCGCGGAGAAGGCGTTGGGGCCGTCCTCGGAGGAGAGCGCGCCGGCGAGGCCGAGCACGATCACGATCACGGGCTTCACCAGGATCACGGCGATCATGATGCCCGCCCAGCGGCGGACGTGCTTCCAGAGGTTCTTGTCGACCAGGCCGGCGTAGACGACGGTGCCGAGGAGGGCGCCGACGTAGAGGAGCGCGGCGCGGATCACCAGTTCGAGCCAGAGGACGCCCGCGGCGACGATCGAGACGAGAGAGACCACGATCAGCATGATCGGGCCGCCTCCGATGCCCTCGCCCTTCTTCAGGGCTTCGGAGAAGGTGCCGAAGAAGGCGTCGGTCTGGCCGCCGGTCGACTTGGCCAGGACCGTGGTGACGCTGTCCGTCGCGGAGACCACGGTGTAGAGGATCAGGGGGGTGAAGGCGGAGGCGAGCACGGTCAGCCAGAGGAAGCCGATCGCCTCGGAGAGCGCGGTCGTCAGCGGCACGCCCCGTACGGCGCGCTTGGCCACGGCGAGGAGCCAGAGCAGCAGGGTCAGGACCGTGGAGGCGGCGAAGACGACTGCGTACTGCTGGAGGAACTGGGGGTTGGTGAAGTCGACGTTGGCGGTGGAGTCGACGGCGTCGGAGAGCTTGTCGACGGTCCAGGCGGCGGCCTGGGCGCAGCCCTTGGCGAGGGAGGAGAGGGGGTCGAGGGTGGAGCCCAGGGGGTCGGGGGTGGACCTGGTGCCGGCTCCGCCGCCGGAGGGGTTGGTACCGCTTTCGCAGTAGTCCCTTGCGGGACCGACGATGAGGTCGCAGCGTTCGTCATCTGGTGGGTCCGGGGCAGCGAACGCGCTTGTCGCGGAGTGCAGAAGTGCTGTCGGTACCGCTGCGACAAGCGCGGAGAACCTGATGGCCCGTGCACTAGCGCGCATAGCTGAATCCACCGAACCCTTCGACGGCCTTGGAGATCTCGTCCGCAGGGGAGACGCGGTTGTCGCCGTTCACCGGGGCGGGCCCGGGGGCCTGTGAGAAGCTCTCCACCTTCCAGTCGTCCTCCGCCCAGCGGAGATCGAGAGTGAGGGTGAACCAGTCGCTGGTCACAGGGTTTCGGGAGTCTTCGCCTGCCGTGCCGTACACGCCCGTGCACCACACCTCGAGCGAGGCTTGGCCGGCGGAGAAGCTGCGGACTTTGGTGCCGACCGGTGTTGTTCTCGAGATGTAGGTGGACCCTGTGGCCGCCTCGCCGTTCTTGTCGAGCCCGAGATCGCTCAGGAACTTGTCCGAGTACGCTTTGTCGAACTTCGCCGTGAGCTCATCCTTCTTCTCAGCGACGAAGACACTGTCGATGATCTCGCTGCGACGGGCCGGCTTGATGATCTCCGCCGAGACGAGAGCCACCGCGTAATTCGCCGCAGCGCTCTCCGCCCCCTGTTTGGTCCGGGGATGTCCCGTAGGGATGCCCGACGTCTGGGTGTCCACCGGCTTCGTGCCTGTGGGGGACGTCGGGGAGGCGGCAGGGCCCCGGGCATCTGAAGGGGTGTCGGGGTTGCCGGTGTTCTGGTTGGCGAAGGCGATGGCGGCGATGAGGAGGACCACGACGCCGACGACGGTGATGAGGCTCCTGGAGGGGCGCATGGAGCGGCGGGCGGTGTCGTAGGTGTCCTCGTCGCCGGGGAGGCGGGTGCGGGTCTGGCCCGTGCCGCCGTACCGCTCGTCGGTGTCGTAGCCCTGTTCGTCTCCCGGATTCATGCCGCGTACGCCCCCTCGGCGTCGACGTAGGGCCGCACCGTTCGGTGGGCTACGTACGACGGTAGTCCTGCTCGTGGCCGCGCGGGCGCGGTGTGGTGACTGGACATCAGGGAGACACGACCTCAGCCGGTGGGCTCGACGGACGGGTGGTGGGGGCGGGGCGGGCGGTCAGACGGCCATGCCGTACACGATCGTGAAGAGGGTGCCGAGGGAGCCGATGATGAAGACGCCGGTCAGGCCGGCGATGATCAGGCCCTTGCCCTGCTCCGCGCTGAAGGTGTCGCGCAGTGCCGTCGCGCCGATGCGCTGCTTGGCGGCGCCCCAGATCGCGATGCCCAGGCAGAGCAGGATGGCGATGGCCATGACCACCTGGATCATGGTCTTCGCTTCGTTCCCCAGCTCGCCGAAGGGCCCCCAGTTGGGGGCGATCCCGCCGATGATGGTGGTGATGTCGCCCTTGTCGGCTGCCATAAGCATGTAACTCACCGCCCCTAGTGGGTTGTTCTTCGCCCTCTGCCGGTGTGCAGAGGTCACGCCCATTCTCGCCGAGGAGTGTGGTGTTGCGGCACCGCATTGGCGCCAATCCCTGGCCGAGTTTGCGTGGGAACCCGTCCGCGCGCCCCGCCGGTAACGAGGAGCGGTGCACGAGGACACGCATGGTCACTCTGTGTATCACGCCGCGTGACGTCGGGCAATGAAGATCGTTGCGGCGAGTGGCTGGAGTGGGGGACCGCTGACCTGCGGTGGGAGGGGTGGGAGGGGGCTGGAGTGGGGGGTTCCGGCGAGGTGGGGAGGGTGAGGTGTGGAAGTGAGGAGTGACGGGTTCCGTGAGCAGAGGTGAGGGAGCGTCAAGGCGTGGAAAAGGGCTCGCGTAATGGGGTTGGGGGATGGTCGGTGGTGGACAGCGTGGGCGGTGTCGCTCACGGGTGCCCGTGCTGTGTGCCCGCGCCGGGGCGTCGGCTGTCCAGGAAGGCGGCGACCGCCTCGGCGAACCCGGCCGGGTCGTCCGTGTGGAGCCAGTGGCCGCAGGCGGGGAGTTCGCGGAGTGCGGTGTCGGGGCGGGCGTCGGCCATCCAGCGGGCGGTGGACGGGGTGAGGAGGAAGCTGTGCTCGGCGCGCAGGAGGAGTGCGGGGGGCCCGGCGGAGCGTACCCAGGCGGCGGAGAAGTCTCCGGCCAGGGCGGCCTGGGAGGCCATCAGGTCGGCCTGGTCGAAGAGGAAGCCCCAGCCGTCGGGGAAGTGGTGGGCGCTGTCGAGGAAGCAGGCGGTGTCAGGGATGCCCCGGGTCTCGACCGCCTCGCGCAGGGCCTCGCGGCACGGGACGCGGCGGGACCAGTCGGTGATGTCCAGAATCGGCTGGGTCTCCGGTGGCTGGTTCTTTACGGTCATGTCGGCGACGACCAGGGTCTGGACCAGCTCAGGGTGGCGTTCGGCGAGGAGGAAGGCGATGGCGCCGCCCATCGAGTGGCCGAGGACCGCCGCCGGGGTCAGCTCCAGGGCGTGCAGCAGGGCGGCGGTGTCGGCCACGTACTCCTCGAGGGTGAAGGTGCCGCCGTTGTCGGAGAGGCCGTGCCCGCGGAGGTCGGGGGCGAGGACGCGATAGCGGCTGGTGAGGGCGGCGGCGAGGGGTGCGTAGGTGGTGCCGCGGCCGAAATGGCCGTGGAGGGCGAGGAGGGTGGGGCCGGGACCGCCGAAGTCGAGGCAGGAGAAGCGGCGGCCTCTCAGGTGGAGGGTGCGGGGGGTGGGCGGAGGCACGTGGGGTCAGTCCCGGGGAGGTTCTTCGGTGGTCATGGCCTTGCGGAGTTCCAGCAGGGCGGTCAGTGCCTGGCTGTACATGCGGAGGCTCTTTTCGTTGTGGCTGTTCATCGCGCTCCCTGACCTCCTGGAATGCCTGGCGGGGGTGCGGCCCGGCCTGTACGAGGCCGCGGACGGGGAGACGCCGACGTTCACCTGCGTGTCCGATGCGGACGGGGACTGTTCCTTCGTCGTGACCGGGACCGCCGTCGGGGGTTTCAACGAGGGGCCGGGGTTCTGGGTACGGCGGGTCGCGGCGCCCGAAGCATGGTTCGGGAACGACGCGTTCCGGATGGGCGGGACCGTCACCACGCCGTACCGGGTTCCAGACGCCCCGGCCCACGGCGGCCACCACGTGCAGCTCGACCGCGACGGGGCCGGGCGGGTTCATGGTCAGGTCGGGCGGGAGCAACCGGACCGCTTCCGCCGGGAGCCGGTCACCTCGCCGCGCATCACACCGGCGGCACCGCCACGCCGATCGACCCCGACCCGGCCGGCGTCCCCACCCAGACGGTCACCGGCGCGCCCGACCCGGCCGTCACGGTCGTCACCGTCCGCCCCGGCCGGGCGTACCAGATCACGGAGGACGGCGGGCCCGGCGGCTACGAGCTGACCTCGTCGACGTGCCGTGGCGACGACGGGGGAGCGGGCCTCGTGACCTCCTCCTCACCGTCAACTCCGTTCAGCGCGGCACCTGCACGATGGTCAACACCGTCGTACCGCCGTCACCCGCCACGGTCACCCTGGGCAGAGTGACCTGCACGAGCACCAGCACCCACCGCAAGCCCGGTCCGAAGCCGACCCCGGACCCGTCTTCGGGGCCGCACCCGCCGGGCCCGCTGCCGGACGCCGGTCTGGCCGGGGCGTGGCTGGTGGTCCGGGTCCGCCGGAGCGCGAGGGGGTGGTAGACGGGAGAGCGGCGTAGTGCCAGGGAGGGGCCAAGAGCTCTCCCTGGCACCCCGCCGCGTTGTCGGTCCCGTCCCCTACCCTTCCCGGCATGGGCAACCACAGCAGCGCCCTTCTCGCGGAGAACGCCACCTGGCAGGCGCTTCAGGCCACCGCGCTCGGCGAGGTCCGCCGGCGCGCCGCGCTGGTCGCCGCCGAGGCCGACGTGGAGCCGGCCACGGTCGACGGCGCGGAGCGCCTCGCCTGGAACGACGGCGGCGGCCAGTCCGCCGTCTGGTACTTCACCGCTGACGGCCGCGCCCTCCTGCTGACCTTCGACCACGAGGGCTCCCTCAACCTCTACGCCGAGGACGACTACGCCCTTCAGGTCTCCCTGTACCGAGGCGTCCCGGACGACCTGGTGGCCCTGGTCCGTGACCGCCCGGAGAACTACGAGTCGCTCAACCTCACCGACCCGGACTCCGGCGCCACGATCCACTACGCGGGCGGCATCTTCTGGTTCGACGGCGGCTCCTGGCACATCGCGGACGGCCTCGCGGCCTACTGCGAGCAGGAGAAGATCGAGCTGAACGGCGAGGCCGGTTTCAGCTACTGCCTGGCCCCGTACCACTTCGGCGAGGAGCTCCCGGAGCCCGGCGGCAGGTGACTCCCGCCCGCCGCTGCTCAGTCGGCCGCCCCGCAGATCCGCAGCCCCTCGGGCGTCCCGCACGGCAGATGCCCGTGGGTGCGCACCACGTCCTGCCCGGGCCCGCGTGTGGCGAAGGCGAGGAAACCGGCGGTCAGGGAGTCTGCCGGGGGACGCCCGTAGGTGTACGCGTACTCGATCTCCCGGTACGGGTACGCGTCGTGGCCGGCGCCGTCCAGCGTGGGGCGCCGCCCGTCCAGGCTGAGCCTGCGGACGCCTTCCAGGGTGCTGGTGGTGCGCAGTTCGCTGTAGCCCAGAGCGCCGGGGACGCGGGCCACGGTGGCGATGACCTGGTCGGTGGTGTCCAGCTCACAACGGATGACGGGCGCCGTCGGGTTGTCTTTGCGGGAGCAGTCCCGCGAGGAGGCGGGCGGCTCGAACGCCCCGTCCAGCAGGCGGCGTTGGAGCACGTCCCGGGTGCCTGAGGCGGCGCCCCGGCCGGCCAGCACGATCGACAGCGAACGGCCGGCGCCGACCTCGCGCCAGTCGGTCACCTCGCCCGCGTAGATCCGTCGCAGGTCGGCGAGGGTCAGGTTCCACACGGGGACGTCGGCGTGGGCGAGGAGGGTGAAGACGGAGACGGCGAGCCGCGTCCCGGCCAGGCCGCCGCCCTCGCCTCCCTCGGCGCCCACGTCCCCGGTCTCCTGGCCCTGGGGGGCGGGCCCGTCCGAGAGTGCCACCAGGCCCGGGGCGCCGTCCTTCGCGGCCGCCCCGCGCTCGGCCAGCTCCCGCAGGCCGGTCGTACTCCCGTGCGCCGTCACCGTGATCTTCGAGCCGGGGCACTGCTCCATGTACGCCTCGGCCAGTTCCTCGGCGACCGGCGCGAACGCCGTCGAGCCCGTCACCTCCAGGCTCCCCGTCGCGCACCCCATCGGCGGCGGCTCGCCGCCGGTGACGATCAGCCCCGCCAGCAGCGCGATGCTGACCAGGAACGCCATCGAGGTCAGCCGGGCGGGACGGCTGAACACCGGGGGCTTCTCGTCCGGGGTCAGCGACTCGTTGGGGTGCACGTCGCCGTCCCCGATGGCGGTGTCGAGCTGCACCCGGTACCCGATGCGCCGCCTGCGCGGCACCATCCGCTCGTACCACCACTGCCCGAACGCGATCGAACTCGCCACCGCGAACGTCCCCACCGCGATCACGTTCTCGGCGTTGACCACCCACTCCATCCCGGCCCCTCCCCCGATCGGCCCCGACCCCGCCCGTACGCCTGTACGGGTCGGGGAGGGACACCGTAGGAGGCGCGGAGCCGCTGCGGGGGTGGTGGCGGGAAGTTCGGGAGGTGTTCACCCGGAGCCGGGGCTTCCGTCCCCCCGGGACCCGTGGCACCCGCCCCACCTGCATGTTCGTACCGGTTCGGGGCACACGGACGGAGCTGAGACGGAGGATGCCGACCATGACCATGACCGACCCGTACACCTGCCCTTCCTGCTCCTGCGGGCAGCACGCCCGCACGGTTGCCGCGGGGCCGCCCCAGCTGGAGGAGGAACGTCCGGAGACGGCCCGCGAGCGGGTCAACCGGAAATGGAACGAGGTCCTCCAGGAGACCCGGGTCGCGCAGACGGGCATCTCGATCCTCTTCGGCTTCCTGCTGAGCGTCGCCTTCACCTCGCTCTTCGGCGAACTGGACGGCCTCGACCGCGGGATCTACGTCGTCACCGTGGTCCTCGCCGCCCTGGCGACCGCCTCCCTCATCGCCCCGGTCTCCCTCCACCGCTTTCTCTCCGGCCTGCGCGTCAAGGACGAACTGGTCGACGCCGCCGCCCGCCTCATGGTCTGCGGCATGGTCCTCCTCGCCCTCACCATCTGCGGCACGCTGCTGCTGATACTGCGCACGGCCGTCCCGTCGCTGCTCGCCGAGGTGCTGGTGGGCGGGGTGATGGTGTGGTTCGGGCTGTGCTGGTACGTGCTGCCGTGGATGATCCGGCGCCGGGCGGGACGCAGGCGGTAGGGGGCGCGGCTCACCGCGGGGCGTGGACCCAGCGCAGGGGCGGGGCGCTCGCGCCGTGGACCGGGTAGTGGTGCGCCCGTCTCCGTGATCCGCAGCCGTGCGGCGTCGATACCCGGACTTCCCGCGTCGCGCCAGGCGGGCAGGACCTCCTCGACCTGGCCCCGGAGACGTACGGGTCCGCCCCGACGCACGGTCCAGCCGGCTGAGGCCGGGGAGCCCGGGACGAGCTTGGCGAAGGACTCGCGGCCCGGGGCGAACAGGTGCCTCCGTTGCTCGCCCTCCGCCGACGGACGTGGACGAGCTGCGCCTCAGGGACGATCAGTTGGGCGAGGAAGGCCGGAGTCCACGCGTCCGGCACGCCCGTCGGAACACGTACCTCCTCCTCGCTGCCGGCATAGGCCGCACGGCCTGCGAGGACCCGGCGCTCCTCGCCCCGCTGGCTGCCGGCCGCGCGCCCATTCGCTCGTGCGTGTCCGGCCTCTCGTACGCGTTCACGCCGCACGCACCTGCGCCCAGGCGCGCTTGCCCCAGCGCTCGGGGTCGGCGCCCCAGCGGGCGGCGACGGCGTCCACGAGGAGCAGGCCCCGGCCGTGTCTCCCACGTGCGCAAGTGGGCGGCCGGGATCACGGACACGGTGGCATCGGGGGTGCCGGCCGAGGCCGTACATCTCGGGGTGCCGGTGGTCGCCGCGCCGTTCTGGTCCACGGCGCTGGGCACGCAGCCTGCGGTGGGGCGGGCGGTGGAGACCTTGCGGGGGCAGGGGGTGCGGGTGGTCTTCACCGAGGGGGAGCCGCATTTGCCCAAGCGGGGGGATGGGGCTGGGTTCGGGTGGGGGGAGGCTTAGGGGGAGGTTAGTCAGGCCGCCGGGGGAGCGGTATTACCTCCAGCGCCGTGATCCGCCTGCCCTTGTCCTCATCGAGGCCGTCGGGCTCCCCCCGTGCTCGCGGAAACACACCTCCCCACCTGCACTCTCAGACGCCCTTTGCCGTCCCTCGATTTAGCCACCGCTCCCCTCCCTCTCAACCCCCGGCCTGCGCACCCCCGCCCACCACACCCACCCGATCTGCGAATACGCTCCCCCCGACGACCCCTCATCCCAACAACCGCCTCTCCTTCCCCACAGCCACCGCCCCCGCCCGTGTCTCCACCCCCAACTTCTGATAAATCCGGCCCAGATGGGTCTTCACCGTCGCCTCGCTGATGAACAACGCCCTGGCGATCTCCCGGTTCCCCAACCCCTGCGTCAAGTGCCGCAGAATGTCCCGCTCCCTCGGCGTCAGCTCCGGCTGCGGGTTCCGCAAGTGAGTCATCACCCTCTGCGCGACAGGCGGCGACAAGGCCGTGCGGCCTGAGGCCGCGGCCCGGATGGCGGTGAAGAGTTCTTCGGGGCGTTCGGCTTTCAGCAGGTAGCCCGTGGCGCCGGCCTCGACGGCTCGGGTGATGTCGGCGTCGGTGTCGTAGGTGGTGAGGACGAGGACGTACGGGGTGTGGCCGGGGAGGGTGGTGAGGCGGCGGGTTGTCTCGACTCCGTCGATTCCTTCACCGAGTTGGAGGTCCATGAGGACCAGGTCGGGGTGGTGGAGGGCGGTGAGGGCGAGGGCTTCCTCGCCGCTGCCTGCCTCGGCTACGACCTCGATGCCGGGGGCGCTGGAGAGGAGGGCGCGCAGGCCGGCGCGGACCACGGCGTGGTCGTCGCAGAGGAGGAGGCGTACGGGGGGTGGGGTGGGCTCGTCGTCGGCGGCGGGCACGTGGGCTCCTACGGGGCGGGCGAGGTGGCAGGGGTCAGCGGGATCGTGGCGGTGAGGACCGCGCCCTCGCCCGGGGTGGACTCGATGGCGAGGGTGCCGCCGAGCTGGCGCAGGCGGGCGCGGATGGCGGGGAGGCCGTGGCCGCGCAGAGGGTCGGGGTCGCCCAGCGGGTCGCGCGTACCGCCGGGCTCGGGAGCCGGAAAGCCCCGGCCGTCGTCGGCCACGTCGAGGGCGACCGTGTCGTCGAGGCAGGTCAGGGTGAGGGCGGCGGTGTGGGCGCCGGAGTGTTCGCGGACGTTGGCCAGGGCGCCCTGGGCGGTGCGGAGGAGGGCGGAGGCGGCCTGGTCGGGGAGGTGGGTGTCGGGGCCCTCGGCGTGGAAGCGGACGGTGAGGCCGTCGCGGGACTCGCGGGCGGCCAGGGTGGCGAGGGCCTGGGCGAGCCCGGCGCCCTCGGCGAGGTCGGCGGGGGCCAGGTCGTGGACGAGGCGGCGTGCCTCGGTGAGGCCGTGGGCGGCGATGGAGGCGGCGGTGCGCAGATGTGTACGGGCCGCTACGGGGTCGGTGTCCCACTGGCGGTCGGCCGCCTGGAGCAGCATGTTCTGGCTGGACAGGCCCTGGGCGAGGGAGTCGTGGATCTCGCGGGAGAGGCGCTGGCGTTCGGCGAGGGTGCCCTCGCGGCGTTCGGTGGCGGCGAGTTCGCGGCGGGTGCGGACCAAGTCGTCGATGAGGTGCTGGCGGCGGGTGGCCTCGCGGGTCAGGTAGACGAAGACGCCGGTGGCGAGGGCGGCGACGACCGGGGGGAGGAGGAGATGGTTGGGGTCGAAGCCGTCTGCCAGGCGGAGTTCGGCGAGGACGACGAGGGTGGCCAGGGCGGTGACCAGGGCGACGGCCGAGCGGGTGGGGAGCAGCCGCAGCGCGGTGTGGATCAGGGGGACCGCGCACCAGGCGAAGCTCGGCGCGAGCAGCACGATCACCACCCAGCAGGCGACGACCACGGCCAGCCGTACGCCTGCGGCGCGACGGCTCCCGGGCCGAGCCTGCCCGGCGACCTGCACCACGGCGAGGACGACGCTGAGCCCGACGATCCAGGGCAGCCGGTCGCTGCCGCCGTGCTTGAGGACGTAGCGGAGCAGGGCGCCGGCGAGGAGGACGACGAACGCGGTGGTGAGGAGGGCGGAGAGCAGGCGGTCGTCTCGGGTCTGGGCGCCGGGAGCAAAGGCCCCGGGGGAGGGCGGTGGCTGGAGGGCGTCGGCGGGGTGGCGCATGGGGTGGGGCCTGGCCTTCGGTGGTGCGGGACTGCCGGACGGGACTCGGGCTGCGGGCGGTGGGCGGCCCGTGCGGTGTGCGGCTCCGGCCCGCCCGGGGTGCCGTCGGCCCGCCCCGCCGCGCGAGCCGGGGGTCCTCGCATCATCGCCCCGGCCCCCGCCCGCCGCATCAGCCGATCGGCTGACCCGCGTGTCGCCCGTCCGGTACGGCCCCGCGAGCCGGGCGGAGGACGGGTGGCGGCACGCCCCGGAACCAGGATGGAAGCAGGCCGGCGGCCCGGCGGCCCGACAAGGTCCCACCGGGCGAACACGCCGCGGGCCCGGGCCGACAGCCCACCCCGATTCCCCTTCCGTGCCGGCCCGGTGCGGACGCTCACCCGAGGAGTCCCCATGTCCTTCTCCACCGCCTTCCGCTCCACCCGCACCCGCGTGCTCACCGGCTCGGCCGTCGTCGTCGCACTCGGCGCCGGGGCCTTCGGCGCCGTCTCCGCCAGCGCGGACACCGCTCCTGCCGCGAAGCCCGCCGCGGCCCAGGCCGCCGATGCCTCCGGGCGTAACGTCACGCAGACCTCGCACCTGACGATCGCCGCCGCCACCAAGGCCGCGCAGGCCGCTCTCGACGCGGCGGGCAAGGAGAAGCAGAAGGTGTCGGTCGCCGTGGTCGACCGGGACGGGCGTGCCCTGGTGACGCTGCGCGGGGACGGTGCCGGTCCGGAGTCGTACGAGGCGGCACGGGAGAAGGCGTTCACCGCCGTGTCCTGGAACGCGCCCACCTCCGAGCTGGTCAAGCGGCTCGACAGCGCGCCCACGCTCAAGGACATCCCCGGCACCCTCTTCCTCGCCGGCGGCGCCCCCGTCACCGTGAAGGGCGCCCCGGTCGCGGGCATCGGTGTGGCGGGCGCCCCCAGCGGCGACCTGGACGAGAAGTTCGCCAAGGCCGGTGTCACCGCCCTCTTTCGCTGACCGCAAGAGCGGGAACAGCGGGGCCGAAGGAGGTCAGGCCGTGTCGCGGCAGGAGCAGAAGAAGGCCGAGGCCCGGCTGATCGAGGCGGCCGAGGCGGGTGACACCGCCGGAGTGAAGGCGGCGCTGGCGGCGGGCGCGCGGACCGAGGTGAGCGACGCCTCGGGGCGCACCCCGCTGCTGCTCGCCTCACTCGGTGACCATGTCGCGGCGGCCCGGGCGCTGGTCGAGTACGGGGCCGATCCGGACGCGCAGGACGACCGGGACGACAGTGCCTGGCTGGTCACCGGGGTCACCGGCAGCGTCGAGATGATGCGGACGCTGCTGCCGGCCGAGCCGGACCAGGCGCTGCGGAACCGGTTCGGCGGCACCGCGCTCATCCCGGCCGCCGAGCGCGGGCACGTGCCGTACATCCGTGCCGCGTTGCGGGAGGCGTCGATGGAGGTGGACCACGTCAACGGCCTGGGGTGGACCGCGCTCCTGGAGGCGGTGATCCTCGGCGACGGGGGACCGGACCACCGGGAGACCGTCCGGCTGCTGCTCGCCGCCGGGGCCACCCCGGACCTCGCCGACCGGGACGGCGTCACCCCGCGCGAGCACGCCGAGCGGCGTGGCTTCGACCGGATGGCGGAGCTGCTGCGAAAGGCCGAGGCCGAGGGGTGAGCCCCTGCGGCTGAGGGCGGGGCGGCGGTGGTCAGTCCAGGACCGCAGTCGCCTCCACCTCGACCAGGTGCTCCGGCACGTCCAGCGCGGCCACGCCCACCAGCGTGCCGGGCGCGGCCGGGGTCTCTCCCAGCCGCGACCCGGTCGCCACGGCCACCTGCCGGTAGGCACCGGCCTTCGGCAGTCCCTCGGGGCCCACCAGGGTGATCGCCATGCTGCCGTCTCCTTGTCGTCGTACGTCCGCGAGGACGTGGTGGGCCCAGAACCTGCGCATGCTGGAACGGAACGGGCTGGTGGAGCGTTACGTGCACCCCACTGTTCCGCCCCGCGTCGACTACGCCCTCACCGAACCGGGGCTGGCCCTGCGCGAGACGACCCACCTGATGTGCGCCTGGACGCAGCGGTACCTCGGGCCCATCGAAGGGGCGCGGGGGCGGTTCGAGGGGGGGCGCCGGGCTCCGGGTGACGGTCAGCCGAGCAGGCCGAGCGCGTCCAGGGAGGTCCCGGAGGCCCACTGCTGCAACTGCCGCCCGTCGACCAGGTGGTCGCCGCCCGGCCGGGAGGCCCATTCGATCTCGGCGGGGCTGTACGTGCCCATGCTGATCACGACGCGGATCACCCGGTCGTCGGCGGGGCCGCCGGGTTCGCGCAGGGTGGCGGGGCCGCCCGGGGGTTCGGCCGCGCCGGGGCCGTCGTCGACCGGGCGGAACGAGACGTCGAGGCGGCGGTCGCGGCGGTCGCGGGCATAGAGGCGGGGCCGGCCGTCGTCGGGCATGGGCAGGACGTGCCAGCCGTCGCGGCGCAGGATGCGTTCGGCGGCGACGGCGAGGCCGTGGTCGTCGAGGACGGCGAGTTCGGCGGGGGTGTAGCGGCCGCCGCGCCGGCGGACCACCGCGCGCCGCCAGGGGACGCCGACCAGGGTGGCGGCGGCGAGGAGGAGGACGCCCAGGAGCAGGGCGCCGAGGCCGTAGGCCCGGTAGAGCCAGGCGAGGCCGACGACGGGGCCGGCGGTGACGAGGACCATGCCGGCGAAACCGGGGAGTATGTCGCGCAGTCCGGGACCGGCGCGGCCCTGGGAGCGCAGCTCGGCCACGGTCTGGCGGCGTTGCGAGCGGCGCGAGGGGGCTGGGGGCCGGTTGTCCTGCCGCTGCTCGGTCACCGTCGGCTCCCCCTCACCCGGCGTGCGCCGTCTCTCCGGCAGGCGAACCGTTTCGCCTGCGTGCTCCACCCTCGCACGCGGCCCCCGCCCCTGCCCGCCCCGGGGCCGACTGGGCGTACCCGGCGGGCGCGCCGACCGGGCCCCGGCGAGCGGGACCTAACCCCGCGTCACCCGGAGGAACACACGCCACGCCCGGTCCGAGACCCGTACCGTCCCGCGGCCCGGGTCCTTGCTGTCACGTATCGGCACCAGGCCGGGCAGGTCGTCGCGGACCTCGACGCAGTCCCCACCCTGCGTGTTGCTGTAGCTGCTCTTGCGCCACGGACCGGCGACGCCGTCGGGAGACGCGAGTGACACCGTAGGAGCCCTCCAACACGTTGCGGATCATGGCTGCGGACGCATGGGGTGAGAGCGCCTGGGCGTGAAGCTGGTCGAATGCTAGCCCGAAGCCCGCGGCCGCCTCGGGGTCGTCGATCAGCTCTCCGGAGTGCGAACTTTCCAGGTAGGCGACGTCGGGGCGGCGGTCGAAGCTGAGGACGGTGACCGAGCCGCCGAGCGCCGGGTGCACGCCGGCGGAGAAGGGCAGTACCTGGAGCGAGACCCGTTCCGTCTCCTGCATGTGCAGCAGGTACGTCAGCTGCTCCCGCATCACCTCCGGCTGCCCGATCGGTCTGCGCAGCACGGACTCGTCGAGGATCGCCCAGAAGTACGGCGGCGACTCCCCGGTGAGCAGCAACCGCCGCTCCAGCCTGGCGCGTACCAGGCTCTCCAGGGCGCCGCCGACGCTGGGCCGGGCCGCCGTCAGCAGGGCGCGGACGTAGCTCTCGGTCTGCAGCAGGCCCGGCACGGTGGCGGCCATGTACTTGCGCATCCGGGTGGCGCGCTGCTCGAACCGCATGAAGGCGCGCGACCAGTCCGGGTACGGGGTGCGCTCGATGTGGGCCCAGAGAGCGAGGAGTTCGCCGTCGGCGTCGAGGGCCTGGTCGAGGAGTTGGCAGACCGTCTGGCTGGGCGTCTCGCGGCCGAGTTCCATCTGCGCGAGACGCCCCTGCGAGGTCGCGCCCTTCGCGGCCAGCTCCGTCTGGCTCCAGCCCTTCGCTCTCCGCAGCCGGCGGATGCGCGCGCCGAGCAGCGCAGCGAGCGAGGCGGTGGGGTCCACGGACTTCGGCGCTGGCATCTGCCCCCCGGTCTGGGTAATCAGGAACGCGATTGATTACCGGATTGTCCCTACTTTCGCCACGCTCTGGGCACAAGTTCCCTTGACCGGACGTCCGGTCGGGCGGGCGTCTCAGGGGGTGTCTGGCACATCCCGCACGGCACCCACGGCGCCACCCGCACACCCCCGTTCGCGATCCGACAGAGGCCAGACGCCGAGGAGAGTGCACGATGACGATGACGCCCTTCGCCCTCCAGTACGCCCGCCCGCAGGCCGGCGAGCCGGCGGCGCCCTACGCCTTCGACCAGGCCGAGCAGGTCAACGTGCTGGCCGGCGGCGGGTACGCGGCCGAGGACACCGCGCTCCTCGCCCGGCTCGGCTCCACCGCCTCCACCGCCGGGAGCAAGACCCACTGGGACGACTGAGCGATGACCGTCCTCGTCCTGACCTGCGAGGAGGACGTCACCGCCGACGCGGTCGTGCTCCGGCTGCGCAGACGCGGCGTCCCGGTCCTCCGGCTCGACCCCGCGGACTTCCCCGGCCGCGCCGGCCTCGCCGTCCGCGTCACCCCGGACGGCCAGGTCACCGGCCACCTCGCCACCCCGGGCGGGCGGCTCGCCCTGGAGGAGATCCGCTCGGTGTGGGTGCGCCGCCCCGGAACGCCGGGGGCGCACGCCTCCGCCGAGCAGCGCGCATGGATCACCCTGGAGTGCGAACGGGCCCTCTGGGGTGCTCTGCGCGCCACCGGCGCACGCTGGATGAACGATCCGGACGCCCTGGAGCGCTCCCGCCACAAACTCTGGCAACTGGCCACCGCCGCCCGCGCCGGGCTGCGTGTCCCGGACACCCTCGTCACCACCGACCCCGACGAGGCGGCGCGCTTCCAGAAGGCGTACGCGGACTCCGGGAGCGGGCTCGTCGTCAAGTCGGTGACCGGACGTCACCCGCAGAATCCGCCGCTCACCATGCCCACCGCCGCCGTCCCGCCCGACGCCGACTTCACCGGCGTCGCGGCCTGCGCCACCTGCCTCCAGCAGCGCGTTCCCAAAAGCACCGACCTGCGGCTCACCGTCGTCGGCGACCGGTACTTCCCGGCGTACGTCACCCCGCGCACCCCCACCCTCGACTGGCGATTCCTCCCCGCCGACGCCAGCACCTGGGTGGCCGGAGAGGTGGACGGCTCCTTGCGCGCGGCCGTGCGCCGCTATCTCCAGGAGGCCCAACTCGCCTACGCCGCATTTGACTTCGCGATCGACGAGCAGGGCGATCCATGGTTCCTGGAGGCGAACGCGGGCGGTCAGTTCCTCTTCGTCGAGATCGAGACGGGTATGCCCATGACAGAGGCGATCGCCGCCTGGCTGGCAATCCGACGGGAGTGAGTGATGGCGGGACGACTGCCGGACGAGCGCGAGTACCCTGCGCCCATGGGTTACTTCGACGACCTGTCCCCCGAGCGGACGTGGACGCCCCGCGTCTGCACCCTCTGCTGGGAGCCGTCCCGCCCGCTGGCCCTGATGTTCCCGGTCAAGTCCGTCCACTTCTGGCGGGTCACCGACGAAGAGGGCACCAAGCAGAAGCTCCGCCACGAGTCCCAGCAGTGGTTCGCCTGCGACCGCTGCAAGGAGTACGTGGTGGAGCACCGCTGGGACGAGCTGGCCGCCGAACTCGGACACCCTGACGGCTACTTCGAACCGCTCGCCGAAGCCTGCCTGAACACCGGGTGGAGCTTCCGCAAGGGCGGCCGGACGGGTGAGCCCTCCGCCTGATCCGGGCCGGGCTCAGCCCGTCTTGGTGTAGGTCAGGGATTCCCCGGTCACGTCGTTGACGCGGGTCAGGCGGCCGTCGCCGTGCAGGGTCAGGGTGGTGGACTCGCCCGCGCTGCACGAGGTCATCGGCTCGCCGACCACCACCCGGGACGGGCCGACCCGCACCGGGCCACGGGAGTTCGGAACCTCGGTCAGCTCCGCCTGGAAGACGCAGCGGTACGAACTGGCGCTGCCCTGGAGCGGCCCGGTCGCGGTGAGCGAGAGGACGGTGTCGCCCACCTCGCCCTGCTGGAGGACGAGACGGCGCTCGTCGGTGGTGCCGATGGTGGTGGTCCAGGTACCCAGGAAGGCGGCGGGGACGGTGTCCCCCTCGCCTTCGTCGTCGTCCTCGTCGCCGGAGGGCGTGCCCTCGGCCGGGCTCGCGTCGCTGCTCGGGGTGCCGGAGCCGCCCGGATCGGCGGAAGCGGTGGGCGAGGGCTGCTTCGGGTCGGTCGCCAGGTCGTCGCCGTCGTCCCCGCTGAGGTAGGCGTACACCCCGGCACCCGCGCCGAGGGCGACGATCAGCGCGACGACCAGCAGGAGGACCGTCGGGGCCCGGTCGCGCGCGGGCACCGGCAGCGGGGCCGGGCCGTAGGGCGGGGTGGGCGCCAGCCCCGGGTGCTGGTGGGGCTGGGGGTAGCCGTACGCGGGGTGCGGCTGGCCGTAGGCGTGGGCCGGGGGAGCCGAGGGAGCCGGGGCCCCGTGGGGCTGGGCCGTGGGCTGGGGCGGGGGTGGCGGGGTGGTACCGACGACGACCGTGGGGAGGTGGTTGACGCCGCCGGGCGGGGGTGTGCCGGGGGTGCCCGGGTCCGGCGGAGCGGGGGTGGACTCCGGGGCCGGAGCCGGAGCGGGCGGGGTCGCCGGGGTGGCGGGAGCGCCCGGCGCGCCCGGCCTGCCGGCGGGCGTACCGGGTGCCTCGGCCGGTGCGGAGACGTCGGGTGCTGCGGGTGTGGCCCCGGCGGCGGGGCCGTTCTCCGGGTCCTCCCGGTCGAGGAGGCGGACCGCGTGGCGGCCGAGCTGGGCGACGAGGCCGCCGGGGAGCCAGGGGTCGATGGCCTTGCCGTCGCTGACGGTGTCGTCGGCGCCGGTCAGGGCGAGCAGGCGGTCCAGGGTGGGGCGGTCCTCGGGGTTTTTGGCGAGGCAGGCGCCGATGAGGCCCTGGAGGTTCTCCGGGACGTCCGCGAGGTTGGGCGGCTCCTGGGCGATGCGGTACATCAGGGCGTGGACGCCGCTGCCCGCCGTGCCGAACGGGAGCGCGCCGGTGGCCGCGTAGGCGAGGACCGAGCCGAGGCAGAAGACGTCGGCGGCCGGGGTGACGCGGTCGCCGCGGACCTGCTCGGGGGCCATGAACCCCGGCGAGCCGACCACGGCGCCGGTCCGGGTCAGGGCGGCCTCGGCGGTGGTCTCCAGGGCGCGGGCGATACCGAAGTCGATGACGCGCGGGCCGTCGATGGTGAGCAGGACATTGGAGGGCTTGAGGTCGCGGTGGATGAGTCCGGCCGCGTGGATGTCCTTCAGCGCGTGGGCGAGACCGGCGCCCAGGATGCGGACGGAGCGCTCGGGCAGCGGTCCGTGGTGCGAGGCGACCACCGACTGGAGCGAGGGGCCCGCGACGTACCCGGTGGCCAGCCACGGCACCTCGGCCTCGGTGTCGGCGTCGAGCACGGGGGCCGTCCAGGCGCCGCCGACCCGCCGCGCCGCCGCGACCTCCTTGCGGAACCGGTCGCGGAACTCGGCCCGTTCGGCCAGCTCACGCCGGACCAGTTTCACCGCGACGGTGCGCCCGCGTCCGGAACGCGCCAGATAGACCTGTCCCATGCCGCCCGCGCCGAGGCGGGCCTGGAGGCGGTACGCCCCTATCTGCTGCGGGTCCCCCGGACCGAGCTGTTCCATCGCGGCGCCGCCTCCCCCGTAACACGCGTCTGCCACTGCTCCGGAGGATAGTCGGCGGGCGTGCGCCCGCGCCCCGGACCGCCACCCTTCGTATCCGGACCGGAACGACAAGGTGCTCCCCGGCCGGGCGGGAGAGGCCGGGCCAATTCCCTTGCCCAGGGGGTCGCGTGGCGGCATGATCACGCGGTGATCAGCATATTCGTCTTCGCGGCCGCCGGTATCGGTGTGGCCTCCATAGCCTCCCGGGTGCGTCGTTCCCGGGAGCGGGCGGCGTTCGACCCCGCCCCGCACGGCCTGGTGCCCCGTGCCCAGCTCGACCCGGACCGGGCCGGGCCCCCGCGGACCGACCCCGACCACGACGTCTTCGTCGAGGCCGTCCTCGGCGCCCGCCGGGGGGAGTGGAAGCAGGCCGCCGCCTACGTCGAGGCGGCCGGGCAGGACTGGGACGAACGCTGGTCGCGCGTCGAACTCCTCCAGGAACTCGCCCAGGAGGACGACGACTGGCTCAAGCGGTGGCGCAAGGCCCACCCGGAGAGCGGCGACGCGGCCACCGTCCGCGCCGGACTGATGGTCCACCGGGCCTGGGCGATCCGGGGCAGCGCCTACGCCCACAAGGTCTCCCAGGCCCACATGGACACCTTCCAGCGGATGCTCCCCGACGCCATGAAGGCCGCCCACGAGGCGTCCGAACTCGCCCCCGCCGACCCCGGCCCCTGGGTCGTGATGCTGACGGCCGCCCGCGCCCTCAACTACGACCACGGCCAGTTCTCCCGCCTCTTCGCGGGGCTCCAGACCCGTGCCCCCTACCACTGGGCGGGCCACCTCCAGGCCCTCCAGTACTGGTGCGCCAAGTGGCACGGCTCCGACGAGCTGATGTACGACTTCGCCAAGCGGGCCCTGGCCGCCGCCCCGCCCGGCTCCGTCCTCCCCGGCGTCTACCTGTACGCGCTGGACGAGGACGGGCAACGGTCCGGCCGGCGCCTCATGGGGACCGAGCCGGCGGACAAGGGGCTGTTGTTGACGGTGGCGCGGGCCCTCGCCACCGTCCCCGAGACCGACCCGCGCCTGCCCGGCCTGCGCCACCTCCTCGCGTACCACCTGATGCGGTGCGAGATGTACGAGGCCGCGCTGCCGGTGTTCCGCGCGATCGGGCCCTGGTGCGGGGCCTCGCCCTGGCGCAAGGGGGACCAGGACCCGGTGGACGCCTTCGACGAGGCGCGGACCACGGCCGCGCTCAAGGTGGCCAAGGGACGAGGCTGATACCGGGGGCGGCCCGGGCGCTCTCCCCGCCCCGGCCGCCCCGTGGGAGCCGCCACCCGACAACCTGTCGCGCCCGCCTCCCGCCACCAGACACACCGCCCATTGCCCCGGCCGCCTTCCACGCTCTTAGCCTGTGGGCATGACCCCTCAGTCCAGCCAGCACGGCTCTCCCCTTCCGGGGCTCCCCGAGCCCGACCCGCAGACCGGTGCCGCCGTCAAGGCCGCCGACCGGGCGCATGTGTTCCACTCGTGGTCCGCGCAGGACCTGATCGACCCGCTCGCCGTGGCCGGCGCTCAGGGGTCGTACTTCTGGGACTACGAAGGCAACCGTTTCCTCGACTTCTCCAGCGGCCTGGTCTTCACCAACATCGGCTACCAGCACCCGAAGGTGGTCGCGGCGATCCAGGAGCAGGCGGGCAGACTCGCCACCTTCGCCCCGGCTTTCGCCGTCGAGGCACGCTCCGAGGCGGCCCGGCTCATCGCCGAGCGGACCCCGGGCGACCTCGACAAGATCTTCTTCACCAACGGCGGTGCCGAGGCCGTCGAGAACGCCGTGCGGATGGCCCGCGTCCACACCGGCCGCACCAAGGTGCTGAGCGCCTACCGCTCGTACCACGGCTCCACCGCCGCCGCGATCAACCTCACCGGCGACCCGCGCCGCTGGGCCTCCGACAACGGCAGCGCCGGCGTCGTCCGCTTCTGGGCGCCGTTCCTCTACCGCACGCCCTTCTACGCGGAGAACGAGGCGCAGGAGTGCGAGCGCGCCCTCGCCCACCTCGAGTCGACCATCGCCTACGAGGGCCCGCAGGCCATCGCCGCGATCATCCTGGAGACCATCCCCGGCACCGCGGGCATCATGACGCCGCCGCCCGGCTACCTCCAGGGCGTCCGCGAGATCTGCGACCGGTACGGGATCGTCTTCATCCTGGACGAGGTCATGGCCGGGTTCGGCCGCGCCGGCACCTGGTTCGCCGCCGACCTGTACGACGTGGTGCCCGACCTGATGACCTTCGCCAAGGGCGTCAACTCCGGGTACGTGCCGCTCGGCGGCGTCGCCATCAGCGGCAAGATCGCCGAGACCTTCGCCAAGCGGCCCTACCCGGGCGGCCTCACCTACTCCGGGCACCCGCTGGCCTGCGCCGCCGCCGTCGCCACGCTGCGGGTGATGGAGGAGGAGGGTGTGGTCGAGAACGCCGCCCGGCTCGGCGCCGAGGTGGTCGAGCCGGAGCTGCGCCGCCTCGCCGAGCGTCACCCGAGCGTCGGCGAGGTCCGGGGCGTCGGCATGTTCTGGGCGCTCGACCTGGTCAAGGACCGCGAGACGCGCGAGCCCCTGGTGCCGTACAACGCCACCGGCGAGGCCAACGCGCCGATGGCCGCCTTCGGTGCCGCCGCCAAGAAGCGCGGGCTGTGGCCGTTCATCAACATGAACCGGACCCACGTGGTGCCGCCGTGCACCGTCAGTGAGGAGGAGCTGAAGGAGGGTCACGGTCACTCAGTAGCACGCGCCCACCCTAGCCGGGGTCGGGCTACGGGCT
>NZ_JBEYXW010000056.1:0-23209 GCF_040645195.1 Saccharomonospora sp. NPDC046836
TACCGGGTGATCTGTGAGACGCCGATCTCGACGATGTCCGGCGCCTGGCTTGCCGCCGTGCGTGCCACCAGCCAGGCGTCGAGCGCGCCTTCAGCCTGGACGGTGACGTCGATACGACTGCCGGGATTGTCCCTTTCAAATACTTGTGCGGACTCGCGCAGATAGTCGATCCAGGAACCGTCCTGGTTCATCGCTGCTACGACAGAGCCATCGGCGGGCCGTCGTCCACCGCAGCCGGTGAGCAGGCCGGAGGCGCCCAGCGAGACGCCGGCGATTCCGGCGAGCCGGAGGAGGTGGCGACGGGAGAGAAGTGGGGTGACCATGCGAGTCTCCTTTGACCCGGTCAGGAGGAGATGACGAGCACCTCGAAAAGATCAATGTGGGGGAGTTGGACGCGAAGATCCCGTCCGTCCGTCTCGACGGTGGGTTCCGCGGTCGAGACCAGGGTCTGCACGGTTGCGCCGGCAGCGCCGCGCAGGGTTAGCGTGTGCCCGCCCGCGATCGGGATCGGGTCACCGAAGGTCTGGTGCCGCAGCCCGCTCAGATTGCGGAGGTGCACGATCGTCCCCCGGCTGGAGCGGCCGACGACGACCTCGACCTGCGTCGGTAGGTCGGTATTAAGATCTAGGCTGTCGCCCAGCAGGTCGACTGCGGTGCGCGCGATCAACTCACCGATGGCGTCGAGACCGACCTCGCGGTAGGCCCGCCCTGGTGTCCACGTCAGTGCTGCCGTGGTACCGCGACCGTACTTGTACAGCAGAGCGACCGGGTGATCCAGCTCGAGGTGGCCATAGCACTTCTCCGGTGGACCGTAGGGAGCGCGCGACAGCATGGTCAGCTCGGACGAAGCCTCCGGTCGGGAACGGACGACGTGGAAGGCCCCCAGCACGGGAAGCGGCGTGTCCCCGTCCACGACGGCTGAGGACCATGTCGTCTCGGGCGTGTCACGGATGACAAGCCGTTCGGCCACTCCTGACGAACTCAGCTGCGAGCGTTGACCGTGGAGTCCGGACGACCCCGTCAGAAGTAGGGATCCGCCGGCCTCGACCCAGGCGTCCAGAGCCTGGGCCGTGTCGTTGTCGAAGGCGCCGAGATCGGGCAGGACGACCAGTGTGTACCGGTTGAGCTCGCCCGACAGGATGAGCTCTGCGAGCTGGTCCTCGGCGACGACGTCGAACGGGATGTGCCGCTCGAGCATCGCGGTCCAGGTTCCGCGGAACTCCGCCTCGGCTGCTGCCCGGTCTGGCCCCCCGGGCTTGAGTGGGTCGGACCGGACCAGCGCAGTCCTGGCTGACGGGGCCAGGTCGGTATAGACGTCCTGGTGGTCGCGGTGGAACCGGGTGAGCGCGGCGCCCGCTGAGAGGCAGTCGTAAGGGAACTCGTCGGGGGTGCCCATGATGTAGGTGCACGGCACTCCGCCCCTGGCCATGGCCTGGACCAGGTACTGCTCGAACAGTCTGGGTTGTTCTCCGACCATCCGGAACGGCATGTCGAGGAACGCGACAGCGTTGACGAAGACCGGCCGGGGAGGCTGTTGGGTGCGGCCGATACTGACCGCTTCCGAGGTGAGGTGGGGCCAGAGCTGCCTGCCGACCGCATTGTTCGCCTCGTGGAACACCAGGTCGCGCCGGATCAGCGGGATGTCCGGGCGGCGAGTGGTGATGGCGGTGTGGGCTCGGTCGAGCAGGCTCTCGAGACGGCTCCGAGTCAGCTCTTGCCACCGCTGGTAGCCCGGCGAGTCACGGCCGGTGGGCAGGCGGTCGTCGAAATCGGGGCCGAAGGTCGTGCGGCAGCTCAGGCACTGACACACCCCTCGGTAGCGCTTGGCGTAGTCGACCTCGTTGAAGCCCATCCGGTTGAAGAAGAAGCCGTCGATCCGGTAGAGGTCGAGGATCTCTTCCAGGACTTCAATGACTTTGTCCTGGTAGTACCCGCCGTTCGGGCAGACGCTCGTGAGGCCGTTGTCCTCCTGCATCGAGCCGTCGGGAGCGAGGTAGCACCACTCAGGGTGTGCCTCTGCGACTTCCCGGGACACTTTGGAGAAGTCCATACGAGCCAGCAGCCGGATGCCGCGGCGGTGCGCCGCGGCGAGCGCGTCGCCCACAAGGTCGCCTGAGTCTCGTGCGTGCAGTGTCGGGTTGCGTCGCTGGTGCGGAAGCGCGGTGGGGTAGTTGGAGA
The DNA here is from genome assembly GCF_040645195.1 of Saccharomonospora sp. NPDC046836. NCBI lineage: Bacteria > Bacillati > Actinomycetota > Actinomycetes > Pseudonocardiales > Pseudonocardiaceae > Saccharomonospora > Saccharomonospora sp. NPDC046836. The sequence continues at coordinate 2,179 of NZ_JBEYXW010000056.1, forward strand.
CGATGCCGCCGACGTTCAGCAGCCAGGCGTCTGCGCCGTAGTCCTCGATGAAGTCGAGGGTCTTCTCGACATCGAGACCGGCATCGATCTCGCGCAGGTTGGTCTGGAACATCCGGAACGGACGGTTCCACCACACGTCAGCGGCTTCGCGGCCGCCGGCTGGGTCCGTTGGCGTGCTCACGATGCCGGCCGGCACGTGAGCGCACCCCGTGCCGTCCGCTCCGGGCGACTGGCCTGCTTTCGCTCCCCGCTCGGTGCCTTCGACCCGACCGGGGCCCCGGTCGGGTTGGGGATGCGGTGACGGTCGATCCACATCGTCTCATCTCCATCGTCGTCGATGACGTGCTGACAAGATGATGCGCATCGGGTATCTGTATGTCAATGATGCCTATGAACCATTGTCTGACATCAAGCAGGCGGTCCGCGCGTTCTCCGTCGGCCCGGGAGAGCGTTGTGTCTTCCCGGGCCTGCTGGTCACCGGTCTGGCGCGGTGTCGCGGGCCGGGTTCTCACGTGCGCGTTCGTCGAGCAGAGCGCGCAGCTTGTCCCGTGCGTGCGTCAGATGTCGGTCGGTCGCGAGCGCCGCGCCGGCTACGTCGCCTGCGCCGATGCAGCGAAGGATCTCGTCGTGTTCGTCGGCGATGACGTCGGCGCGCAACAGTTGGTTGGCCTGCACGCGTGCCATACAGACGTGGGCCTCGGCCAACAGCGAGGAATGCATGCGTTGAAGTCGTGGACTGCCGTCGGCCACAACCAGGGCCCGGTGGAGCGCGACGTCGGACGCGATCGCCAGCGCGGCGTCCTCGACCGAGGCGGCGTGTCGCAGCGACACGTTCGCCAGTGTTGCCTCCGACGGTACGTACGCTCGTTCGGCAAGACGGGCGTGGGCGAATCGCTCGATGACGCACCGACTGTCATACAGGTCGACGATGTCGTCAGGCCCTACCGTCGGGACGACCGATCCGCGACGGCCCTCTCTGACCAGCAGTCCATCGGCGACCAGTCGATCGACCGCCGCTTTCGCGGTGGGCCGGCCGACTCGGAATCGGCTGGCCACTGCGATCTCGGTGACGACCTCACCGGGAGGCTCGTCGCCGACGAGGATGCGATGTCGCAATGCTTCCTCGACCGCGTCGACCACCGATTTGGTCTGCAACCCGTCGGCCACGGCCGACCTCCCGTGCTTTCGTGTCTGACAACGGCCCGCAACGTTCATGTTGCGGTTGTACCTAATGATCTACAATTCTCAGGAAGGACTTCAGTATGTCCATCATCGGTTTCATCGGGCCCGGGACCATGGGCGCGCCGATGGCGCGCAACCTCGTCGCCGCCGGACACGAGGTGCGCGTGTACGGGAGATCGCCCGCTGCACGGGAGCGTGCCGGCGCCACCGGCGGTGTGGTCGCCCCGTCGGTGAAGGAGGCCTGTGTCGGCGCTGACGTCGTGCTGACCATGCTGCCCGACGGTCCGGCGGTGCTCGATGTGCTGCGTGGTGAAGACGGTGCGCTCGGGGCGATGTCGTCGGGTGCGGTGCTGGTCGATCACAGCACGATCAGCCCCGGCGAGGCAGCGCAGGTGCATGAGTCGGCGGCCGCGGCCGGCGTCCGGTGTCTGGATGCTCCGGTCAGCGGGGGCGAGTCCGCTGCAGTGGAGGGGACGCTCGCCATCATGGTCGGTGGGGCACCGGAGGTCCTCGACGCTGTGCGGCCGTTGCTCGAGGTGGTCGGCTCGACGGTGGTGCGGGTGGGGGACGCAGGTGCCGGGCAGGTGGTCAAGGCGGCGAACCAGCTGATGGTTGCGGGGCACCTGCAGATGCTCGCGGAGGCGTTGGTGTTTCTGCGCGCGCACGATGCGGATCTTTCTGCGGCGCTGGAGGTTATCTCGGGCGGCCTGGCGGGTAGCACGGTTCTGGCGCGGAAGGCGCCTGCCATGCAGTCCGGCGACTTCACCCCGGGCTTTCGGATCGCGCTGCATGACAAGGACATGGGCATCGTGGAGGACGCTGCACGAGCGCAGGGACTGGTCCTGCCGGCATCGCGGTTGGTCGGAGGTCTCGTGGCGGCGGTCCGCGCCCGCGGTGGAGGCGACCTCGACCATGCAGCCCTCTACGACCTCGTACTCGGCCTCAACGGGCTGGCGGTGTCGCAGTGACCGGTGGCCGTGCGCAGGAGTTCTCCGAGCTGGATCACCGTCCGTGGTATGACCGCGCCACGCGATGGACGCAGCTGACGTTCGTCGAGGACGATCCGCTGCATTTCGACCGCGCGTTCTGGGCCGACGTCATGTCGCGCACGCATTCTGACGCCGCCTGTATCAGCGCGGGAGGCTACCTCGCCTTCTACCCCAGCGCCGTGCCCCAGCACCGCCGGAGCCGCCACCTCGGCGACCTGGACCTCTTCGGAGCCGTCAACGATGACGCGCGTCGTCTCGGGATGGTAGTCATGGCGCGGGTCGACCCGCACGCTGTCCACACCGATGTGGCCGCGGTGCGCCCGGAATGGCTCGCCCGCGACGAATCGGGAGAGCCGATCCGGCACTGGGCGGTCCCCAACGCGTTTCTCACCTGCCCGTTCGGGCCCTACTACAGCGAGTTCGTGGTCGAGGTGATCCAAGAGATCGCGCAGACCTACGACGTCGACGCGGTCTTCCTCAACCGTTGGAACAGCCGCAGCGTCTCCTACAGCGAGTCCGCCCGACAGGCCTACCGTCGTCAGACCGGGCAAAACCTGCCCGGAACGGGCTCGAACGACGCTGCGGAGTGGTCGACCTACACCCGGTGGCGTGCCGAGTACCTGGGGCAGCAGGTTCTGCGATGGAACGATGCACTCCGGGCGGTCAATCCCCGGGGCAGCGTCATCCCCAATCGCGGCAGCCTGCTGACTCGCGACCTCGACGAGGCAGTATCCGGGCAGCTGGCGCCTGCGATGTTCGTCGACAAGCAGGGCAGATCCACCGACGAACCGGTGTGGACCGCGGGACAACTCGGTAAGAAGGCTCGCGGACTGCATCCCGACCTGCCAGTGACGCTGATCAGCTCCGTCGGCCCCGAGGTTCCCGTGGTCCGCTGGAAGGACGCTGTGGCATCCCCCGCAGAAATCACGACGCGCATCGTGGACGGGTTCCTGCACGGCGCGTCGCCCTGGTTCACCAAATTCAACGCTCGCGTCATCGATCCGCGATGGGTCCCGCCGATCGAGCAGGCGTTCACCCTGCACGAACGCGCAGTACGGCTCTTCGGCGACGCGCGTATCGAAGCGAGAGTGGCGGTCCTCGATACCTGGCGGCCCGACCCGGCCGAGGTCCGCGAGAACCCCCACCTCGATGACGACCCGTCGGAACGCGGCGTTTATCAGGCACTGCTCGAGGCGCGCATCCCGTTCGAGTACCTGGTCGGCGACACACTGGACATGAACCGGCTGCGTGAGTTCTCCGTCGTCGTCCTCCCCGGCAACACCCTGCTCGACCCCGAGCAAGAGCAGATACTGTGCGCCTATGTCGAGAGCGGCGGTGCGGTGGTCGGCGAGGTCGTTCGTGGAGCGACCGGGTGGAAGGCGCCGGCCGCCGAGCCGGGTCAGCTCGCCAATCTCGCCGGGGTTCTTGCTGTCGACACTGTCAGGACCGAGGTTCGCAACAACTACGTCGCGGTGACCGAGCCCGGTCACCGGGTCACGGACCCGTTCGGCCCCACCGAGCGGATCGTCGGCGGTACCGCAGTCGCCGCGGTCCGGGTCGCCGACGACGTCGTCGTACCGTTCCGCTTCGTTCCTGATTTCCCGGACCTTCCCATGGAGGAGGTCTACGCACGGGAAGAGCCGAGCGATCCGGCCGTCGTGCTGCGTGAACACCCGGGGGGCGGACGCACTGCGCTGGTGGCGTTCAATCTGTCCGCTCTCTTCGCCGAGATGGCGCAAGTCGACCACGCCGATCTCATCGCCGCACTCGTTCGATGGGCGCTGAACGACGAGGTCCCCGTCTCGGTGTCCGGGGAGGGCCTCGTCGATCTCGCCGTCCGCCGCTCATCCAGCGCGGTCGTCGTTGCGATCGTCAACCTCGATGCTCCCAACACGTTGCACGGACAGATGCGCACACCCCGCCCACTGGGACCGCAGACGGTGCACGTTCGCGTTCCCGACGGGGTCGATGCGGTGACCATACGTCGCCTGTCCGAGCCCGATCCCGTGCGACAGGAGGTGGTCGGCGGTTCTGTAGACGTGCTGGTGCCACGGATCGCTTGTCTCGAGGTGGTCGAGATCGGGTGGGTCGGCGGCCGCTGAGCCCTACGCTCCCGCGCGAGGCCGACCGGACTCCCCCTGGCCGGTTGGTACATGTACCGCCGGACCGGATCCGGTCGCCCTCAATCCGGCGGGAGATGCGTACCCGGTAAACGGGGCGGAGCTGGGAGATGGTCGCGCAGGACCTGGACCGGAGCCCGGCGAGGAGGGTGATGACACTGCGGTCGCGAGGTTCAGCGGCAGCGGCACCGAGGAAACGGGCGCGTTCCGCACGGCGAGCGTGGAACAGGTTTGGGTTGCGCACGGAGAGGTCAGTGACTGGAAGATCTGCGGGTCAGCGTGTACTACGGACCCGTACCACGCCGGACGGTCCCGGTGCCAGGGCTGCCGGTCACCACCGTGGTCGGTGGTGACCGGCAGCCCGACGGCTACGCCTTCCGCGCCTCCGGCGACTTCGGAGCCGTGGAATCCGCTGCCGGCTCCATCGCAGTCCGAGAGAGCGCACCGGCCGCGGCCGAAGCCAGGCACAGCCCGGCCATGAAGGCGCCGGCGATCCACCAGCCCGACGTACCCTCACCGACCAACGCCACACAGATCGCGGGCACGAAGCCCATCACGAGGTAGGAGATCTGCATCGACAGCCCGGTGCCCGTGTAACGCACGTCCGAGCTGAACTGCCGGCCGTAGAACACCGGCCAGATCCCGTACGGCGCCGAGTAGATGACGCCCTTGAGCAGGATGGCCGAGACCACGGCCAGCCAGACGTTGCCCTCGGCGACCGCGCCGATGAACACCACGCACGCGATCGCGCAGCCGATCCCGCCCGTCACGAAGACGCGCTTGAGCCCCAGGCGATCGGCCATGCGGGCCCAGAACGGGATGAAGACGACGGAGAAGGCCTGAGACGCGGTGATCGCCGCGAGCAGGGTCGTGCTGCCGACGGCGCCATCGCGTGCGGCGAACGAGACCCCGAAGACTTGCTGGAACGACGAGACGCTCTGGAGCAACGCGCAGACCATGACGCAGAAGACCGCCTGCGGGTGGTCGCGCAGGACCCGCTTCAGCGGCGTGCGGGCCTTCTTGGCCGCGGCCTTCGCCTTGGCCTTCGCGCCGGTGAACTCCGGCGACTCGTCGACCCCGCTCCGCAGGTAGAGCGCGATCGGTAGGGTGATCACGCTGATCAGGAACGGGATCCGCCAGCCCCAGGACATCAGCGCGTCCTCGGGCAACGCCGAGATCGGGATGAACACGGCCGTGGCGAGCGCCGACCCCACGGCAGCGCCGTTCGGGGTCCAGCTTGAGTAGAAGGTACGACGGCCCGACGAGGCGTGCTCCATCGTGAGCAGGCTGGCCCCGGTCTGCTCGCCACCGGCACTGATGCCCTGGGCGATGCGGCAGGCCACGAGGATGATCGGAGCGGCGACCCCGATCGATTCGTAGGTCGGGAGAAGGCCGATCAAGACCGACGACAGGCCCATCACGACCAGCGTGATCATGAGTACCCGCTTGCGTCCGATCAGGTCACCGAAGTGGCCGAAGATCACGGCGCCCAGCGGGCGGGCAATGTAGGCGACGCCGAAGGTCGCGAACGCGGCGAGTGTGCCGGTGGCCGGCGTGGTGCTGGGGAAGAACAGCGGCCCAAACACCAGCGCGGCGGCACTGCCGTAGATGAGGAAGTCGTAGTACTCGATGACGCTGCCGAAGAATCCGCTCAGGGCTGCTCGACGCGCCATCCGCTCGTCGGGCTGGGTCGGGGACGTCTCCGGTAAGCCCGGGGCCGGAACCCCCGACCCGGGGGGACTACCAATAGCCATGGTGACCTCGTTGTCGTGGAGGACGGAACAGATCGAGCACCGTCGTGCCGTGGCGCCGCACTGCTCCGGCAGGAGAGCCAGCGCACGACGCGGAGCCGTGCGCTGGCTCACAGTGTCAGATTGTAAGAAGTCGGGCAACCACCAAACGGTAATCAATTTGCTTTCTTGTTCGACGGTGATCTGGAGTCTCGAAAGTTGACTCGGCGTGTAATGTCCGACAAAATCCGCCGTGCGTGTGGCGAGTGACGGTGCCGTGTCGGCGCCTCGGTCTCCAAGCGTGGTGGTGTCGACGATGCGCCGCCGATCTACGAGGAGTGATGCCGATGAACACCCCGTCCGGAAACCCCGTGTACACGGCGGTCCCGCAACTCGGCAGGCTCCGCGACGAGGTGCTCTTCGGTGACGTGTGGGAGCAGCCCGAGCTGTCCGCACGGGACCGCAGCCTGGTCACATGTGCTGTCCTCGCCGCCCGCGGCCGCTCCGACGAGCTGCGGGTCCACCTGCGCCGGGCCGTGGACAACGGCGTGACGGTCGACGAGCTGCGCGGGCTGGTCGTGCAGGTCGCGTTCTACGCCGGCTGGCCCTACGGGGTGGGCGCGGCGCAGGCCGGGCTGGAGCTGTTCGGGGGCGACGCGGGTCAGGAGTCGCGGTGACCGGGGCGGTAGGTTTCGCCGGCCTCGACGCGGGCGGTGTCGGCCTGGCGTTACGTGCCGCCGCACACCGGCCGGTGCGCTTCGTCGCCGACGACGAGACCGACGCGGCCGCGTTGACGGCGGCCGGAGCGACTCCCGTCACCACCGTCGACGAGCTTGCGGCGACCTGCGAGGTGCTGGTTCTCGGCCCGCCGTTGCTGGCGGGGCCGCGCGACCTGGTCGACGACGCGGTGATGGGCTCGTGGCGCGACATCGTCGTCCTGGACCGCAGCCGGTGCACCCCCCGGTCGGCGGTCGAGGCCGCCGCGATCCTGGCCGGACGGGGCGTGACCCTCGTCGATGTCGCACTGCCGGGGCATCTCGACCACCGCGGCGATGATGGCGAGCTGCCGGTGGTGGTCTCGGGTGCCGATGCGGCCGGCACGACGACCGCCCACAAGACACTCGGCCTCCCGGGCGTGCGGGTGATCCCGGCCGGTGGCGCGGGTGCCGCCCGTGCCCTCGACCTGCTCGTGACTGGCCTGGGGGTGTCGACATACCTGGCCACCCTCGAGGTGATCTCGATGGGGCTGAAATTCGGCCTCGGCACGGAGGTCATGGCCGACGTCGTCAACAAGGGCTCCGGCCGGAACACGACGTCACGCACCGTGCTCCCGGCCCTGGTCGCCGGTGAGCCAGTTCGGACCCGGTCCGTCGGCGAGACCCGGCGGGCCGTCGACCGCTTCCTCGGCGTCGCGGCCGAGTCCTGCGTCCCGACCCCGGCCATCGCGGTGGCCGGGAGCGCGTTGCGGGCGGCCGAGCAGCGGCTGGGGGCGCACGCCGCGCTCGACGAGATCGTCGCGGTGCGTGCGGACTCCGCCGACGCGGACACCCGCCCACAGGGAAGCCCCGCCCCGGAGCAGCGACCGGCCTCGGTCGGGTTTATCGGGCTGGGCGCCATGGGCGCGGCGCTGGCCGAACGGTTGCTGCTCACCCGCCCTGTGACCGTGTTCGACGTGCGTCCGGACGCTGTCGGCGCGCTCGAACGCGCCGGAGCCACCGTTGCGGCCAGCGCCGCCGATCTCGCCCGTGACTCCGACGTCGTCATGATCTGCGTTCCTACGTCGCAGATCGTGCGGTCCGTACTGTTCGGTCCGGACGGCATCGCCGACTCGCTGCGTCCCGGGGCCGTCGTGATTGACCACACGACCGGCGACCCGGCCGAGACCGTCGATCTCGGTGCGCGGCTGGCCGAGCGGGGAACGGCCCTGGTCGACGCCCCGGTGTCCGGCGGTACGCGCGGTGCCAAGGCTGGGACGCTGGCCGTGATCTGCGGAGGGCCCGAGGACGAGTTCGCACGCCTGCGTCCTGTGCTGGCGGCGATCAGCCCGAACATCGTGCACTGCGGGCGAACCGGGGCCGGCCATGCGGCGAAGCTCGTGCAGAACGCCATCGCGGCGTGCAACCGCTACCTCACGCTGGAGGCCATCGCGGTAGCGTGCCGGGCGGGTGCAGATCTCGGGACGATCCGCGAGGCGGTCGTAGCCGGAGACGCGTGGAACGGCGGCGCCGAGCGCATCCTCGACGCTCTGCCGCACGACCGGCCCACCACCGACTTCCAGATCGGGCTGATGGTCAAGGATCTCCGGCTGGCCGTGCAGCTCGGCCTAGGTACCGGCGTCCCCATGCCGCTCACCGGGTTGGTGCAGGCCCAGTTCCAGGCGTGTGTCGACGAGCACGGCTACACGGCCAACCTCGACGTGATCGCCCGGTCCGTCGAGAGTTCGGCCGGCCTCCGTTTCCGTGATTACAGCACCCGTCCGAGCCCGGAACCAGGACAGGACAGGAACGACTCATGACTCCCGCCATCGGCTACATCGGACTGGGCAACATGGGCGGTGCCCTCGCCCGGCGCCTTCATTCGACCCATCCGCTCGCCGTGTACGACCGGGACCCGCGGGCGACGGGCGAGCTCGCAACCCTGGGCGCCACGGTCTGCGCCGACCCCGCGGAGGTCGCGAAGCACGCCGACACGATCTTTCTGTGCCTGCCGACGTCCGAGCACGTCCGTGACGTGCTCCTCGGCAGCGGCGGCCTGGCTGGCGCCGCCCGGCCGGGGACACTGGTGGTTGACCAGACGACCGGAGACCCCGCCATCACGCGGGCCCTGTCGGCGGAGCTCGCCGACCGGGACGTCCATCTGATCGACGCCCCGGTCAGCGGCGGGACGCGGGGAGCCGAGAACGGCACGATCGCGATCATGGTCGGCGCGGACGAGGCGCTCCTTGAACGCGTGTGGCCGGTCCTCACCGCGATCAGCCCCAACGTGCACCATGCCGGCGGTGTCGGTACGGGGCACACGATCAAGCTCGTGAACAACCTGCTGTCCTGTACGCAGCGGTTGCTCACCATGGAGGTCGTCTCGCTTGCCGCGGCCAACGGCATGGACCCGTCCACGGCGGTGGACATCCTCCTGGCGGGAGGTGGGCGCAACGCCTACCTCGAGCGGGTGATGGGGCCCGAAATCGTCCATGGCCGGATCACGGCGGGGTTCACCCTGGGGCTGGCGCACAAGGACGTCCGCCTCGCCTGCCAGCTCGGATCCGATTCCGGGGTGCCGCTCTTCTACGGCAACCTCAGCCAGCAGCTCTACCAGAGCGCGATCTCCGCGCTCGGGCGGGACGCCAAGGTTGACTCAGCCGTCGCGGCCGTCGAACGACTCGCCGACACCATGATCATGCCGGCCGATGCCGAGCGCCCCGCACCTTTTGCCGTCAGCGACGGCACAGCGTCGTGACTGTCTTCGACCGCCGGCGACGGCACAAATCGATCGCTGTCTCCGCGCGCCAGCACCGCTGGAATCTGGCCGAAGCTCACGGCGGACACCTGCGATCGCCACGCTGCCGACCTGAATACTGCCGCCTGAAACTGAGTTGGCTACTGAATCGCTGGTGCCAACGCACTGATTCGCAAGAGCTGGCGCGATCAAGGAGTGCGTGACTGCGCGCCTGTCAAGACATGCAAAGTCGAACGATGGTCAATGACCGAAGCGACCGAGCCCGCTAAAGGTCATGCCGGAACGGAAAGGTGCAACGGTGCACGTAAGGCGACATAGATCGAGCCGACCGGCGATCCTGCTGGCGGTGCTATCACTGGTCCTGACGGCATGCGGCGTGAGCCCTTCGGTAGCCGCATGGGAGGTCCCGTCCGGCCCGTCAAACGCCGAGCAGGTGTACGCCCACTTTGATTCCATGCCGGCAAATGAGCGTCTACCGGCACTCGTTCGGGCCGCTCAGGCCGAGGGCAGTCTGACCGTCAACCTCCGTGCTGATCTGGTCGCCCCAGAACTCGAGCGTGCTTTCGAGGATCAGTACGGAATCGACCTTCAGATTGTGAATCCGGGAACGGCGCGGATCACCCGTCAGCAGATCCTGCAGGAAGCCCGCGCCGGCAAGGTCCGCTCGGACGTCATCGAGAGCTACGTGCACGAGATGGACACGATCTACGCTGAGAGTCATGTCATCACCCACCTCCCGCGCTTCCTTCGAGAAAGCGCCCTCGATCCGTCGCTGACGACCGAGTTTTCCGCCGAGACCTTCCAGTACCCGTTTCTGGTCGCCTGGAATACGCAACGTGTCGCGGCGGCGGAGGCGCCTCGTCGGTTCGAGGATCTGCTAAATCCGCGATGGGCCAATCGACTGGTGATGGTCCAGAACTACGAGATGTGGTACAAGGCTCTCTTCGACCGCCTCACTGGCGACGGTATGAGTGTCGAAGAATTCGAACGTGTCTTCCGCCATATCGCCGCCGACTCAAACGTTACAAGCAGTTCGAATCCGGCGAGCGCCTTTCTCGCTTCTGGCCAGTACACGGCAGGCATCAACATCAACCTGAACTCGATCACCCGGATCGATGGCGCACCTATCGCCTTCGAACCTGTCGTAGGGGCAGTGCCGCTGCTGCCCAACGGTATCGGTCTGGCTCGGGACGCACACCATCCCGCGGCAGCGTTGTTGTTTGCCCACTGGTATCTGACCGATGGCGTCCCCATTCTGCAGGAAGAGCAGTTCATCCAGCAGAGTCCGAACGAGACCCGCCTCGACGGGGCACCTGTTGTACGGCCGGAGCTCGATGACCTGGACTCGGCTCGTCTGCAGGAGTGGCGTGAAGCCTACGACGCCCTGCTCCGCGGCGGGGATGAAGTCCTTCCCGCATATGTCCGTGGCGGTACGCCGTGACCGGACTGCGGCCACTTCGTTCCCGGTCCCGGAACGCGCCTCCGCAACCATCAGCTGAGTTCTCCCACGACGAGGTAGGGAGCCCATCGTGACGACTACACACCCGAACAAGCCGCCGACAGGGCAGGCAGTAGCCGGAACCGGGCAAACCGATCGGAGCGGTCGGCGCGGTGGTGACCGCCTTCGCACCGTCGTCTATGTGCTGACCGGACTCGTCGTGCTCTATCTCGTAGGGGCACCTCTGCTGTTCCTCATGTGGGGGACGTTCTTCGACGCAGACGGGGTCACCCTGGACAGCTTCCGTCGGGCCTTCGGCTCCGCGGAGGCAGCCGAGATGGTCGGGAACTCGCTGATGTTCGCCTTCGGAGCCGGCGTCGTCTCGCTGGTGACGGGGACGACGCTGGCCTATCTCTATGCGCGCACGGATGTCCCCTTCAAGTCCGTCTTCTTCGCCGCGTCCCTCGTTCCGCTCATTCTCCCCCCGGTGGTCTACGCGCCCGCCTGGGTCTTCCTTTTCAGCGAGGATGTAGGCGCCATCAGCGGGCCCCTGACGCAGATCTTCGGCGCGTCGCCGGTGAATGCCTATGGCATGACCGGCATGATCGCGGTCGAAGGACTACATCTCGCACCAATCGTGTTCCTGTTCATGGTCGCAGCCTTTCGTTCTATGGACCCATCGCTTGAAGAAGCGGGCAAAGTGTGTGGAGCGCGGTGGTCCGCGGTGGCCCGACGGATCACGCTGCCCCTCGTTAAGCCGGCTCTGGCATCTGCAACGGTGATCGTGATCGTCCTGGGGCTGGAGAGCTTCGAGGTCCCCGTCATGCTCGGCGAGCCAGCGGGCCTGTACGTGTTCACGAGCCGCATCTACTTCCTTACCAACGACTTCCCGGCCGATCTCGGCGCAGCGGGTGCTCTCAGCGTCGCACTGATGGCCGTCGCCGCTCTGCTGCTGGCTGTGACCGGAGGTGGCCGTTCTGGCCGTGAGCACCAGACGGTTACCGGTAAGGCATTCCGGCCGGCGCCGGTTTCGCTGGGCCGGGCACGGGTCTGGGTCGGTAGCGTGGTGGCTTTCTACTTCGTCGTCGCGGTGATCGCGCCGGTACTAGTCCTGATCTATGTCGCACTGAGCCCGTACTATCAGGCACCCAGCATAGAGGCGTTTTCTGCACTCGGTTTCAGCAACTTTGAGAAGCTCGCCGAACTCCCCGGCTTGGGTAGCGCACTGGTGAACACAGTCTTGCTCGCCGTTGTGAGCGCAACGCTGGTGATGCTGGTAACCGTGGTCGCTTCCTCGTTCGTCGTTCGAACTCGGTTGCCGGGTCGGCGCATCCTGGATTGGATCGCGCTCGCACCCCTGATGGTGCCGGGCGTGGTGCTGGGGCTCGGCCTGTCGTTCGTCTACCTGCGGTTCCCGTTTCCCGTCTACGGGACGGTCATCCTGCTCGCGATCGCCTATGTGACCCGGTTCATTCCCTACGGCATGCGGTACGCCGGAGCGTCGATGGCGCAGGTCTCGAACGAGCTCGAGGAGGCCGCGCGGATCGGGGGAGCCCGCTGGGCCACGACGATGCGGCGGGTACTGCTCCCGCTCACCGCTCCAGGGGTGCTCTCGGGCTGGATCTTCGTTCTCATGATCACGTTCCGCGAGCTATCGAGCACGGTGCTGCTCGCCGGTCCGGACTCAGAGGTCCTGTCGGTGATCCTGTTCCGGCAGTACAACGAGGGCACGTTCGGGATCGTCGCCGCACTCGGCGTCCTTATGGCCGTCGCGCTGCTGACCATCATCCTGCTCGCCAACCGTCTCGGGTCCCGCTTCGGCATCCGTGTCGAGGCCTGAACAACGAAAACCGGAGGACGCGATGACCACACCCATGCTGACAGTCGAAGGATTACGGAAGACCTTCTCCGCCGGCACCGGCCGTGCCGAGGACGGGGTGCACGCTATCGACGATGTGTCGTTCGACGTGCAGCCCGGCGAACTGCTGACGCTGCTCGGGCCGTCCGGATGCGGCAAGTCGACCACCTTGCGCGCGATTGCCGGACTCGAACACCCGGACTCCGGGAGGATCTCGATCGGGGACCGGACCGTCTTCCACGCGGACAGCGGCACCCGCCTCGGCCCGGACGAGCGCGGGCTGAGCATGGTGTTCCAGTCGTACGCCATCTGGCCGCACATGAACGTCTTCGACAACGTGGCGTTTCCACTGCAGGTCGTCCCGCGTCGGCAGCGCCGACCGAGACAGGAGATCCGCGATCGCGTCGAACGCGTCCTGCGGACGGTGGAGCTCGGTGGGCTCGGATCGAGGCCGGCGACCAAGCTGTCCGGCGGTCAGCAGCAGCGGCTGGCGCTGGCCCGGGCCCTGGTGACCGATCCCGACCTGCTCCTGCTCGACGAACCGCTGTCCAATCTCGACGCGAAGCTGCGCGAGTCGATGCGGCTCGAGCTGAAGCGGATCCAGCGTTCTCTCGGCGTCACGTCGATCTACGTCACCCACGACCAGGGGGAGGCGCTCGCGCTGTCCTCCCGCATCGCGGTGATGGACAAGGGCCGCATCATGCAGCTCGGGACACCGCGGGAGATCTACGAGGCCCCGACTTGCGAGTTCGTCGCGCAGTTCATCGGCACGTCCAACGTCCTGCCGGCGACCGTCGGCGCGGTCGAGGGCGATCTCGCCGAGCTGAGCACCGAGGTGGGCCCGATCAGCAGCCGGAGCTGGTCCGATCTGACCGTCGGGCAGGACGTATTGGTGATCATCCGTCCCGAGGACATCAGCCTGCGCAGCCCCGACGGTGAGGGTGCGGCCCATTGGCGGGGAAAGGTGGTCGCCGGCGCGTACCTGGGCGAGGCCATCGACTACGTGGTCACCGTCGACGGTCGCGAGCTCCGGTGCCGCAGCGGGCCGTCCGAGAGCGGCCGGATCGACACCGAGGTCGATCTCGACATCGACCCGTCGCGCGTGCACGTGCTCCGCTCCGAGGGCGCGTCGCGGTGACCGGCGCCGCCGTCCGCCGGTCGCTGGTCGCCGCGAACGGACGGGACCCGCGACCGCGGACGGCGGTGGTTTTCACAGGTCCGGCGGTACGCAGTGTCCGCGCGAGTCAGATGGTCGTGCTGCGTAGCAGCTCCTTCGCCATGGGGGACCATGCGGACGACTGCGGCCCCCGGGCCGGCGAGCGACCGGTGCACGAGGTCGCCCTGACCTCCTACGGCGTCGCCGACACGGCGGTGACGCGCCGGCAGTGCGGGCGTCGCCGTGAGCGGCGACGGATTCGCCGAGGTGTGTCCACAGTCGCATCCGCCGTACTGGCGCCCCCACCCCTCAACGCCTACAGTCTGACTGTCAAATGTCAGGCTAATCGCGCGCGGTTTTCGTTGCCGCGGGATCTGCGGCCGGGCGCTGCGACGAGAAATCGTCGGAGCGGACCGACGGTGCAGGAAGGTGGTTATGAGCGCAGCTACCGCGATCTCACCCCGTCCGTTGCGGATCGGAGTGATCGCCGAGTCTGGACCGACCGAAACGCGGGTCGCCGTGACGCCGGAGACGGTCCGGAGGATCCGGGCGCTCGGCTACGCCGTGACGGTCCAGTCCGGGGCCGGCGCCCAGTCGGGCTTCGACGATCCCGCCTACGCCGACGCCGGTGCCGAGATCGTGCGGGAGTCGGCATGGGACGCCGACGTCGTCGTCGCGATCAACCCGCCGCAGCCCGATGAGATCGCGAGACTGCACCCCGGTACGACCCTGATCGCGATGCTGGCGCCCGCCACGGAACCCGACCGGCTGACGGCACTGGCTGAGCGGGGAGTGACGGCGCTCGCAATGGACGCCGTCCCCAGGATCTCGCGGGCGCAGTCCATGGACGTGCTCAGCTCCATGGCAAACATCGCCGGCTACCGCGCGGTGATCGAGGCGGCGCACGCGTTCGGCCGGTCCTTCAATGGGCAGGTCACGGCGGCGGGCAAGGTGCCGCCAGCGAAGGTCCTCGTCGCCGGCGCCGGGGTCGCCGGGCTGGCCGCGATCGCGGCGGCCAACAGCCTCGGTGCCGTGGTACGCGCGACGGATCCCCGCCCCGAAGTCGCCGAGCAGGTGCGGTCGCTGGGCGGCGAGTTCCTCGCGGTGGAAGTCGAGCAGGAGGCCTCGACGGACGGCTACGCGAAGGCGACGTCGGAGGCGTACGACCGGCGGGCGGCGGAGATCTACGCCGAGCAGGCCGCGGACGTCGACATCGTCGTCACGACGGCGCTGATCCCGGGCCGCCGTGCACCGCTCCTGTTCACAGCCGAGCACGTCGCCGCCATGCGGCCGGGCTCGGTGATCGTCGACATGGCCGCCGCCCAAGGGGGCAACGTCGCCGGCACGGTGGCCGGGGAGATCGTGACGACCGCCCGCGGTGTCACGATCATCGGGTACGCCGATCTGCCCGCCCGCCTGCCGGCCCAGGCGTCCCAACTTTACGGGACCAACGTGCTCAACCTGTTGACGCTACTCACCCCCGGGAAGGACGGGCAGCTGACACTGGACTTCGATGACGCGGTCCAGCGTGGGCTGACGGTCGTGCGCGGCGGCGCGACGACGTGGCCACCGCCGCCAGTCGCGGTGAGCGGACCCGCCGCCACCCCTTCCTCCGCGGTGCCTGCGGATGGCGCCGCCGAGCAGCCTCGGCGACCCCGGGCGCCGTGGCTGCGCAGCCTCCTCGGTCTCGGCGCTGGCCTGGTGCTGTTTCTGCTGACGGCGCTGGCTCCGACGGAGCTGGCCGGGCACCTCACGGTCTTCGTCCTGGCCGTCGTCATTGGGTTCTATGTGATCGGGAACGTGCACCATGCGCTGCACACACCGCTCATGTCGGTCACCAACGCCATTTCCGGAATCATCGTGGTGGGCGCGATCCTGCAGTTCGGCGGGACCGTACCGACCACGGTGCTCGCGGCCGTCGCGGTCCTGCTGGCCGCGGTCAACATCGTTGGTGGCTTCGCGGTGACCCGCCGCATGCTGTCGATGTTCACGAGGAGCTGACGGATGCAGACCTGGACGACCGCGGCGTACCTCATCGCCGCCTTGCTGTTCGTCGTCAGCCTGGCCGGCCTGTCGAAACACGAGACCTCGCGCGCGGGCGTCGGGTTCGGCATCGCCGGCATGACGATCGCACTCCTGGCCACCGTGGCCACGGCACTCGGCACCGCACCCGTGTGGGGGGTCGTCCTGCTGCTGGTAGCGCTGCTCGTCGGCGCGTTGATCGGCCTGTGGCGCGCCCGGGTCGTCGAGATGACCGGTATGCCGGAGCTGATCGCGCTCATGCACAGCTTCGTCGGCCTGGCAGCCGTGCTGGTCGGGTGGAACGGCTTCCTCGAGGTCGAGGCCGGGCACATCGAGCTGGCCGGAGCGATGGCCGGTGTCCACCACGCCGAGGTCGCGATCGGCGTGTTCATCGGAGCCGTGACGTTCACCGGATCGGTCGTCGCCTACCTCAAGCTCTCGGCCCGGATCGCCTCCGCACCGCTGCAGCTGCCGGGGAAGAACCTCCTGAACCTGGGGGCCCTCGCGGCGTTCACCGTGCTCACGGTCGTGTTCGTGAGTTCGCCCGGGATGTGGATCCTCGCTGTGCTGACGGCACTGGCTCTGCTCCAAGGGCTGCACCTGGTGGCCTCGATCGGCGGCGGGGACATGCCGGTGGTGGTGTCGATGCTGAACTCGTACTCGGGCTGGGCTGCCGCCGCCGCGGGGTTCCTGCTGGCCAATGACCTGCTGATCATCACCGGTGCGCTGGTCGGATCCTCCGGTGCCTACCTGTCCTACGTGATGTGCAAGGCCATGAACCGCTCGTTCGTGTCGGTGATCGCGGGCGGGTTCGGGGCGTCCACGGCGTCGTCGAGCGGTCCGGGCGTGTCCGGGGAGCACCGGGAGATCGACGCGCAGGGTGTGGCTGACCTGCTCTCCGCCGCCCGCTCGGTGGTCATAGCACCCGGCTACGGCATGGCCGTCGCGCAGGCGCAGGCCCCGGTCGCGGATCTCAGCCGCCGGCTGCGGGATCAGGGCGTCGCGGTGCGGTTCGGGGTCCATCCGGTCGCGGGCCGCCTGCCGGGACACATGAACGTCCTGCTGGCCGAGGCGCAGGTGCCCTACGACATCGTGCTCGAGATGGACGAGATTAACGACGACTTGGCCGACACCGACATCGTGCTTGTCATCGGCGCGAACGACACGGTCAATCCGGCCGCGGCCGAGGATCCCGCTAGCCCGATCGCCGGTATGCCGGTCCTGCGGGTGTGGGAAGCCGGGAACGTGATCGTGTTCAAGCGGTCGATGGCCACCGGCTACGCCGGCGTGCAGAACCCGCTGTTCTTCCGGGACAACTCCCACATGCTGTTTGGTGACGCCGCGGAACGCGTCCAGGACATCCTGACCGCGTTCCGGAGCAGCACCCCCGCCCGCTGAGGCCTTGCCGGATGCTCCGCCGGTCCGTACCGGCTGGCCTCAACCGCGGCGAGGACCTACCACGACGATCTGTGAGGACGATCCATGCGTGATGCGGTGATCTGCGAGCCGCTGCGGACCCCGGTGGGCGCCTTCGGAGGCTCGCTGCGTGACGTCCCGGCCCACGCCCTGGCCGCTACGGTGGTCCGGGCGCTGATGGACCGGACCCGGGCTGGACCCGGCCGCGGTCGACCACGTCGTGCTCGGGCGTTGCTACCCGACGATGGACGCCCCGGCGATCGGCCGGGTGGCCGCGCTGGGCGTCGGCCTTCCGGTCACCGCGGGCGATAACCAGATCGACCGCCGTTGCGGGTCGGGGTTGCAGGCGGTGTTCTACGCGGCGATGCAGGTGCAGACCGGCGCGGCCGAGGTCGCGCTGGCCCGCGGCGCAGATCGATGTCGGGCGCGTCGTTCTACGCCACCGGGATCCGGTGGGCCGGTCGTCGTGATCGTGGGTGACGCGCGAGCGCGGGGTTGTCTGGTCCGCCGACACTGCTCCTAGAGTTACGTGTACACGAAACCTCATCACATATAGGAAAGGACGCTATGAGGCTCGCTGGTCTGTGGCCCGCGCTGCTGACGCCCCTGCACGACGACCTCTCGGTCGATGACCGGGCGCTCCGGGCGCTGGTGGAGGACCTGATCTCACGCGGCGTGGACGGCGTCGTGCCGCTCGGCTCAACCGGTGAGTTCACTGAGTTCGACGCCACTGAGCGGAGAGCGATCCTGGACACCGTGGTGGGCGCCGCGGATGGCCGGGTGCCGGTGCTGGCAGGCGTGAGCGGACTGTCCACCCGTGAAACATGTGTGCATGCTGCCCAGGCACGTGAGGCCGGCGCAGACGCCGTGCTTGTCCTACCACCGCTGTACTGGAAGGTGTCCGATGACCGGATCGTCGACCATGTCGCGCAGGTCGCCGACGCGGCCGGTCTCCCAGTGGTGGTCTACGACTTCCCGGCGCTGACCATGCAACCTCTGACCCCAGCGGTGCTGGCCCGGTTGGCAAGCGAGGTGCCGGCGGTGATCGGCGCGAAGCTGACCGTGCGCGACCTGATGGCGATAACGGCGGCGTTGACCGCCGTCCGCGTGCACCGCCCGGACTTCGCCGTGGTGACCGGTTTCGAGGACTTGGTCGTCGGCGCCATGTGGGCCGGTGCGGACGGCGCGGTGTCTGGAATGGCCAATGTCATCCCGGACGAGATGGTGGCACTCGTCGCGGCCGTCCGGGACAACAACGACGACCTCGCCGAGCGGTACCGCACAGTCCTCGACGCCTTCGACGTGTATGGGCTCAGCCTGCCGGCGATCCCCGGCCTCAAGGCGGCCGCGGCAGCGATCGGCCGGATCCCGCGCGCGGCGGCACGGCTGAACGCCGGGCCGGCCACCGAGGTAGCCGAAGCCGGGAAGCGCTGGGCTGCCGAACATGCGACTACAGCCGACGCCCGGGGGACAACCGAGCGGGATGACACCGCATGAACGAAATACGGGTCGCCAACGTTCGGCTCGTCGAGCTGTCCGCGACTCCAGCTGAGGACCCCGGAAACCACGCCTCTCCGCCTCAAGCCCGCGCCGACACCGGAGTCTATTCCGAGCTGCATCCCGGACCGCAGGGCTGGCCGACCGCATCCAGACCGCGGCGGAAAGCCGCGCTGTACCTCGAGTTGGAGACCACCACTGGAGTCGTGGGCCGCTACGGGCCGGTCGATCGCGCCGCGATCTCCCCGCTCGCGGAGTGGCTCGGCTCCGCCCTGGTGGGAATGCCGGCGCTCGCCGGCAACTACATCTGGGATGTCCTGGCACGCTCGCACCGACACAGCAGGCATGGACACTACAAGATCGCGATGAGCGCGGTGGACAACGCGTTGTGGGATCTTCGAGGCCGTATTGCCGGCCGCCCGGTCTGGCAGCTGCTCGGTGGTGGCGGGCGGCCGAAGATTCCTGCTTACGCCAGCACACTGGGCTCATTCCATGACGGCGACGAGGTCGAACGCACTGCAGCAGAGCTGCTCGATGAGGGTTACACAGCACAGAAGTGGTTCTTCGCAGACGGTCCTGCTCAGGGTGTGGACGGCATGGAACGGAACGTCGCGCTGGTCGAACGCACCCGCTCCGTTGTCGGTGAACGCTCCGCGCTGATGTTCGACGCATTCATGGGTTGGGATGTCGACTACGCCCGCCGATGGTGCGATCGGGTTGAACACCTACGGCCGGACTGGCTGGAGGAGCCGTTAGCTCCTGCCGCGGTCCCAGCCCTCGCCCGGCTACGAGCGTCGACCCGGGTGCCGCTGGCGGCCGGCGAACACCTTTATGACGTCGCGGACGTCCTCCCACTTCTTCAGCGGGGACTCCTATCAGTCCTGCAGGTCGACCCGGAGTGGTGCGGTGGGGTCACCGAGCTGGTGCGAATGTGTGCGGTTGCCGACGCGTTCGGCGTTCCGGTCATCCCGCACGGGCACGGGATTCACGCTGCCTTGCATGTGGTGGCCTCGCAGTCACCGGCTCTCTGCCCCCGAGTGGAGTACCTCTACCACCACAAGCCCGCTCGGCTGGGCTTCGAGCTTGATCCGCCCGCACCGCACGGTGGAGCCTTCGACCTACCAAACCGTCCCGGATTCGGAATCGAGCTCGATGATCACAAAATCGAGCAGCGCACGGACCTCGTCACCACGAGCTGAAGATCGAGGTCGTTGTCCAGGTCAGTCGGGAAGCTCGCCGGATAGTGCTCGGCGATCGATCGAAACAGCTGTCCACGATCGCGGGCGCGTGACGGCTCCGCGCTTCTCCCATTCGAGCCCGGCTGACTCAAGTGCGGTAGCGACGCAGCCACCGTCAATGTCGGACATTATTGCTTTCCGGCTATTGACTTACTGAGATAATCTGGGCAAAATTTTCTCATCACGTCATCGACGACCATCAGGAGCGAGGTGAGGCTCGCGTCCTGTTCTGGACATGGTTTTGCAAGGGTTCGGGCTCGACCCCTCTCAGCGACGCCGGTCATACGAAAGTGGTAGCGGGCAAGAACATTAGGACCTGCGGTCGGTGACCGAGGCTCCGCCGAGCCTTCACCGTGTTCACGCCAGTGCTTGTCAATGACTCAACAGAGCGGCTGATGTCGCCCACGACAGCAACTGGTGCGAATGCATCATGTAGTGCTGGGTCCTCTGACAACTATGCGTACTGCCACGGGTGCCCGGCCGGGTACTTGCTGCTCGCTGATTCTCGCCGGCGAATCAGAATGGTGCGCCCCGCTTGTCCGTGTCCTTGAGATAGGTGTTTGCACGGTAACTGCCATCTCCTCCTGAACGGGTCGAAGGAGACTCGCCATGGTGACTCCACCTATGTCCCGTCGGAATTTGCTCCGGCTCGCCGGGCTGACCGGCGTCTCGTTGGGCACCGCAAGCCTGCTTACCGGCTGCGGTGGACGACGGCCCGCCGATGGCTCAATCGTGGCAGCTATGAACCATGACGGCCCCTGGATCGACTATCTCCGCGAGTCGGGACGGCAATTCGAGACCGATAATCCCGGGAGCCGGATCGAAGTCACCACCCAGCCCGTCGGCCAGATCGACGCTTGGCTGGTGGCCCGCACAGTGGCCAACCAAGCCCCCGACATTGTCGAGATGGGCTTGAACATTCACAGCCGGTT
>NZ_JBEYXW010000057.1:0-21035 GCF_040645195.1 Saccharomonospora sp. NPDC046836
AACAGGCAGGAGCGGGAACTCGGCCGTCCGTTGTGGACACTGGTTCCGGAGTTGCGTAACGACGGCCAGCGGCGGGCTGCCCTGGAGGCCTTGGACCTCCATGAAGCGGCCCAGCACGTCGCTGGACGCCTTGTACTCCTCGGTCCTCACCCTGACGATCTCCGGAGGGTTGAGGCCCTGCTCCTGATAGTCGAGCCATCCTGTGTAGACCCAGTCGAGGACGGCGGACTTGGCCTTCTTCAGCCGTTCCGGCAGGCCGCCGTCCCGCTCTTCCTCCGGGATCACGACGTCGAAGGGGACGACGAGGATGCGGCGCCACACGGCAGGGTCGTCACCGCTGACCAGGGGCAGGTGATTGGTCAGCATGATCAGGGTGTGGCTGGGGTCGAACGTGATGGGGTTCTTGTGCATCAGGTTCGCCTCGATCGGGTCACCACCGACGAGTCGCTTCATGGTGGCCTCGGCGAACCGCTTGCCCTTCTCCGTCTCCGAACAGAACGTCAGCCGGGCACCGCGGAGCCTCATCTTGAAGGCACCGTGGCGCTCGTGCTTCGACTCCATGAGGATGGCCGGGTCGACTTCGATTGCGTAGTCCCCGAAGGCGGCCATGACGGCGTCCCGCAGGGTGCCCTTTCCGTTGGCCCCCGTCCCCGTGAAGATCGGCATCACGTGCTCGGTGACCTTGCCGAGCATTGCGTAGCCGAAGAGGCGCTGCACGAAGAGCCGCACTTCCGGGTCGGGGAGGATGCGGGCCAGGAACGACTCGAACTCCTCGGCGCCGGCGGGGGCCTGGTCACCTTCCTCGGGGAGTGCGGCGCCCGCGACCTTGGTGATGAGGTCGGCACGAGAGCAGTCCCGGACTTCGCCCTGGAGAAGGTCGAGGGTCCCCTCGGGGGTGTTGAAGGCGTACGGATCGGCGTCGAGAGCCTTGGAGGCCGTGCTGATCGGGTCGAGGGCCGACGCGATCTTCAGCAGCCCCTCCAGGCCGGAAGCCGACTCGCTCTTGCGGATGTCCTTGTACAGCTCGTCGCGCTCGTCCCCGCCGAGCTCCTCCAGCTCCCGGAGGGCGTTCTTGACGGTCTCCACGGCGTAGGCCATGTCCACGCGCCGCTCGTCCTGGAGCCACCGGGCGCCGTCCCATTCGTGCCACGTCAGCCCGTGCACGTACCGCAGGGCGTCGCTGTGCTCCGCAAGGAACCGCTCGGCCATCCGCAGCTGGCCACGGTGCTGCACGGTGGCACGACGCACAGGCCGCCGAGGGCGACGGGTCGCCGGGCGCTCTGCCGTCGTCGTGGTCCCGGCCCACAGATCCTCGTCCGAGGGCGAGGAGGGGGCGGGCACGTTCAAGTTCTGGCTCACGCCGCACCTCCGGGCGTCAGACGGGGACGGAAGCGGGTGAGACGGGGTACGACGGGCTCGCATGCGAGGCCACTCCTCGGGTGCCGGGCCCCGGGGCGGTGGTGCGCCGCCGGGGCCGTCATCAGGTCCGAGGCGTGGTGTACGTGGCGCTGAGCCGTAGTGTCCTGTGCTGCCGGTCGCATCAGGCGGCACCGCCCATCCGGCGCGGACGCGCGAGGCCGGCGGTCATGCCGGACCGGATCGTCTTCTCGACCTCGCGCACCCCGAGCCCCGCCGCCTGCGCGGCCTCCGTCAGGTGCTCCTCGGCGACGGCCTGGTCCACGAGCCCGGCCGCCACCAGCTGGCCCGCGCGGTACGCCGCGAGGTTCAGCCGGTTGTTCCGGCCGCCCGCCTGCTTCATCGCCGCCAGCTCGTCACACTCCGACCGCAGGATGCCCGCGGCCCACCGCTGCTCGCGCGTGCCCTGCCGCGTCATCTCCCGCAGCCGGGCCACCACATCGGCCCGGCGTGGCGCTCCCCCGCCTTTGGGTGGCGTCGGTGCAGCCGTGATCAGGTTCAGTAGCCACTCCGGCAGCACCGCCGGACCGGTGGGGCTTCCGTCCTCCAGGACGTACGGCGCCCCGTCGACCTCCGAGCCGATGCCGACGACGTAGCCGCCCGCGGCCCGGGTGTCGAGGCAGAACCCCAGGGTCCGCGCCGTGTTGCGCACCGCCGCCCCGGCCGGGGCCAGGTAGACCAGGTGCCGGCCGCCGCTCGGCGTCCGCACCGTCAGCGTTGGGGAGATCTGCGCGCCCGGCGTCCGGGAGGCGAGGGAGTCCAGCATCGTCATGCCGTCCACGATCTCCGGGGAACCGGACACCTCGCCCTCGTGTGGCACGTCCAGGTCGAGCGCGATCAGACCGGAGGGCCCGCACGCGACGCCGATGTTGAAGGGCGCGCGGCCCCACGTCCGCTCGATCAGCTCGGGGTCGCGGGTCGCCCGCTCCTCCCAGCGGTGCCAGCGCGGCTCCTTGGCACCCACCAGGAGCGGGTGGACGTACATTCCAAGCTCCGCATAGCGCAACGCGCTGCCGAGGAGTTTTGACCGCAGCGACCGCAGCGTGGTCGGGCGGTGTAGCACTGGCTGCACTTCTTCTCGTACAGTCATGGTGAGAGCTCTCCTGAACTAGTTCTCTTTCCGAGGCGCCCCGGCCAGGGGGCGCCTTCGGCATTTACGGGGTCAGACCCGGTGAGCGTCGCCGACGATCAGGGACGCGGCCGAGGTGGTGAAGGAGCTGGAGCGCTGGGCGAGCCAGCCGGACTTCCGGTGGTGAGGGTGCTCAGTGCGAACGTGGCTGAAGCCGAGCTGTTCGTAGTAGTGCTGGAGCCCCGTGTTGGTGCGCCAACAGTCGATCCGGACCCAGGTGCGTCCCTCTGCGGCTGCGACGCGGCATGCCCAGTCGAGGATGAGTTCACCGAGGCCCTGCCCTTTGACGCTCCTGGCAGTGATCAGTTTGTAGAGGTAGAAGGCGCGTTCAAGGTGGTCGTGCTCGGTCCAGAAGTCCCTGTCGGCGGGCCCTCGACTGACGGTGCCGACGGGTGTGTCGTGGGAGTCGAGGGCGATCCATGCCCGGCCGTCGTCGATGGTCTCTCGCCACTTGGTGAGGGCGCGGGTACCGGTCTCAGGGTCGGACCACTGATCCGTGCCCAGGGAGGGAAGCCAGGATTCTGCCTCAGTACGTAGGGCCATCAAGGCAGGAATGTCTGATGGGCTCGCGGGGCGGATGAGGTAACTCACGTGCTCAGATGTCCATTTCGTAGACCAGCATGTGCCGGTCGCCTGGGGCGATGGTCTTCATGACGCGCACGGGCGTAGACGTTCCGAACCCGATGCGCACGTGTTCCACGACAGGAGTGCCCGGAGGAAGGTCGAGCTGTTCAGTCTCCTCCGGATGGGGCATCCGGGCGGTGATCTCATCCCGGATACGGGTCTGGGGATGCCCGATGGACTTCAGAATGCCGCCAGGCACTGCCACGTCCCGCTGCTCTTCCAGCAGGGTGCCAAGTGCGATAGAGGCGGGGAACCAGCTGGTCGAGAGCTGGAAGGGCCGCTCATCCACGGTGCGAGTGCGGAGGCGGCGAACTACCTCTGCCCCGGGCTCAAGCTGAAGCCAGGCGGCGACCTCGGGAGATGCAGGCTCGCGGGTCACAGTGACGTGCTGTGCAGGCAGGCGGCCAGCGTCCTTGATAGCCGTTGACCAGTCGTCCATCGAGGTGGAATCGCGTCGGCTCCCCCGCTCGAACTGGGTGAGGTTCCAGGTGACGGGGCGATCGGCGCGAACGGTGCGGCGCCCACCCTGCTCTCCGAGCACCAAACCCTCGACCTTGAGGATGTCGACGGCTGAACTCACGGTTTTGGGGCTTACGCCGTAGCGCTCCGCGAGCTGCCGGGTGGTCGGGAGCCGTGCTCCAGGGGCCAGTTGACCTGCCCGAATCTGGTCGCGTAGATCATCTGCGATCGAGCGAGCGATTCCTCGCCGATCACTCTTCGTGGGTGCCATGCGGAGAACAGTACCTATGAAATCAACTTTGGTACATAACTTGTTGGGTGTTTCTCCTGGGGCGACAGACTTAGGTACGTAAGTCTTGACGCTCGGCACCTAAGTACGTACGGTGATCCACGTCACCGAAACTTATGTACCAAACTTTGGTGGCGATACCTCAGTACGTCGTGTCTGGGGTACCCCTGCGCCCAAAAACGCGACGCGGCCCCCCGGGAGATCTGCCAGGACCACCGGAGAGCCGCAGGGCCGCACACCGAGAGGAGCACGACCCACATGGACATCATCGTCGCAGGCCAGCGGATCGTTACCGAGGCCGAGTACCTGGAAGTGGCCTTCGGCTCGCTGGACGTCGAGCCGATCGACATCCAGGCGGAGCTGATGGCCGGCGGCCTGGTCGCCACCACGGCTCTCGCCGACTTCCTGGACGAGGTCACGGTCGAGTCGGAGGTCGACGCCGAGGACGCCCGGTACTACCGGCAGCTCCTCCGCCGGATGCCGCGCACCCTGCGCACCCCGAACCGCCGCGCGGTCGAGCAGCTGGTCGCCGAGGACGACGCGCTCGGCTACGAGCACGACGACCTGCTGGCCGACTGGACCGGCGCCGACTTCGACTCGTACGAGGTCCTCGCCCAGCTCGGCGCCACCGACCCGGCCGCCATCGTCGCCGAGGCCCGCCCCGCTCGGCCCACCGCCTCGGTCCTCCCCTTCGTCGGCCGCACCGTGGCCCCGAGGGAGGCGGCGTGACCACCACCCACCGCAGCCTCGCGGTCGCCGTGCTCCTCCTGCCCGTGATCCTGGTCCGCCTCCGGCTCGTCGCCGTGATGGCGGGCGGCGCCTGGCTCGTAGGGATCGACCTCGGCCCCCTCGCCCGGATCGGCCTGCTCCTGGTCGCCGTCGCCGCCGTCGTCCTGGACGTGCTCCTCGACCCGGCCGACCGGCTCCAGGCCGTCATCCCGACCCAGCCGACCGCCGCCGACCGCGACTTCGCCGCGAGGGGCGCCCGATGAAGACCGCGCCCGCCGCGATCCGCCGGCACCCCCGCCTGACCCTCCGGGGCTGGCTCACCGTCACCGACCTGATCGCCGCCCTGTGCGCGATCTGGGCCGTGGTCGGTGGCTGGCAGGAGAACCCCAGCACCCTCGACGCCCTGTACCGCGGGGCCGTCGTCTACATCGGCGTCCACCTGGTCGCCCCGATGCTCCGGACCGGAGGCACCCGATGAGCAGCTACCAGGAGAACCGCCGCGCCGACCGCGCCGCCGAGCGCACCCAGGACCGTGAGGACCGCCGCCTGGAGCTGGAGGCCAAGCTCGCCGCCCAGGCCCAGCGCGAGAAGGCCGAGCAGGAGAAGGCGGAGCAGAAGGCCGAGCAGGCCCGCAAGGACGCCGAGGCCAAGCGCCGCCAGAAGCAGCAGGAGGGCCGTGCCCGCCGACAGGAGCGGGACCGGAAGAAGGCAGCCCGCCGGGCCAAGGTTGCCAAGGTGACCCGCTGGCTCAACGCGAACCCTGTCACGGCCTTCGTGGCCTTCGTGATGGTCTGCTCGATCGTCCCGGCCGTGATCTCGCAGGTCGGTGCCCTGGCCGACGCCAAGGTCAATGTGTTCCTCGCCGCGCTCCTCTCGGCGATGCTGGAGGGCACGGCCTGGGCGCTCACCTTCATGGGGAAGAACGCCGAGGACGCGGGACGGCCGGCGGGCAAGTACCGGGTCGCGACCTGGTGCACCGCCTTCCTCGCGGCCGGAGTGAACTACTGGCACTGGGCGGCCGTGCTGCCCGCCGACCTGTGGGTCGCGGTCGTCTTCGCCAGCTCGTCCCTCATCGCGATCTACCTGTGGGACATGAAGACCCACGGCTCCCACGGCAAGACGAAGCAGGAGCGCCAGGAGGAGAAGGCCCGACGGGAGCACCTGGCCGCCCGCCGCAAGCACCACAAGGACGTCGCGAAGCAGGCCGACCGGATCATGTCCGCCGTCCCGCACGGCACCTACACCGAGGACGAGGTGTGGGAGGCCGCGTGGCGGATCGAGTACGGCACCGAGCCGGGCATGACCCCCGACCTCTACTCCCAGGCGACGGCCGCCCGGGTCGAGCTTCAGGCCGCCATCGACATCGCTCACGAGAACCGTCCGGAGCTGATCCGGGCGGGTCTGCTGACCGGCCTCACCAACCCGCTCCCGCACCGGCTCGCGGAGGGCATCCCGACCCTCGGAGCGGTGTCCCCGATCCCCTCTCTGCCGAAGGGCTCTGAGGCCCCTACAGCCCGTGCGGGAATTGGGATGTACGGGTCTGAGGACGCAAGTGAAAAAGCCCGCGAGAAGGGCAGCGAGAAGGCTTCCCGGAACGCTGGCGGGAACGCCCGTAAGGGACGGTCCGACGAGGAGCTGAAGACCCTCCTGCCGGACGGTCTGAAGGCCGCCGCCGAACTGGTCGCGGAGGGCGGGCAGATCTCCGCCGCCGCCCTCTCCAAGCGGCTCGGCATCCGCCGGGACGACGCCCGGCGGCTGCGCGACCTGGTCGTCGCCGAGCGCAAGCTGAAGCTGGTCGACGGCGCTGCGGTGGGGGCCTGACCGATGGCCCGCCGACTGGCTGACCTCTGGGACCCCGAGGGGCAGCGGCACGACGTGCCGACCTACCCCTGGGGCCTGGCCCCGGAAGGACTGGCCACCCGCGCCCAGCTCGTCGCCCTCGGGCTCCGGCCCCGGGGCGAGGCGGTCGCGCAGGTGATGTGGCACAGCCGCAAGAGCCCGGCCCCGCGCTTCGCCCGCCTCTACCCGGTCTCGAACGCGACGCCGCCCCGGCCCCGCACCCCGCGCCAGGTCGCCTCGCTGGCGGCCGCGCACCGGGCCCGCCGGACCTGTCCGGAGTGCCGGCGCTGCTACCCGTACCGCCTGCCGACCTCGCTCGGCACCTGCCCGCCCTGCGCGGACGGCTTCACCGCCGCCGCCTGACGACCGCTCCGCCCGCATACCGCGGGCCCGGCAGCTCCACCTCCTACAGCGCGCTGCCGGGCCCGCTCACCCCGAAGGGAATCTCCATCATGACCGAGAAGACCGGGCGGACCGCACCGCGCACCGCGATCCTCGCCTTCCCCGCCGGCGCCTACGTCGGCATCACCCAGGCCGCCGACGGGCCCGCCGCCGACGCGGCGCTCCTGGGCGGCGGCATCACCCTCGGCATCCTCCTCGCCCCCGCCCTGATCAAGGGCGCGGCCAAGGCCACCGCCGCCAGCACCCGCAAGTCCGCCAAGTGACCCACCGACCAGACGAAAGGACACCCGCAGCCATGTCGCAGGAGATCCCCGCCCCCGACCAGGACGCCACCGTGATCGACCTCGCCGACTACCTCGGCGTGCCCTCCGGCCCGGCACCGGTGGTCAGCTTCGTCAAGGACGAGCCCGTCGAGGAGGAGCCCACCGTCCTGGTCGTGCAGGACCAGGACGAGCCGCCGGTGAAGTCGCAGCCGCAGCCGGTGCTGCCCGAGGTCTTCACCGACCCCGAGGCGCGGCGCCACCAGCTGGCCGTCGTCCGGCACTCCCTGGTCCGCCACGGTGTCCGCAGCCCCGTGTACGCGGGCCGGGCCCTGGGCGTGGTCGGGCTCGGCGCCCGTGCCGCCGTCCGTGACTCGTGGTCGTACGTGACCGCTGGGGAGTACGGAGAGCTGATCCGCCAGGTCCGAGAGAGCGGCGCCGGCGCCGAGCACATCGCGGACCTGCGGGCGGAGCGCGCGCAGAAGGCCGGGGCGCGGCGCCGAGAGTCCGCGACCGTGTGGAGCGCGACCGGCGTGGCGACCTACGCGGCGTCGGTCCTGGCGCTGGGTCAGGCGTGGTCGCTGGCTCTGGTCTTCCCCGCCCTGCTGCCGGTCATGGCGACCCTGTACGCGCTGGGCCGCAGGGAGATCCGGGGGCGGCTGGCGGAGGGGGAGACGTTCGCCCTCACCGACCTCCCCGCCGACAGCCAGGCCGAGGAGCGGCCCCTGCTCGGTGCTGACACCATCAACGGGGCCTTTCACGACGCCGGGCTGCTCAAGGGGGACCAGCAGGTCTCCCTGGTCGGTCCGGTCCGGGCGGTGCAGATGGACGCGGCCGAGGCCCGCATCCGGCTGCCCCGCACACTCACCGCCGAGAAGGTGCTCGGGGAGAAGGCGAAGCTGGCTAGTGCCCTCGGGGTCCACGTCACCTGGCTGGACATCGCAGAGACAGCGGAGCCGGGCGTTCTCTCCCTTTGGGTGGCCGCGTCCGACCCCCTGGCCACCTCAGCGCTGTCCCCGCTGCTGGAGGACCCGGAGTCCGTCGTGATCGACGTGTGGCGCAAGGGCATTCCGTTCGGCCGCAACCGTCGAGGTGAGGTCGTGCACATGCCGTTTCGCCACGTCAACGGTCTGATCGGCGGCACTACCCGTTCCGGCAAGGGCATGGCCCTTCGGTCCATCATCCCGGGCCTGGGCCTGGACCCGAGGGTCCGCATTCGCCTTGTCGTCGGGGCCAAGCCCGGGGAGCACCGTGCCTACGCTCCCGTCACCTCGACGTTCTTCGGCAAGCGGCCGGTGCGTCTCCTGGACCTTCTCGACGCGATGATCGAGGAGGCCGACCGCCGCGAGGCGGTGCTGGAGGACGAGGGGCGGGCCAAGTTCAACGAGAAGGACCTGGAGCGTTTCCCGCTGGAGGTCCTGATCGTGGACGAGTTCCCCCAGTACACGATGTCGAAGGAGCGTATCCCCGACCCGACCGACGAGGAGGGCAGGCGCACGCTGAAGGTCGGCGAGGAGATCGAGCACCGGCTCTCCAAGCTCGCGGCCTACTGCACCGCGCTCAACATGGACATCGTCCTGCTGGCCCAGGACCCCGACGCCGCCACGGTCCCCCGCGGCTTCCGCAACAACACCGGCTCCCGCACCGCCTTCCGCACGAATTCCGCGACCCAGACCAACGCGATCCTGAAGGACGGGTCCACCGGCGCGGGGCTGCGCGCGCACGACATCAAGGTCTCCCAGCCGGGCGTCGCGATCGTGGACCTGGACGGCGCCGAGGGCGAACTGATCCGCACCTTCAACGTCCCCGACGACCGCGACGAGGACGAGGCCGACCCCATCGCTCCCGTCATCGCCGAGGGCGTCGCTCGCAGGTCGGCGGTCGGATGCCTGGCCGGACAGTACGAGGACCGGATCGAGCAGAGCCTCCTCGCCTGGACCGGCCAGACCTCGGCGGCCGGCGGCCCCACCGGCTCCGGCCGCCCCGGTTCCCCCGAGGACGCGGAGACCGGCCCGGTCGGCATCCTCGCCGACATGCTGGCGGTGTTCGCCGCCGTTGGACAGCCCGAGCGGATGAGGACCTCCAACCTCCTCCAGGGCCTGGCCGCCCGAGACTCGGCGACCTGGAGCCCCGAGGCCCTCGGCGTCGACTCCGCCGACTCCGAGGACCCCGCCGACCTGGCGGCCTACGTCCGGACCGGCGGGACCGAGCTGCGGCGCCAGATCAACGAGGCCCTCGACGGCACCGGCCGCAGCCTCGCCCCGAAGGGCTGGAGCGCGGGCGGCAGGGCCAACGGCTACTACCTCGCCGAGATTCGCGCCGCCGCCGGGATTGACCCGGTTTGACCGGTCGGAACGGGGTCCGTACGGCGTCATAACCGCAGGTCAGCGGCCCGTACGCCGCCGGTACGGATCCCCTCCCCGCCGGTACGCGTACCGGCCCGATCTCCGCCGTCCCGACCTCGTACGGGCCGCTGACCTGCGACGACCCGACCCGTCCCGACCCCATCCCGGGGTGCAAAACGACCCAAACCGCATCGCCGTCAGAGAGGCGGACCATGTCCATTTCGATCACCTTCCACGGCCAGGTGACCATCGGGGCCACCGTCCTGAAGTGCCCCGGCCTGACGAGCGCCCCGGCCAGGCTGACCCTCATGGCATCCGGCGCCAGCCTCCACGCGACGTGCGGCCAGAAGCACCGGGGGCCCGACGGCGGATGGCGCCGGGCGCGCTGCTTCTGGCCGCTCCATGGGATTAGCCCGCAGGCCGTCGGTGTCCTCGCGAAGGCCAAGCCCGGCAAGGTCCGCCTCACCCTGGAGGACGGCCGCACGCTCGAAGGCGCCCTCGTCGCGCAGCAGGCCGTGACGACCAGCTCCGCGAGCACCCGCGCCGCCGCCGCCATCGGCGCGACCAAGAAGGGGAAGGGCGAGACGAAGCCCGCTCCTCCCCGGCCGGGGCGCACCAGCGGGTCGTTCGCCGCCGCGATGAACGCCGTGGCCGCCGCCGCGGGGGCCGTCGGGCAGACGGCCGGCGCCCTGGGCCAGACGGCGGGAGCGGTCAGCAAGGTCGCGGGAGCGGGAGCGACCGTGACCCGCGAAGGCATCCGGGCCGCCGACCAGGCCGCCAAGCGCAGCCACGAGCGCACCGTCCAGGCGGCCAAGGCGCAGCAGCAGGCGGCCCGCGCGGCCCAGGCCGAGCGCATGCAGGCCGCCCGGCTGGCTTCGGCCGAGCGGATGGGTGCGGCACGCAGGTCCTCGACCCAGCAGATGCAGGCAGCGCGCCGTGCCCGGGAGGCGCGCGAGGCTGCGGCCAGGGGCGACGCGTAGCCCGATCGGGTGAGGCGCACGCCGTTGACCTGCGGATAAGCCGCTGACGCAGACTCGGAGTCTGCCAAGACTAGACATGCAGACTCGGAGTCTGCATACTCGAATTACCGCAAGCAACAATGCAAGCGGAAACCGAAGGGGAAGCCTTGACCACCACGACCTACACCGCCACCGCCACCGGCGCCGTCTGGGCCGCGCTGACCGCTCCGGTCGGTGCCGTCACCGTCACCGTCGACCCCACCCTGGTCCACGCCGAGGTCACCGTCCGCACGCCCGACGCGGAGGGCCCGGTGGCGGACGCGGTCCGCGAGACCGTCATCCGCGAAACGGTTGCGGGCGTCCACCAGGTCCTCTCCGTCGAGGTGCCCGCGGTGAAGGGCGGCGTCTCCTTCGGGGGCGGAGGCTGGAACGCCACGACCATGTCGGTCAACGGCCAGAGCATCAGCTTCTCGGGGCCCGGCATGCAGGTCTTCGGGGGTGACGTCTTCATCGGCGGCCAGAGGATCGTCGCGGGCGGCAGGGTCGTCGCCGAGAAGGGCACGGTCGTCAGCGGCCCCGGCGCCGCCGGCGGCATCACCCTCGACGTCCGCCTCCCCGGTGCCTCCTCGGTGAGCTGGACGACCACCAGCGCGGATCTGACCGTGGTCGGGGACGACCTCCACGTCCTGGAGGTCTCCTCGGTCTCCGGCGATGTCAGTGCCCACGGCGCGCACACCCTGAGTGGCACGTCGACCTCCGGCGACATCGACGTGCGGCGGGTCGTCGGCCGCCTGGCCGTCGAAACGACCTCCGGGGACATCACGGTGGACCGCTACTCCGGCAGCGGCGCCCAGGTCCGGAGCGTCTCCGGCGACATCGTGATCACCGGCACCCCGGCCGCCACCGCCCAGGCCGTCATCAAGACGGTGTCCGGCGACATCTCGGCCCGGGGCCTCGCCCACCTCGCCCCCCAGATCCGGACCGTCTCCGGCGACATCTACTGACAGCAATTCCGCCAGCGAAAACCCTTACGGGAAAGCAAGCGAAGGAGTCACGTGTTCAACCTCCCGAAGAAGCCCAAGAGCGCCGCCCACCTGACCGCCGGCGCCGCCCTGGGGAAGCAGCGCAAGCTCGCGGCCGCCGGCCGCTGCGCGTACTGCGGCCGCAGCCAGAAGCTGAGCCACGAGAACTGCGGCCCGAAGTCGGTCGGGTGGGGCAAGTGAGCATCCGCCCCGCTCTCCGCAGCCTCTGGGCCCGGATCACCGGCCAGTACCTGGCCTCCGTCACCCCGCAGAACCTCAGCGAGGACCTCGCCGGGGCCGTCGCCAAGTGCCACCGCCCCTACGGCCGGCACACGGCCCGGATCGGGTCCCCCCTGGAGATGCAGCAGCCCCTGGTCGAGACCCTCGGCGAGGCCACCGACGACGCCGCCTACCTTTCCGCGCTCGCGGACCGGGCGCTGGAACTGGGCGCGCTCGACCTCGCCGAGGAGCTGCGGCTGGCCGCCACCACGATGTGGACCGTCCAGGCCCGCCTCGTCCAGGCGGCCGGCCTGACTCTCCCCCAGCCGGAAACGCCCAGCGAGATCCGGTAGACACGCCCCGGGGCGGCCGCCACCCGGCCAAGGATCGTCGGCCGCCCCGGGCCCCGTGTCCCGCTCCAGCAGCGGGAGGGAGCCCCATCGTCCCTCACCACCGAAGGAGCACCCATGACCCCCCGACCCGACGCCCAGACCCGCGAGACCGCCAAGGTCCGCGTCGCCGGGCTCAAGCAGACCCGCGACCAGGCGCACGAGACCGCCGACAAGGCCAAGGTCGCGGCGGACGAGGCGATGTGGCAGGCCATCGCGGCCGAGCTGGACGCCGGGACCGTCCTCCAGCGCGACGTCGCGGAGACCACCGGCTTCAGCCGCGACCACATCCTGCGCCGAACGAAGCCCTACCGCCAGCACTGAGGCAGGGGCCCCCGGGCCAGCCCGGGGGCCACCGGCCTCCCCGAACCAGAGAGCAGGTCGCCCGTGAGCACCGAGAACCGCCCGCTCAGCGACGCCGAGGCCATGGTCGAGGCCCGCCGGATCATCGACAGCGCTTGGCAGCCGGACCCCCAGGTGCCCGCGGCGACCTCCTACGTCGACCCGACGCCGGTCCCCGCCTACGGACCGACCCCGCCTGTCCCGCAGCCTGACCACCGGATCGTGCCCCCGTGGGCCGCCGGGGTCGCCGTCGCCTCCATCGGCGTCGGCGCCGGCATCACCGGCGTCGGCTGCGGGATCTGGCTCGTTCTCCAGGGCCTGGCCTCGATCACGCTCGCGAGCGTCCTCTTCGTCACCCTGCCGATCGCCGCCCTGGCCGCCGTCCTCGTTGCCGTCGGCTCGGTCGTCCGGGGCGTGCGCATGGCCTCCGCCGAGACCCACCACCACTACGCCGGGCCCGTCCACCAGGAGCACACCACGACGAACAACCGGTGGTTCGGCCGGTCCACCAACAACCACAGCAACCGCTGAGGAGCGAGACGACGATGAAGCTGCCCTGGATGAGCCGCACCGACCGCCGCGCGTGGAAGAGCGCCCGGACGATCGACGACCTCGGCGAACTGATGGCCCGTTGGCTGGAGGGAACGATCCAGTCCCGCCCCGGCTATGCCGCGCGCTACGGCCCCGAGGACGAGACCACGGCCCTGGTGCCGAGCCTGGCCGCCCTCTGCCGCGCCGGGGCCATCACCACCGGGTCCCAGCCCGGCCTCACCGGCCCCGGCGCGAACGGCGGCTGGTGGACGCAGCGGGCCTGGGTCGACCTCGTCGTCACCGACCGCGCCCTCCTCGACCGCCTGGTCGCGATCGTCACCGCCGGCGGCATGCTCGTGCGCGTCCACGACCACCACCGCGGCGCCGCGCGGAGCACCGATGACCCGATCGTCGCGACCACCTGCGACGGCAAGCCCACCATGGCGGTCGGCAGCCGGATGCGCGGGGTCGACCTGGCCCTGGAGTGGGAGGGGCTCCACCGGTCCCTGGTCGCCCAGGTCACGCACGGCTGGCAGGTCTCGGTGGTCGCACCGCAGGCCGGCAGCGCGGGGAACTGGCTGCTGTGGGACCTGCTGGACGAGGTCAGCGGCCTGCGCGACCCCGCCGAGGACGACTGGGGCACGTTCGACGTGCCCGACCCGGGCGAGTGCAGGCTGTGCGGCGCCCCGATCTACCACCCCGGCCCGTACTGCAGCTCGGCCTGCCGTACCGCCGACGAGGGAGACCCGGCCGACGACGTGGTCCCCCGCTGACCTCTCCCCGCTTTGGGTGGCTGGTGCAGGGAGGGGAGCGGCAGCGCTCGCTGATGCCGATGGCCGCCAGGTGGTGCGGGTGAGGTGCGGAAGGAGGCGGAGCGCGCCCGGCACCGTCCGGGAGGCCGCCTGCGGCCGAGCGGGCGGTGACGGTGAACGCGCGCTCCGCATAGGCCCGCACCCGGGGTGCCGGGCGCGACCGCGCCCGTCCGAACTACCCCTCCTCCGAGCAAGACCAGGCTTGCAAATCTGCAAGCTAAAAAGCTGGCGAATCCACATTCGATGTCGCTGGCAAAACTGCTGACAAAGGAGCCATCGTGGCTACAGTCCTTCCTGCTGTTTTCACCGAGCGAATGGCGCTGTTCGGCGGCCTCCTCGCCGCCTTCGGAGAGATCCACCCCTTCTGCGACCACTGGGCACAGGGCTCGACCACGGCGAAGTGCAAGCGTCTCTACGGCACGCACCAGGTCTACCGAGACGGCGTGGCCGTCGGGGAGGAGAAGGGCGACCGCAGCGGCGAGCCGACGATGACCGCGAGCGCCCGGGGGCGTCTCGCGGTTGCGGTTCATGTGGCCTCGTACACCGCGATCCAGACCGGCGCAGCGGTCGCCCTGACCCGGTCCTTCGGCTATCGCGTCCCGGCCTCCGCGCTCCTGGCCGGCGCGGCGGTCAATGGACTCACGCATGCGGCCATTGACCGCGGTGCGGTGTTCCTCTGGCTCGCCGACAAGGCGAAGAAGAGCGGATACGTGGAGCACTGCCAGGCCGTACGCCTCGGTGAGGACGGTCCGTACGGCGAGATCAACGGCCCCGGGACCGCGTGGATCGAGCTTGACGCGGCCCTCCACCGAATCATCGGAGTCGGCGCCGCAGCCGTCACAACCTGGCTCACCACGCGCAAGCGAGGCCACAGCACAGCCCTCTGACCAGCCAAGGTGCGGCCTATCTAGATAGATAGGCCGCACACTTTCCGAAGGAGCCCGGGACCATGGCTTTCAGATACGACGCGGACCTCGACTTCACCGATCTCTTCTGTGGCGCGGGCGGCAGCTCGACCGGCCTGGTGGAAGCGGGGTACATCCTGCGGCTGGCCGCCAACCACGACCCCGTCAGCATCCGGACGCACGCCGCGAACCACCCGCTGGCCGAGCACCTGTGCGCCGACATCAACAACACCGACAAGCGGCGCCTGCCCCGCACCCGGGTGCTCTGGGGGAGCCCGATCTGCACGGAGATCGCGCCCGCCGGCGGCCGCCGCCGGACCCGGGGCCAGGTCGCGCTCGACCTCGACGGCGAGGGCGCCACGGCGGGGGCGGAGACGTGGGTGCGGACCCGGGCCACGGCCCTCGACATCATCGCGGCCACCGAGGTGCACCGCTACGACGTGGTCATGTGCGAGAACGTGGTGGAATTCGCCACCGACTGGGAGCTGTTCGACTGGTGGCTGGCAGGGATGACGATCCTGGGCTACGAGTACCAGATCGTCTGCGCCTCCTCCGCGCACCTCGGAGGCCCCGACAACGCCGCAGCCCCGCAGCTCCGGGACCGGCTCTACGTGGTCTTCCGGCGCAAGGGCATCCCGCAGCCGGACCTGGAGGTGCGCCCCGACGCCGTCTGCCCCGAGTGCGGCCCGGTCCAGGCCCGCCAGGTCTGGCGCAACCCCCGCCGCCGGCGCATCGGCAAGCACGGAATCCAGTACGACTACCGGTGCCCCAACCGGGCCTGCGGCCACCTGATCCTGGAACCCACGACCCGCCCCGTCGCCGACATCATCGACTGGAGCCTTCCGGGCCGGCGGGTCGGGGACGGGCGCCCAGACCGCCGCAAGTACACCCCGTACGCCGCAGCCACCCGCGCCCGCATCGCGACCGGACTCCAGAAGTTCGGCAGTGAGCCGCACGTCGCGATCCTGCGCCGCAACGGCACGGCGGTGACCACCACGGGCCCCGTGCCCGCGATCTCCGCCCAGGGCCGCCACCACGCCCTCGTCGTCCCGATCGGCCGAGAGGGCGCCGTGCGCACCACCGGCGAGCCCATGACCACCATCGCGACGCGCCCCCACCACAGCCTGGTCCGCCCGTCCGCCGAGGTGGACGACTGCACCCTGCGCATGTTCCACACCGACGAGCTGATGCGCGCTCAGCGCTTCCCCGCCGAGTACGTCGTCCACGGCAACCAGGCCCCGGTGTCCTATCTCTGACCCACGGTGCAAAGTAGCCGTCGGCCCTCTGCCTCTCCCCGTTGCTTCGCGCCCGGCCCCTTCGTTAGGCCGAACGAGTTGTCGACGGAGGGGCGGGGACGTTCATGCGCCAGGAGTGGTCACCCGAGGACGTGGTGGCGTGCTGGACGCCGGTAGGCCCTGACCGGGAGCTAGTCGCGAACAAGTCCGGCCCGACCCGGCTCGGATTCGTGCTGCTGCTGAAGTTCTTCGAGCTGGAGGGCCGGTTCCCCCAGTTCGTGGAGGAGTTCCCGCAGGCCGCGGTCGACTACGTGGCCGGTGTGGTGAAGGTGCCGGCGGAGGACTTGGCGAAGTACGACCTGTCGTCCCGCTCGGCGAAGGGGCACCGTACGCAGATCCGCGAGGCTCTTGGGTTCCGTCCGGCGACCCGGGCCGACGAGGAGCGGCTTACGGGCTGGCTCGCCGATGAGGTCTGCCCCGTGGAGCTGGTGGAGGACCGGCTGCGCGAGGCCCTGCTGGTGCAGTGTCGCAGCGACCGCATCGAGCCCCCGGGCCGTATCGAGCGGATTGTGGCCGCCGCGCGGGCGCGGGCGGACCGGGTCTTCTGCGCGCAGACCGTAGCGCGCCTGGGCGAGGCGTGCGCCGGCCGCCTGCTGGACCTGGTGCCAGAGGGTAACGAGGACGGCATTGCGCTGCTGGCCTCGCTGAAGCGGGACCCGGGCGCGGTGGGGCTGGACTCGCTGCTGACGGAGATCACCAAGCTGACCGCCGTGCGGCAGCTCGGGTTGCCGGAGGGGCTGTTCGCGGACTGTTCGGAGAAGCTGGTGGCCGCGTGGCGGGCGCGGGCGATCAAGATGTACCCCTCGGACTTCCGGGACACCGCCGAGGACGTGCGGACGACGCTGCTGGCCGCGCTGTGCGCGTCCCGGCAGGCGGAGATCACCGACGCCTTGGTGGAACTGCTCGTCGCCCTGGTTCACAAGATCAACGCGCGTGCCGAGCGGCGGGTGGAACGGCAGCTCACGGCGGAGCTGAAGAAGGTGCGAGGCAAGGAGGGCATCCTCTTCCGCCTCGCCGACGCCGCGGTGGGCCGGCCCGAGGGGACCGTCCGCGCGGTGCTGTACCCGGTGGTGGGTGAGAAGACGTTGCGCGACCTGGTCGCGGAGGCGAAGGCGAACGAGAAGGCGTTCAAGGCCAAGGTCCGCACCACGCTCCGCTCGTCGTACAGCTCGTACTACCGGCAGATGCTGCCGCCGCTGCTGAACACGCTGGGCTTCCAGTGCAACAACACCGCCTACCGGCCGGTGATGGATGCCCTCGCGCTGCTGGCCAGGTACGCCGACGTCGACGGCAAGACGCGCTTCTACGACGCCGGCGACGTGGTGCCGATGGACGGCGTCGTACGCACGGACTGGCGCGAGGCGGTCGTCGACGACAAGGGCAAGGTCGAGCGCATCCCGTACGAGCTGTGTGTCCTGGTGGCGCTGCGGGACGCGATCCGGCGCCGGGAGATCTACGTTGAGGGCGCCAGGCGGTGGTGCGACCCGGAGGACGACCTGCCCGGCGACTTCGAGTCGGCCCGCAGCGTGCACTACGCCGCGATCCGCCAGCCCGAGGACCCCAAGGAGTTCGTCACCGGGCTGAAGCGCCGGATGACGGACGGCCTGGACCGGCTGTCGGCGGCGCTCACGGACGGCTCGGCGGGCGGGGTGAAGGTCACCACCCGCAAGGGCGAGCCGTGGATCACCGTGCCCAAACTGGAGCCGTTGGACGAGCCCACCGGGCTCCAGGCCCTCAAGGACGAGGTCGTACGACGGTGGGGCGTGCTTGACCTCCTGGACGTGCTCAAGAACGCCGACTTCCTGACCGGCTTCACCGACGAGTTCTCCTCGGTCGCCGCGTACGAGCGCATCGACCGCCCCACCCTCCAGCGCCGCCTGCTGCTCGCGCTGTTCGCCCTGGGCACCAACATGGGCATCCGGGCGATCGTGGCGACCGGCGAGCACGGCGAGACCGAGGCCGCGCTGCGGCACGTGCGCCGGCACTTCATCACCGTCGACAACCTCCGCGCGGCCGTCACCCGGCTGGTCAACGGCACCTTCGCCGCCCGGGATGCCGCCTGGTGGGGACAGGGCACCTCGTGCGCGTCGGACTCGAAGAAGTTCGGGTCCTGGTCCAGCAACTTCATGACCGAGTACCACGCCCGCTACGGCGGCAACGGCGTGATGATCTACTGGCACGTCGAGAAGAAGAACGTCTGCATCTACTCCCAGCTCAAGTCCTGTTCGTCGTCCGAGGTCGCGGCGATGATCGAGGGCCTGCTGAGGCACTGCACGGACGCCGAGATCGAGTCCAATTACGTCGACACCCACGGCGCGAGCGTCGTCGGGTTCGCCTTCACCGAGCTGCTCAACTTCCGCCTGCTGCCGAGGCTGAAGAACATCGGCAGCATCCGCCTGTACCGCCCCGACGACTCCCCGCCCGGCTGGTCGGCGCTCGGCGGCTCCCTGACGCGGCCGATCCGCTGGGACCTGATCGAGCAGCAGTACGACCAGATGGTCAAGTACGCCACCGCCCTCCGCCTGGGGACGGCCGAGGCCGAGCAGGTGCTGCGGCGCTTCACCCGCGGCGGCCCCAAGCACCCCACCTACCAGGCCCTCGAAGAACTCGGCCGCGCCGTGCGCACGATCTTCGCGTGCGACTACCTCGCCAGCCCCGACCTGCGCCGCGAGATCCATGGCGGGCTCCAGGTCGTGGAGAACTGGAACAGCGCGAACACCGTGCTGCACTACGGCAAGGACGGCGCCCTGACCGGCCCGGACAGGGAGCACGCCGAGACGTCGATGCTCGCGCTGCACCTGCTCCAGTCCAGCCTGGTGCACGTCAACACCCTGCTGCTCCAGCAGGTCCTGGCCGATTCGAAGTGGGCCAAGAAGCTGTCGGCCGAGGACCGGCGCGGACTGACCGCGCTGTTCTGGTCGAACATCAACCCGTACGGCACCTTCCGCCTGGACATGAACAAGCGGCTCGACCTCGCGCCGGCCGCCACCGTGCCCCGCCCCCGCACCCCGGCGGACACCGCCGCCCGACCCGTCACGGAGACACGATGACCGAGTTCCACGACTTCCAGGACATCACTCGGCCGTACCGATCTCGCCTGACGGCTGTTCCACTTCCTTGGAAGTGGAACACCGCATCCGGCCACCCGTCAGGAAGCGTGTGTCCTGGCCGGATCGCCCCGACAGTCGTTCCGTAAGTCGTTCCACAAGGAACGTTCCGGAAGTCTCGTACGGAACCGACTTCCGGTACGCTCCGGCCATGCCGACCAATCACCGCCACCCCTCCGGCGGCCTCGAACTGGGGTACGCCCGGGTATCCACCACGAATCAGAGCCTGGAACGCCAACTCGACGCACTCGAAGCCGCGCGCATCGCCGACGACCGGATCTACGTGGACAAGAAGAGCGGAGCCACCACCGAGCGCCCCGGCCTAGCCGACCTGCTCGCCTATGCCCGCCCCGGGGACACAGTCGTCGTGCACACCCTCGACCGGCTCGGCCGCAACCTGCGCGAAGTCCTCAACCTCGTCCACGACCTCAACGAGAAACAGATCGGCGTGCGCTCCCTTGCCGACCCCCTGCCGATCAACACCGCCGACGAAGGCATGGCCCGCATCGCCTTCCTCCTTCTGGCCCTGTTCGCAGAGATGGAACGCACCTTCACCGCCGAACGTGCCGCCCATGCCCGCACCGTCGCCGAAGCCGCCGGCCGCCGCATCGGCCGACCGGTCGCCCACCCCGCCGACAAGATCGAGTATGCGCGCCTGCTGAAAGCCCAGGGCACCAGCTACGGCGAGATCAGCGCCAAGACCGGCATCCCGAAGACCTCCCTGCACCGCTATCTGCATGAGTGAGCCGCGGCATCAGACAGAGAGCCGTCACCGATCCTGCTCACGGACTTTCTCAGGCATCCGAGCAGTGCTCTTGACCCTCACACCGTGTCAGGCGGTCAACTCGGAGACATCATGTTCACCATCGGAGACTTCGCCCGGCACGGCCGCGTCTCGGTCCGGATGCTGCGTCACTACGACGCGACCGGCCTGCTGCGCCCGGCCCGCGTCGACCCGGCCACCGGCTACCGCTACTACACGGCCGCCCAACTGGCCCACCTCAACCGCGTCATCGCGCTCAAGGACCTCGGCTTCACCCTCCAGCAGGTCCAGGCGATCCTGAACGAAAAGGTGACCACAGAGGAACTGCGCGCCATGCTCCGGCTGCGGCGTGCCGAACTGGAGGCGGCGATGACGGCCGCGGCGGCCCGACTGACCCAAGTCGAGGCGAGGCTCCGTTCGATTGAGAGCGAGGGGCAGATGCCCAGCAACGATGTCGTACTGAAGAGCCTGCCGAGCGTGCGGGTGGCCGAACTGACTGGAGTCGCACCCGACTTCGACACCATCGGCCCGGTCATCCAGCCGCTTTACGACGAGCTGTTCCGACGTCTGGAGGCGGCGGGCATCGTCCCCTCCGGGCCCGGGATCGCCTACTACGAGGACGCGCCGGACGGCGGGATCCTCATCCATGCAGGCGTCGAGGTCTCCGCGCCCCCCAGGGAGGACGACGGACTGCAGATCGTGGACCTGCCGCCAGTCGAGCAGGCGGCGACCGTCATGCATCGCGGTTCGATGGAGACCGTCCTGCCCACCGTCCAGACCCTCGGCCGCTGGATCGACACCAACGGCTACCGCTCGGTCGGCTACCCCCGAGAGATCAACCTGGAATGCCCCGACAACCACGACGAGTGGGTCACCGAACTCCAAGAACCGGTGAACAAGGTCTGATAAGTGAAGGGCCGGCCAGGCTCTCCTGGCTGGCCCCAGCGTGATTCGTCATCAGTGAGTGCAGACGGCTCCGGGCATCTGTGCAGCCGACTCCGAAAGCTGACACCTGCCTCAACCCCCGCGCCCACGCCGACAACGCGTGCGAACACGAGGACCGCATCGTGCCCGCTCACATCAAGGGCCCCGCCGACAAGCCGCTCAAGGTCGACGAGACCGTCCACCTCTGGGACCACCAGCCAGAGGACCACTGACGGCTACTTTGCACCGTGGGTCAGAGATAGGACGCCGGGGCC
>NZ_JBEYXW010000058.1:0-20966 GCF_040645195.1 Saccharomonospora sp. NPDC046836
AGCACCAAGACCCCGGCACCCTCACCGAAGCCCGTGCCGTCCGCCGCGTCCGCGAACGCCTTGCACCGGCCGTCCGCCGACAGCCCCCGCTGCCGGGCGCTCTCCACCAACAAGCCCGGCGTCGACAGCACCGACACCCCGCCGGCCAAGGCCAGCGTGCACTCACCGGAACGCAGGGAACGCACGGCCTGGTGCACCGCGACCAGCGAGGACGAGCACGCGGTGTCGATCGACATCGCCGGTCCCCCCAGCCCCAGCACGTACGCCACCCGGCCGGACGCCACGCTGGTCAAGGTCCCGGTGAGGCGGAAGCCCTCCACCTCGGCGGCTGCCGCGCCGCCCAGCCGGGGCCCGTAGTCGACCCCGTAGAGCCCGGTGAACACCCCGGTCGCCGAACCCCGCAACCCGGCCGGCTGGATGCCCGCCCGTTCCAGCGCTTCCCACGACGTCTCCAGCACCAACCGCTGCTGCGGATCCATCGCCAGCGCCTCGCGCGGGCTGAGCCCGAAGAACTCCGCGTCGAACTCCGCCAGGCCGGACAGGAACCCGCCGGAACGCGTGTACGTCCTGCCGGGTGCCCCCGGGTCCGGGTCGTGGACGGCATCCCAGCCCCGGTCCGGTGGGAAGGCACCGATCGCGTCCACGCCGGCGGACACCACGTCCCACAGCGCTTCCGGCGACCCCGCGCCGCCCGGGAAGCAGCACCCCACGCCCACGACCGCGACCGGCTCCCGCCCCGGCTCCTCGAGCTCGCGCACCCGCTCGCGCAGGGCCTGCGCGTCGCGGACGGCGCGCTGCAAGTAGGAGCGGAGCTTGGTGATCTCCTCCACCGGGTCTCCCTGGACGGTCGCTGGACGAACGGGTCGCGCTACACGTAGCCGCGGTCGATCAGCATGAACAATTCGTGGTCTGCGCGGCTTTCCGGAATTTCGGACGTCACTGGCTCGAGCAGGGAGAAGATGCGGCGCCCGAGCAGGAGTGGCGTGGGGTAGGAGAACGCGACGGTGGCGGGGAGCCGCACACCGGCCGCGGCGGTGAGCCGGTTGCGGAGCCGCACGGCCATCGCCGAATCGAGCCCCAGGTCCTTGAAGGACACGTCGGGCCGCGCCGCGAGGTCGGGGCCGGTCGGCGCCGCGCCCTTCCCGCTCAGCACCACGGCCGTCTCGGCGCACACGAGGTTGAGCACCGAGAGCTCCGAGTCCAGTTCCGCGGCCCGGGCGGCGGGCGCGTCCGGGGTGTCGTCCGGTGCGGTCAGCCAGTACCGCTGCCGCTGGAACGGGTAGGTGGGCAGATCCACCGGCCGCCCGCCGGGCAGCGTCGCGGCCCAGTCCACCGGCGCGCCGTGCACGAAGGCCTCGGCCAGCCCGGCCAGCACCGCCTCGGGTGCCGGACGGCCCGGCCGCAGCACCGGGACGAACACCGCGCCACCCGGGTCGTCCAGCACGCCGGACCCCATCTCCGAGAGCGTCTCGTCCGGGCCGATCTCCACGAACACCGACACTCCTCGCGCGGCCAGCGCGGTGACCGTGTCCGCGTACCGCACCGCGCCGCGTGCCTGCCGGACCCAGTACTCCGGGCCCGGCGCGGACTCCGCGCCGGTCAGCGCCCCCACCCAGGGCACCCGCGGCGCGGCGTGCTCGAGCCGCGCCGCCACCTTCGCCAGCTCGTCCAGCACCGGGTCCACCCGGTGGGAGTGGAACGCGTGCGAGACACGCAGCACGCGGGTCCGCCTGCCCTGGTCCTTGAACCCGGTCGCCAGCCGCCGCACCGCCTGCGCGTCACCGGAGATGACGACCGAGGCCGGGCCGTTCACCGCCGCCACCGACACCCCGGCCACACCCGCCACGGCGTCGGTGATCTCCGCCTCGGTGGCCCCCACCGCGATCATCGCGCCCCCGCCGGGCAGCGCCTGCATCAGCCGGCCACGCGCCGCCACCAGAGCGCACGCGTCCGCCAGCGACAGCACCCCGGCGACGTGCGCGGCGGCGATCTCACCCACCGAGTGACCGGCCACGGCATCCGGCGTGATCCCCGCCGCGGCCAGGAGCGCCACCAGGCCCACCTCGACCGCGAACAGACCCGCCTGCGCGAACACGGTCTGATCGGCGCGCCCGTCGTCGCTCTCGCCGAGCACCACCTCCGCCACCGGCAGGCTCAGCTCCGCTTCCAGCAGGGCGCACGCGTGGTCGAACGCCGCCGCGAAGACCGGGCTCGCCGTGTGCAGCTTCCGCCCCATCCCGGCCCGCTGTCCGCCTTGCCCGGCGAACACGAACCCGACCCGGCCCGCACCACGGGCGGGCACCGCCCCGGCCAGCACACCCGGACGCGGCTCACCCGCCGCCAGTCCCGCCAGGTTCGCCGCCAGCTCCGCCCGCTCCACACCCAGCACCACCGCGCGGTGGTCGAACACCGACCGCGTCGACACCAGCGAGTGCGCCACATCGGCCGCCGACGGCGGCGCATCCGCGGCCACCAGGTCCCGCAACCGAGCCGCCTGCTCCCGCAACGCCGGCTCCGAACGCGCCGACAGCACCCACGGCAGCACTCCGGCGATCCGCGCCCGGCCCGCGGCGTGCGGGCCGGGCCGCTGCCCGGGTGCCTGTTCGAGGATCACGTGCGCGTTCGTGCCGCCCAGCCCGAACGCCGACACCCCGGCTCGCCGCGGCCGCCCCGGCGGGCTGTGCCAGGGCCGCGCGGCCTGGACGACCTCGAAGTCCCGCCGGAAGTCCGGGATCCCGGGGTTCGGCGTCCGGAAGTTCAGGCTCGGCACCAGAAAAGCGCGGTCCACGCACAGCGCCGCCTTCACGAAGCCGACGATCCCCGCGGCCGGCTCCAGGTGCCCGACGTTCGTCTTCACCGAGCCGATCACCAGCGGGCGGCTCCGGCCGGTCCGCCGGCTCACTTCGC
Organism: Saccharomonospora sp. NPDC046836; assembly: GCF_040645195.1. Taxonomy (NCBI): domain Bacteria; kingdom Bacillati; phylum Actinomycetota; class Actinomycetes; order Pseudonocardiales; family Pseudonocardiaceae; genus Saccharomonospora; species Saccharomonospora sp. NPDC046836. Next base: position 2,908 of record NZ_JBEYXW010000058.1, read on the forward strand.
GCAGGCCGGTCAGCTCGGCCGGGTCGCCGAGGCGGGTACCGGTGCCGTGGGCCTCGACGTAGTCGACGCTGTCGAACGGAACCGCCGCGCGTTCCAACGCGGACAGCACGGCCGCCGCCTGCGCCCCCGGACTGGGATCCGGCATTCGGGAGGACGCACCACCGCTGCCGACACTCCAGCCGCGCACCACGGCGTAGCTGCGATCGCCGTCGGCGACGGCCAGGTCGCGCCGCTTCAGCACGACGAAGCCGCCGCCCTCGCCCCGGACGAAACCACTGGCCCGCTCGTCGAAGGCGAAACAGCGGCCGTCGGGCGACAGGGCACCCAGGTTCGCCAGGCCGAGTCCCGCCGCCGGATCGACGATCAGGTGTACGCCGCCGACGATCGCCGTGTCGACGGCGCCGCTCCGGATCCGGTCACACGCCAGCGCGAGCGCCACGAGTGACGAGGATTGGCCCGAGTCCGTGCAGAGACTCATGCCGCGGAGGTCGAACAGGCCGGAGATCCGGTTCGCGATCAGCGCACCGCTCGAGCCGAGCGCGGCGTAGTGGTCGTCCCGGTCGCTGCCGGATCGCTCGCGCAGCACGTCGTACCCGGACGGCGCGGCGCCGACCAGGACGTCGATCTCGCGGCCGGCGAGCGCGGCAGCAGGCAAACGAGCGTCCTCGACGGCCTCCCAGGCGAGCTCCAGCCCTAGCCTCTGCACCGGGTCCATCGCGGTCGCCTCCGCCGGGCCCAGGTCGAAGAACCGCGCGTCGAATCCGTCGACGGCATCGAAGAAAGAGCCCAGCGCCATGGTGTCGGCGTCCGGGTGGGCAGCGGAACGCACGGCGGCCGCCCGGTGCTCGGGAAAGCGCCCGATGGTCGTGCTCCCGTCGAGCAGCAAGCGCCAGAGCTCAGCCACGTTGTGCACACTGGGGAGACGGCACGACATCCCGATGACGGCGATGTCGGCAATCGCGCTGCTCACGTCCGCCCCCTTCGGCTGCACGGCTTCGCTGTGTCCACCGCCACCACGGCACCACGATGGGGCAGCGCACCGTTTCGCCATTCCGCCGCCGAACGGGGATGCCCGCCCACACCGATGCCTTCGGAATCGAAAGGAAATGTTCGCCGACCGGACATCGCGCCCTCGTGCGGTCACCACGCCAGGCTAAATGGCGGGGAAAACGGAGGGCAAGGAGCCGGCGGTGCCTGCCTCCGTCGCCGTTTGTCCCGCCGACAGGACGCGGGGGTACGATCGCCTTCGCCAGCGGGCTTTGCTGGTCAAGGCGTACTACGGCCCCGGTATCCTTCCCGCGAAGAATCGGACTTCCGTAGCGGCCGGCCTCTGCCGCCGGCCTTGGTGATGTCGATATTCCCGGCGCCGACGCTCACCACGCCGCCACCACGCGTCCGGCAGCGACGCCCGTCAATCGCCCGAGAGGACAAGTTTCGTGGACGCGCTCGAAAAGGCCGCGCAAGAATACTCCGCACAAGGATTCGCCATCATCCGCGACGTCTTGCCGCCGGATCTGCTGCAGGCGGCGCACGCGCACGTCGAATGGCTCACGCAGAAGTACCCCGACCTCCGGCCCGAGCACTTCCACCACCCGCTGATCCGCAACGACGCCTTCTGGGTCCGGCTGATCACCGACGCCCGGCTCGCCGAGATCGCGCAGTACTTCCTCGGCCCGGACATCGCCTGCTTCACCGCCCACTACATCTGCAAGCCGCCCTACGACGGCCAGCCGGTGCTGTGGCACCAGGACGGCGCCTACTGGAAGCTGACCCCGATGGAGGCGCTCACGGTCTGGCTGGCGGTCGACGAGAGCACCACCGAGAACGGCTGCCTGCGCATCATTCCCGGGAGCCACGAGATCCCGCTCCACAAGCCGTCACCGCGCACCGACACGGAGAACATGCTCTACTCCACCGCCGACCAGGAAGTGGTCGACGAGTGGATAGCGAAACGGGGCATCGTGGACATCGAGCTCAACCCCGGTGACGTGTCGATCCACCACCCGCACATCCTGCACTACTCGGAGGCCAACACGTCGCCGAAGCGTCGCTGCGGTCTCGACATCGGCTACATCTCGACCTCCACCAGGATCAGCAGCGACAACCTGTACCTCGACCCGATCCTCGTCAGCGGCGAGGCGAAGGAAGGGATCAACACCTACCGCCCATATCCGCGGTACGAACCAGGAGCGTCCATCCCCTTCGAAGGTCACGAGGAGTGGAACGAGCGCTTCAGCGGGAACGCCGCACGATCCGGTTCCCCGGGTACGGCAGGCGAGGAGACGCCGTTGGCGACGACGCATCGGATGATCGCCCGCCTCAAGGAAGGCACCGTCGCCCGGTGACGCGGTGATCCGTCACCAGGTTCCCGCGTCCCGGCACCGAGGTATTCGACAGACGTCCAGTGTTGGAGGGATTCCCTTGCTCAAGTCGCAGCGGCTAGCGGTGCTGCCCATCGACTCGTACGACCTGGACGCGGAACTGGCGGTCGTGGACCGCCACGAGTACGGCGGCGAATGGGGTGTCTTCACCTTCGGGGGCTGGTCGGCACACGTGCTGGCCAACGGCAGCGGTGCCGAGTCCGACACCGCTTTCCGCCCCCACGGCGACCGGCTCACGCTCACCGAGCTGGGCAGGCAGCTACCGAACATCATGTCCCTGGTGACCGAGCACTTCCCGGTGGACCGGCTGCAGTGGGTGCGCGTCTTCAGCATCCGCGACGGCATCATCGCCACGCACGTCGACTTCCTCGAATTCGACGAGCGGGGCACCAGGTTGCAGATTTCGTTGCGCACCACCGAGGAATCCCTCCATTCCGAGAACGACATCGTCTACCACATCCGCCGCGGTGAGGTGTGGAAGATCCACTCGACCGAGCCGCACGCCGCGCGGAGCACCGCCGACACCGCCCGGCTGTCCCTCTGTCTCGACTTCGCGGATGCCGAGGAGCCCATCGCGTTCCGCGGCGAGATCCCCGCGACCGAGCCGATCCGCATCGTCGAACTGCCTGAGCCGACCGAAGCCGAGCTCGAGAAACTGATCGACGCCGACCGGAACCTGACCCCCGCGACCATGGGGTCGGACTTCCGCCGGTTCGCCGAGTTCCACTTCGAGCGGCACGCGCACGCCGCCGCGGCGTTCGACTGGTTCATCGAAGCCGCGCGGCGTACCGGGGACGCCGGCATGGTCGCCAAGGCCGAGGCCTTCCGCACGTACTGCATCGAGAAGCGGAGCTACGGCGAGGCGTTCCATTGGTAGTTCCGACAGGGGTGAACAGCTTGCGAGTTCTGTTCGTGACCATTCCGTGGACATCACATTTCAACCAGATGGTGCCACTGGCCTGGGCACTGCGGTCGGCCGGACACGAAGTGCGAGTGGCCAGCGAACCGAATTTCCTCGACACCATCACGGAAGCCGGGCTGACCGCGGTCCCGGCCGGCTCGGACGAAACGCTGAAACAGCGCGTCCGCCGCATGCTGGGCGGGGAGGCCACGCAGGGGCAGGTCGACTCGCCCTTCTTCGACTCCCTCTACGAAATCGATGACGGACACCGGGACGGTCTCCCCTGGGAAGCCATCACCTGGGTCCTCAACACGCTCGTGGTTCCGCAGATGTGGATCTTGAACGACGAGATGGTCGACGACCTCGTGACGTACTGCCGCCACTGGCAGCCCGACCTCGTGCTGTGCGACGCGCTGACCCATGCCGGTGCGGTGGCCGCGGACGCCGTGGGGGCCGCGCATGCGCGGATGCTGTTCGGGAGCGACCCGTACCTCCGGATGCGCCGCGACTTCCTGCGCGCGAAGGAACGGCAGCCGGGCGAGTGCCCGGACACGATGCGCGACTGGTACGCGGAATGGGCGAGGAAGTACGGGCGTGACTTCACCGAAGAGCTGGTCACCAGCCAGTTCGCGGTCAACGTCCTGCCCGAGCGGTGTCGCCTGGAGCCCCACGAGCGGACGCTCTCCCTGCGCTATGTGCCGTACAACGGGCACTCCGTCGTGCCGTCCTGGCTCTATGGCGCGCCCCGCGCGCCTCGCGTCCTGGTGACGTTCGGCATCACGTCGTGGGGCTGGGCCGACCGGGAGACCATCTCGGCCGAGCAGGTGCAGGAGATCCTGGACTCGCTGGCCGACCTCGACATCGAGCTGGTTCTCACGCTGCCCGGCGAGGCTCGCGAGCTGCTCCGCGGCGTTCCGGAGAACACCCGGATCGAAGAGTTCATCCCGTTGGACGTCATCCTGCCCACCTGCGCGGCCGTGGTGCACCACGGTGGCGGGGGAAGCTTCAACGGCGCGATGTTGCACGGGATTCCGCAGCTCCTCCTCACCTACGCCGCCGACGCACCCGCCAAGCGGACCGTGTTGCGGCAGACCGGGGCCGGGCTGTCGATCGCCCCGGACGAGGTCACCGGACCGCGGGTCAGGGCGTCCCTGACGCGGCTGCTGGAGGACGACGCGATCCGCGCGGGGGCCGAGCGGTTTCAGCAGGAGACGCTGGCCCACCCCACCCCCAGCGCTCTCGTGCCGGACCTGGAACGGCTCACGGCCGAGCTTCGCTCCCCTCGTGCCCATGGCTGAGCGGTCGCGCGGGATGGACCGGTCGGAAGCCGTCGTGGTCGGCGGCGGGATCCTGGGCCTGTCGGCGGCCCTGCACCTGCTCGAGGCGGGTGTGCCGAGCGTTCGGCTGCTGGAACGCGACGGCCTGTGCGAGGGCACCACCGGTGCCGGTGGCGGGTTCCTCGCCCCGTGGACGGTGATCTCACCGCTGCACGGCCCCGACTCCCCGATGAAGCCGATCGAGCGCTACGGCATGGAGTTCTACGCCAAGCTGCACGCCGACGGCCACGACGTGGACTACCGGCGCAACGGCGTGCTGTGGGTGACCGCCATGGGGCCGGTGCGGGACTGGGACCTGGTCCGGACGCTGCCCAAGGACGTCGCCGACCCGGAGCGCCTTTTCGCCGTCGAGCGGGGCAAGCTGGCCGAGCTGACCGGCGGCTTCCTCACCGCGGACGGGGTGCACAACGTGTACTTCATGCCCAGCGGTGCCCAGGTCACCACGGGCAAGGCCGGTGCCGCGCTGGCCGAGCGCATCCGCGGGCGCGGCGGCGTCATCGACACCCGGCGGCCGGTGACCGGCATCCACGTGCGAGACGGCAAGGTGACCGGCGTCGGCACCGCCACCGGCGACATCGAATGCGACCTCGTCGTCACCGCCGCCGGCGCCTGGAGCAACGCCCTGCTCGAACCGCTCGGCGTGTACCTGCCGGGGGTGCCGCAGGTCACCTCGCGGATCATCACCGAGGACCTCGGCCTGCCGGACACGACGCCGATCGTCTTCCTGCAGGGCCTCATGCCGGACGAGCCGGGGGGCGGCACGCTGCTGTGGGTCCGCTGGCACGACGGCGGGCTGCTGTGGGGAGGCCAGTACCACACCTTCCCGCGCGACCTGCTCGTCGGCGCCGTGGTGCCGGACCGGCTCGACGAGATGCCGTTGGACGGCATCCTGGAGAACCTCCGGGTCGCGACCGCGGCGCGCTTCCTGCCGTCGCTGGCCAAGCCGTCCAGCATCCGGGTCCGGCACGGCGTGCCCTGCTACACGCCGGACAATCTCGCGCTCGTCGGCGCGGTTCCCGGCATCGACGGGCTCTACGCCATGGGCGGCGACAACGAGCTCGGCGTGATCCACGGGCCCGGGTTCGCCAAGGTGCTCGCCGACCACATCGTGCACGGCACGAGCGACCTGGCCGACTGGACACCGTGGCGGCTGGACCGCTTCGGCGGCCGGTACACCAACCCGCGGGAAGCCTTCGCCGGCCTGCAGGAGTTTCTGGGCGCACTGGCCGGATCCGCCGAGTGAGGGCTTACGGCCGGCGGACGCCCACGAGATAGCCGGGCAGCTGCGCGGCGCCGGGCACGGCCTCGACCTCGCAGCCGGCGCGGTCGAACGCGGCCCGGTACTGCTCGGTGGTGAACAGCGTGTTGACCTCGTCCTCGTGGAACTGGCGAATCCCGCCCGCGTCGGCGACGACGAAGTGGATTCGCATGTGCGTGGCACCGCCGCGGCGGATCGAGTGGGTCACGCGGGACACGACCCGTCCGTTCTCGCGCACCAGGTGACCGCCCACGTAGCCGTCGAGGAACGTCTCCGGGGTCCACCACGGCTCCACCACCAGCACACCGCCGGGCTCCAGGTGCGCGGCCATGCGCGCGATGGCGGTGTCGAGTGCGGCGCTGTCGGGCATGTAGGCGACGGCGAAGCCCAGGCAGGTGACCGCGTCGAACGTGCGGGGCAGGCGGACCTCGCGCATGTCGCCGGGGTGCACCGCGGTCCCGGCGAGCCGCTCGCGGGCGATCTCGCGCATCGCCTCGGCCGGTTCGACGCCCTCGACGTGGTCGAACATCGTGGCGAAGGCCGCCAGGTGGGCTCCCGTGCCGCAACCGACGTCGAGCAGCGTCCGCGCGCCGGGCCGCCGCGCGCGGATCATCGCGGTGATCTGCTCGGCCTCGGCGGCCCAGTCCTTTCCCCTGCTGAGGAACACCGCGTCGTAGAGCTCGGCGTGGGCGTGGCTGTATGCCATAGCTGTCCCTTCAGACGACGTGCACGCGCGGGACGTAGCGAATCCAGCGGCCGCCGGCGGCGGCGAAGCGGTGCTCCTTGGCCATGATCTCTTCGGCGTGGTTCCACGCGAACAGCAGCGCGTAGTCCGGGTACGGGTCGGCGAAGGCGGCGGGCGGGCGGACCGGGATGCCGGAGCCGGGGGCGAGCTTGCCGTGCTTGGCCGGGGTGGAATCACAGATGTAGGGCACGAGGTCGGGCCCGATGCCGCAGTAATTGGTCACGGTGGCGCTCTTGGCGGTGGCCCCGTAGCCGACCACGGTGCGGCCCTGATCGCGCAGCCGCCGCAGCAGGTCGACCAGTTCGGTGCGGGCGTGCCGGGTCCGCTCGGCGAACCGGTCCAGTGTGCGGTGTCCGGCCAGGCCGCGGGCGCGTTCGACGGCCAGCAACTCGCCGACGGCCGGGGCGACCGGGCGGGCACCCGCGCGAGCGATGGTGAAGCGGATCGTGCCGCCGTGCACCGGCAGCCGGGTGATGTCGACGAGCTCGAAGCCGAACCGGCGGGACGCGTTGCGCACGGACTCCACGGAGAACAGGTAGAAATGCTCGTCGTAGATCTGGTCGAAGGCGGTGCTGTCGACGATGTCGCCGAGGTAGCGGTCCTCCACGACGAACACGCCGTTCGGGGCGAGGAGGGCGTCCACGCCGCGGAAGACCGAGTCGAGCCGGGCGATGTGGCTGACCGTGTTCGCCGAGAAGATGACGACGGCCGGGCCGTCCTCGTCGCGTATGCGGCGGGCCGAGTCCTCCTGGAAGAACTCGGTCAGCACTCGCACGCCGTGGGCGCGCGCGGCGTCGGCGGCGCCGCCCGAAGGTTCGACGCCGAGGTGGCGCACCCCGGCTTGGGCGATGGTGCGCAGCATGACGCCGTCGTTGCTGCCGATCTCCACCACGAACGGGTCGGGAACCTTCAGCTCGGTGTCGAGCAGGTGGTGGGCGAACGCCTCGAAGTGGTCACGCATGAGTGCGGACCCGGACGAGCGGTAGGGGTAGTCGGCGTGGAACATGCGCGCGCGGGGGACCTCGTGCGACTGCTGCACCATGGCGCACCCACCGCAGGCGCCGACGGCCAGGTCGTAGTGAAATTCGGCCGAGCGGTCGGCCGGATCGCGGAACGCGTCGGACACGGGCTGGCGCCCGAAATCGAAGAACGCCCGGATGGGCTGACCGCAGACCCGGCAGCCGGGCGGGTGGACCGTGCTACGTCCGTCGGTGATCATCTTTCCTGCCTCCTGGAGACGCTGTGGCGGCGGTGGGAGCGTGGCTCGTCCACGTCAGGACGGCGTCGGTGAGGACGACCCCGCGCAGCGATGCGGCCAGGTGCCCGGCCCACTCCCCGTCGCCGTGCACGGCGGCGGCGAAGTCCGCCGCGACCGCCCGGAACTGGTCGAACGGGGGCACGCTGAGCTCGGTGTGCCCGCCGGGGCCCTCGACGCGCACCGTCGGGGACAGCGTCGGCGGCGGGGTGAACGCCCGCTCCGCGGTGATCGTCCCCGCGCTCCCCCACACCTGGTAGGCCGCGCGGTAGTAGTGGTCGAACCCGAAGGTCAGCTGGGCGCTGACCCCGCCCGCGGACCGCAGCAGGATGGTGCCGCCGGTGTCCACACCGAGCCGGTCGTCGTGGTCGAGCACCGCCCCCACGACGTCCCAGTCCGGCCCGAACAGCAGGATCGCCGCGCCGATCGGGTAGAAACCGACGTCGAGCAGTGCGCCGCCCGCGAGGTCGCGCCGGTAGCGGATGTCGTCCGGGGCACGCGGCGGGATCACCATGGCAGCGGTGAGCACCTTCGGTGCGCCGATCTCGCCCGCGTCGATCAGCGAACGCACCAGTGCGTGCTGTGGGTGCCGGGCGAACATCCGGTTCTCCATCAGCACCAGACCGCGCGCGCCGGCGAGGTCGGCGAGCGCGGTGGCCTCGGCGGTGTCGACCGCGAACGGCTTCTCCACCAGGACGTGCCTGCCGGCGGCCAGCGCCTTGGCGCACCACTCGGCGTGCAGGCCGGCGGGTACGGCGATGTACACGGCGTCGATGCCGTCGTCGGCGAGCAGCTTCTCGTAGCCAACCACCGGACGGCACCCGAATTCGGCGGCCAGCGCGCCCGCCTTGGCCGGGGTCCGGCTCGCCACCGCGACGGGTTCGGTGCCGGGGCAGGCCACCAGCGCGGGCAGGGTCCGCTTGCGGGCGATATCGGCGCAGCCGAGCACGCCGACGCGGACCGGTGCGGGCCCCTCGGACGGGCTCACCGGCCGGTCACGCTGTAGAGACAGGCCAGCAAGCTGCGAGCCTGGATGTTGAGGTAGTAGCTGTGCCGCAGCAGTTCGGCGCCCTGGTGCAGGGTCATCCAGCGGTAGCGGTCGCCTTCGATGTCGGTGTCACCGTCGTCCTCGACCACGAGATACCGGGTGCGGGCGTGGTAGAAACGCCCCCCTTCCTCGGAGAGGGTGGTGTCGAACCGGACGCGGTCGGCGGGGGCGCCCAGCACCGCGCCGAGGAAACGGGGGCTGGCCGCCGCGGGAAGGTAGTCGTGGTTGGCCGGGGTGCACTGCACCGCCGGGGCCAGCTCGATCACATCGACGAAGCCGGGCTCGGCCCTGGCCTGCACGAGAACGTGCAGCACGCCACCGATGCGCCGCACCACGGACGCCACCAGGCCGGTCTCCCGCACGGCGAACATGGGCTGGCACCAGTCGGCCACTTCGCGGCCGAACGCCTGCACCTCCACCCCGATCACCTCGAAGAACAGACCGCTGTCATGGGCGATGGCACCCTCGGCGTAGTGCCAGTCCGGCAGACCGGTCAGCGGGACGCGGTCCGCGCGCAGGTCAATTCGCGTGCGCATGTCGGTCACCCAGCCGAGCAGCTCGGCCGTGGAGTGGACGCTGTCGGCGCCCGGGTTGCACGAGCGGGCCAGCGCGGCGTCGAAGCCCCCGCCTCCGGAGCAGGGCACATGATCGCCGGCGAAGGGCAGGCAGGACAGCACCGTGCGGGAGTCCATGTTGATCAGGTCGTCGACCGCGAGCAGCCGGTGGAGGCTGGCCAGAGTCAGCCAGCAGAACCCGTCGAGCAGCTCGATTTCCTCGGTCACCTCGATAACCATGTTGCGGTTGCGCTTGCGCCAGAACCAGGAGCCCTGTTCGGACTGCCGCACGTTGGCGATCACCTGGTACGCCTCCGGCCGCTGGAAGTAGCGCAGGTACGGCACCGGGTTGCCGCCGTGGACCCGGGTGTAGTTGCTGCGCGTCGCCTGCACGGTCGGCGAGAGCTGCAGGCCGTTGCGGTTGCCCGGCTCGGCCTTCGCCTGCATGAGGAAGTGCAGGACGCCGTCGAACTCCTTGGCCAGGATGCCGAGGATGCCGACCTCGGGCTGGTTGATGATGGGCTGGCTCCACCGGTCGACGGGGGCGTCCGCGACCCGCACGTCCAGTCCTTCGACGGTGAAGAACCGGCCGCTGCGATGGCCGATGACGCCGCTGCGGGCGTCGGCGGACCAGTCGGCGAGTGCGTCCAGCGGCACCCGCTCGACGCGCATCCAGGCGCGCCGGGCCTGCTCGGCGAACCAGTCGGTGAACGAGGCGGGTTCGGTGGCGGTCCGGGCACCGGCCAGTGCGGACTCGGCCAGGCGCAGGTCGATCGGCCTGGATCCGGTAGCGACGCGGCTCATGGGACTCCCACGGGCAGGGCGGAAACGCGGGTGGTGACGGCGGCCCACACCCCGGCGACAACCGCCTCGACGTCGCCGTCGGACAGGCCCTGGTGCAAGGGCAGGCACAGGGTCCTGGCGGCGGCGGACTCGGCACCGGGCAGCCGGGCGTCGGAGCCGTAGGCCCGGACCTGGTGCAGCAGGGGGTAGCGCAACGTGGTGTAGATGCCCCGTTCGTAGAGGTCATGGGCGACCTCGTCGCGGATCCCGGCGGGCAGCTGCACCCAGTAGAAGTAGTGCGAGCCGCGGTGCCCCGGCGGCAGCGCGGGCGGCAGGACCAGCCCGGGAACGCCCGCCAGCGCACGGTCGTACTGTGCGACGATCTCGGCACGCCGGCGCAGGAACCCGTCGAGCCGGCGCAGTTGCACGCAGCCGATCGCGGCGAGGACGTCGTTCATCACCGAACGGCGGGAGAACGACGACACGGTGATGTCCCACCAGCGAGTGGCCGACTGCTGGGCCCGTGCGTACCCGCTGGTCTGCTCCAAGCCGAGATAGGCCAGCTTGCGGCCGCGCTCGGCCAGGTCCGGGTCGCGGGCGTAGAGCATGCCGCCGTCCACCGCCACGGCGATCTTGCCGTGGTCGAAGCTCCAGACGCCGAAATCGCCGAAGGTGCCGCAGGCCCGGCCGCCGATGGTGGAGGCAACGGCGTTGGCGGCATCCTCGATCAGCACCACGCCGCGCTCGGCGCACAGGTCGGCGATGCGGTCGATCTGCCCGGGGTGCCCGCCGTAGTGCAGCACGAGGACGGCCTTGGTGGCCGGCGTGAGCGCGGCCTCGACGTGCTCGGCGGTCGGGTTGAGGGTGCGCGGGTCGACGTCGCAGAACACGGGACGGGCGCCGTGGGCGGCGACGGCGTTGGCGGCGCTGACGAAGGCGACGGTGGGCATCACCACGTCACAGCCGGGCCCGAGCCCGGCCAGCTGCACGGCCAGGAAGGTGGCCTCGGTGCAGTTGTCCACGGACAGCAGCCGGGTCCCGTCGACGCCGAGGCGGGCCGCGAAGGCGGTCTCGAACTCGGCCACCTTGGGCCCCTTGCCGACCCAGGAACCGGCGAACACTTCCGCTACCGCCGCCAGTTCCTCGGCGCCCAGCGACGGCTGGAACACGTTGATCATCTCGGCCTCCGCAGCCGCGCGTTCGCCAGGGGCGGGAAGGACAGGTCGGTTGCACCGGCGGCCTGATCCGCGCCTCGCCGCCGGTCCGGGCGTGCCGGTCGGCGGGTGGAGGCCGCCAGGTGAACTTCCCGGCGCCGTCAGGCCTGCCGAATCAGTATGCGGTGTCCACGCCGGAAGAGACCGTCGCGAGCGGCGGTCCCGGCATTCCGCCGTCCGGGCGGTGACGGTCCTACCGGGGTGGCGGGTCGCCGGGGGACGATCGCCGTGCACGTCGCGCCCCAGCGCGAGCAGGCCCCGGCGATGACGCGGCACCTGGTCGACGAAACCGCCCCGTCCCGTCGGCAGGACAGCAGGGCGGGGCCGCCCAGTAGGAGGCAACGCAGTGACGGCCCTACGTACCGGCAACGCCGCGACCGCCCTGACTCTCGCGGACATCGCCCGTCAGGCCGAGCCATGCCTGGATCCGGCGGTGTGGGACTTTATCGAGGGCGGTGCGGGCGACGAGCGCACGCTCGCGGCCAACCGCGCCGCGTTCGACCGGGTCTGGCTGCGCCCCACGGTGCTCGCCGGGAGCGGTGCGCCGCGCCTCGGCACCACCATCCTCGGCCGGGCGTGGGCGGCGCCCTTCGGGATCGCGCCGCTGGCCTACCACACCCTGGCGCACCCGGACGGTGAGCTCGCCACGGTGCGGGCGGCCGGTGCGGCCGGGATCCCCGTGGCCGTCAGCACCTTCGCCGGCCGTACCTTCGAGGAGGTGGCCGAGGCCGCCACCGCACCGGTGTGGCTGCAGGTGTACTGCTTCCGAGATCGCGCGATCACCGAGAACCTCGTGCGGCGGGCCGAGCGCGCCGGCTTCGAGGCACTGGTGCTCACAGTCGACACACCGCACCTGGGCCGGCGGGCGCGCGACGCGCGCAACGGGTTCACGCTGCCGCCGCACGTCAGGCCGGCGAACCTCCCCTCCGTCGGCGACCTCTCGCCGGCGGAACACGCCAGGGCGCAGTTCGACCCGGCACTCGACTGGTCGGTGATCGACTGGCTGCGGTCCACCAGCTCCCTGCCCGTCCTGGTGAAGGGGATCCTGACCGCCGCCGACGCGCTCAGGGCGGTCGAGGCCGGGGTGGACGGCGTCATCGTCTCCAACCACGGCGGCAGGCAGCTCGACGGCGTGCCGCCCACACTCGACGTGCTGCCTGAGATCACCACCGCGGTGGCCGGCCGGTGCCCGGTCCTCCTCGACGGCGGGGTTCGCCGCGGCGCCGACGTCCTGGTCGCGCGCGCACTGGGGGCGGACGCCGTACTGGTGGGACGCCCGGTGCTGCACGGGCTGGCGATCGGGGGCCAGGACGGCGTCGCCCAGGTGCTGGACACCCTGCGCGCCGAGCTGGCCGACGCGATGTCACTGGCCGGCGTCACGGCCGTCGACCGGGCAGGCCCCGGCCTCGTCACGGCCGCCGAACCGCACCTCAGGTCCGCCGTGCTGCACCGGGCGGACCTGCACGGCAGCCTCTCCGATCCGCTCATGGAGACGATGAACTTCCTGAACGAGATCGGGATGCGGTATCCCGAGGCGATCTCGTTCGCGTCGGGACGCCCGCACGACGGGTTCTTCTCGACCGGGCAGATCTTCGACCACCTCCAGCGCTACCTCGACCACCTCGCGGACCAGGGGCACACCCCGGACCAGATCCGTGGCCTGATGTACCAGTACGGCCCGACCGCGGGCCACATCCGCGAGCTGATCGCCACGTCACTGCGGCTCGACGAGGGCATCGACGTACCACCGGAGTCCATTGTGGTCACCGTCGGCGCGCAGGAGGCGATGCTCGTCGTCCTGCGCGCGCTGATGTCGGGTCCCGCCGACGTGCTGCTGGTCGCCAGCCCGTGCTACATCGGCATCACCGGTGCGGCCCGGTTGCTGGACATCGAGGTGGTGCCGGTGGCCGAGCGGGCGGACGGGCTCGACCCGGGCGACGTCGCCCGCGCGATCTCGGCACAGCTCGCGCGCGGACGACGGCCGAGGGCGCTCTACGTCATCCCCGACCACTCCAATCCGGCAGGCCGGACGATGTGCCTGCCGGACCGGCGGGCGCTGCTGGACATCGCCGCCCGGCACGACATCCTCCTCCTCGAGGACAGCCCGTACCGGCTGGTCAGCCCCGGCGTCCAGGTGCCGACGCTCAAGTCGCTGGACACCCGGCGCCGGGTCGTCCACATTGGATCGTTCGCCAAGACGATGTTCCCCGGCGCCCGGGTGGGTTTTGTCCTCGCCGACCAGCCCGTGCTCGACGCGGCCGGGCGCAGCGGGCTCCTCGCCGACGAGCTGGCCAAGATCAAGAGCATGGTGACGGTAAACACCGCCACGCTGAGCCAGGCGGCCGTGGCCGGCGCGCTGCTCGCGGCCGGCGGCCAGGTCACCACCCGCAACGCCGGCCCGGCCGCCCACTACGGCGAGTCGCTGCGACTCGTGCTGGAGCACCTCGACAAGCACCTCCCGGCCGGACGCCGCGGCGATCTCGGCGTGGCCTGGAACCGCCCGGGAGGCGGCTTCTTCCTGACCGTCTCGGTGCCCTTCCTGGCCGACAACGCGGCGCTGGCCCGTTCCGCGGAGCGGTTCGGCGTGTTGTGGACACCGATGTCCTACTTCCACCCCGGAAGCGGCGGGGAACACAGCATCCGGCTGTCCGCCAGCTACCTGACCGCGGCGCAGATCGAGGAGGGGACGGCGAGGTTCGCCCGGTTCCTCGAGGCAGAGATCGGCGCGGCGCACGACGGGCGCGGATAACCGGGTACCGGGCGGGCCGTGGCTCAGTCCAGGCGGGTCGGGATGGTGTCCTGCTGGCGCTGCACGGCCTCGTAGAGGGCGTGGATGTTGTTGCTGCCGAACGTGCGGGCACCCCGGCGGTCGATCAGTTCGTAGAAGAGGGTTCCCTTCTCGTGCCGTGACTCGGTGAAGATCTGGAGCATGATCCCCGAGTCGTCGCGGTCGGCGAGGACATTGAGCTCGCGCAGCGCCGCCGCCGGGACGCCGATCGGGCCGAGCCGGGCGGGCAACGCCTCGTAGTAGCTCGGCGGGGTGGTGAGGAAACGCACGCCCCGCACGGCACTCCTGGGCACGGCGGTCAGGATGTCCTCGGTCAGGAAGGCGATGTGCTGGACCCCGGCGCCGTCGTGGGCCGCGATGAACCTGTCGATCTGGCCCGGGTCCCTGGTGACGTCCGGCTCGATGATGGTGAGGGTCAGCCGCCCGGAATCGCTCTGGACGACCTTCGAGTTCATCGCCTGGGAGCCGACGATGATCCGCTCGTCGAAGATGTAGCGCAGGCCGAAGATGTCCTCGTAGCGGTACACGGTCTCGTCCAGCGTGCCCGCGGGTGTGCACACCGCGAGGTGGTCGACCTCCCGGAGGAGTCCGTCGCCGGAGCGGCCGGCGCCGGTCTCCTCGATCCGCGGGGCGAACGGGCCGCCGGACCGGGCACGGGAGACGAAGCGGTGCTCGACGTCGCCGAACGCGATCACCGAGGCGAAGGTGACCTGGGCGCCTGCCGGGCCGGAGGTCACCGGCGGCGCGACGGGGACGGCGCCCCGCCCGACCGTGTCGGCGAACGCGGCCCGCGCGTCGCCGACGCGCAGGGCGATCACGGCGACGCCGTCGCCGTGCCGCCCGACGTACTCGGCGGCACGGTGATCGGGGCTGGTGGCCGAGGTCACCAGCAGGGTGATGTCGTGCTGGCGCAACAACACCGACTCGCACCCGCGCAGGCTGGTACGAGCGCCACCGCGGCCGGCGACGACGAAGCCGAACTGGTCGCGGAGGCCGAGGGCGGTCTCCTCGGCGTCCTCGACGAACAACTCGATGTGATCGATCGACTGGATTTCCACGGCATACCTCCAGCGTGGACAGGTGTCCGGAGCCGGCTGCGGGAGTCCGGACGGGAACAGGAGACCGGCGCCCGGTGTGCCGGGCGAACCGGCTGCGGTGGCCGGTCAGCCCCTCACAAGCGCACCGGGAACGCGGTGAACAGCCGGGCGCCGCCGGGGATGGGCTCGCGGTACCGCAAGCGGCCGGCGACTTCCAGGCTGTCGCGCTCGATCATGAGGTGGGTGAGGGCTATCTCGCCTTCGAGGTAGGCGAGCGCCGCACCGAGGCAGCGGTGCGGGCCGGCACCGAAGGCGAGATGGCCCTCCCCCGGCTTCAGCACCCGCTCCACATCGCACCGTCTGGGGTCGCGGAAGACGCGCGGATCGAAGTTGGCCGACTCGATCGAGCCGGTCAGGGCATCCCCCTTGCACACTGGGGTTCCGGCGAACTCCAGGTCCTCGGTCGCATAGCGCGGTCCGGCGACCGGGACGGGGTTCGCCACCCGCATCAACTCCTCCATGGCGTGCGGCAGTGCTTCCGGCTTGGCGCGCAGCAGGGCCAGCTGGTCCGGGTTGTCGAGGAGGATGAGCACCGCCTGCCCGATGAAGCCGGCAGTGGAGTGGTATCCGGCGTTCACCATCAAGCCCGTCATCGCGATGATCTCCGCTTCGGTGAAGCGGTCATCGTCCTCGCCCATCGCCTGCACCATGGTGGAGATCATGTCTTCGCGCGGCTCGGCCCGGCGTCGCGCGATGAGCTCCTTGATGTAGCCGAACAGGCCGGTGGTGCCCGCGGCGAAATCGGTGTCCGGGCTGGCGTATTCGTTCATCCACTCCCGCACCTGCGGCTGATCGGCCTCGTCGATGCCGATCAGTTCGCAGATGACGCCGGCGGTCAACGGCTGGGAGTAGTCCCAGATGAGATCGCCGGATCCCTTCTGGGCCAGCGCGTCCATGAGCCGGGCCGAGAGCGCTTCGATGCGTGGCCGCAATGCCTTGATGCGGCGCGCGGTGAATGCGGGCCGCACGAGGCGGCGCAGCCGGGCGTGGTACTCGCCGTCCGACAGCATCAGGTTCGACGTGAAGTACTCCCGGAACTCCTCCGGCAGACCGAGGGACACCATCGCCTGGTCGGCGATGCTGGGCCCGAGGTGGCCCGGGATGTTGCCGGTGTCCGTGACGAACCGCGGGTCGCTCAGCGCGGCCTTGATCCCTTCGTTCCGCGTGATCAGCCAGACCGGGGGCCCACCGGGAAACCCGACGCGGACGAGCGGGGACATCTCCCGCAGGCGGGCGTAGGCGGCGATGGGGTCTTCGCTGAACTCGGGGTTCAGCAGGCTCACGATGGGTTCAGCCATGATCGTCGTCTCCGTAGCATCCTCGTCGAACGGTCGGGGTGCGACTCACCGCGCCAGCTTTCCGGCGATGACCTGCATGATCTGGGCCGCGGGCCGGGGCATGTGCAGGTCGGTGTGCGTGGCGTCCACGGCGTACTCCTCGATGGACCCGAGGATGTGCGGCCGCCAGAACGTCGCCCACGACCCGTCGGGCTTGTCCGACTTCGCGTTGAAGAACACCACGTCGCCGCGGTAGACCGGCGAGTCGAAATCCTCCATCTTGGCGATGTTGTTGGAGCCGACCTTCGCCATGGCGTCGAGGACGCGGTCCATGGAGTCGGTGTTCACGAACCGGCCGAAGTACTCCTCGAGCTCCGTCCGGTAGTACGTCTCCACCCGGCCGGGCAGGTTCTTGAACCCGCTCGCCGGCTGGGAGTCCAGGATCGCCAGCAGGGCGACCTGGTGGCCGCGCCGGTCCAGTGCGTCCGCGACGGCGTGCGCGACCGGACCGCCGTAGGACCAGCCGGCCAGGTGGTAGGGCCCGTCCGGTTGGACTTCGAGGATCTGGGCGATGTAGTCGTCGACCATCTCCGCCACCGACCCCGGCAGCGGGTCCGTGCCGTTGAAGCCGCGGGACTGCACGGCGTAGACCCGCCGGTCCCGCACGTGCGGCGCGAAGGTGTAGAACGCCCAGCCCAGCCCGCCCCCGCTGTGGAAGAACCACACGGGCGGCTTTCCCGTACCGGGATCCTCGTTCAGTGGCAGCACGACCGCGAACGGATCGGCCTGTTCGTCGGGGATGCCGCCGGCGAGCACCAGCGCGCCCAGCTCGACCACCGTGGGGTACCGGATGATCGTCCGGACCGGCATGTCGATGCGGAACTGCTCGCGGATGCGGGCGCTGAGCCGGGTGGCCAGGAGCGAGTGCCCGCCGAGCGCGAAGAAGTCGTCCTCGATCCCGACCTCGTCCTTGCCGAGCAACTCCCGGAACATCGCGCACAGCTTCTCCTCGTGGGAGTTGCGCGGCGCTCCGCCGGTCATGGTGGCCGGGTGCTCCGGCGGCAACGCCTGCCGGTCGAGTTTGCCCGTCGGCGTCAGCGGAAGCTCCGCGAGCCGCACCACCGCGGCCGGGACCATGTAGTCCGGCAGCCGCCCGCGCACGTACTCGGTCAGCACGACTTCCAGCGGGTACGCCCGGACATCGGCCTCGGCCACCGCGGCATCCGGGCCAGGCACCACGTAAGCCACCAGGCGCCGGTCGCCCTGCTCGTTCTCCCGCACCACGACCGCCGCCCGCACCACATCCGGATGCCCGGTCAGCACCTCCTCGATCTCGCCCAGCTCGATGCGCAGGCCGCGGAGCTTGACCTGGAAGTCAGTCCGGCCGAGGTATTCCAGGGTTCCGTCGCCCGTCCAGCGCA
>NZ_JBEYXW010000059.1:0-20869 GCF_040645195.1 Saccharomonospora sp. NPDC046836
ACCGACGGCGGCGTCATGCTCGGTGTCCTGCTGGTGGCCGCAGTACTCACGATGCTGATCGCGCGGTCGCTGCTGCGCCCGCTGCGGCTACTGCGTCGCAGCGCCCTCGATGTCGCACAACACCGGCTCCCCGAGGCTGTGCAGGGAATCCTGGCCGATCCGGACCCGCGGCCGGAGGACGCGCACAGGCGGGCGGTCGAGCCGGTGCCGGTGTTCAGCCGTGAGGAGCTCGGGCAGGTCGCCAGGGCCTTCGACGCTGTCCACGGCGAAGCCGTGCGGCTGGCCGGGGAGCAGGCGCTGTTGCGCGAGAACGTCAAGTCGATGTTCGTCAACCTCTCCCGGCGCAGCCAGGATCTCGTTGAACGGCAGCTCACCGTGCTGGACCGGATGGAGGAGCACGAGCAGGACCCCGACATCCTCGCCGGACTGTTCGAGCTGGACCACCTGGCGACGCGGATGCGCCGCAACAGCGAGAACCTGCTCGTGCTCGCGGGCCAGGACGCCGGCCGCCCACTGCCCGGCTCGGTGTCCGCCGAGGAGATCATCGGTGCGGCGCTGTCGGAGGTGGAGCACTACCAGCGCATCAAGATCGCGGCCACCCCGCGCCTGGCCGTCCGCGGCGATGCGGTGAGCGACCTCGTCCACGTGATTTCGGAGCTCTTCGAGAACGCCACCGACTATTCGGGCGAGGACGCACCGGTGGCCGTGGTGAGTGCCATGACGGCTGAAGGCCAGTGGCGCATCGACATCACCGACCGCGGTGCCGGCATGCCGGAGACGGAGATCCGCAGGACCAATGCACGACTGGCGCAGCCGCCCGAGGTCGACGTCGAGGTGTCGCGGCGCATGGGGCTCTACGTGGTGGCGCGGCTGAGCCAGCAGCACCAGATCCAGGTCCGGCTCTCCGCTGCCGACATCCGCGGGTTGACCGCGACGGTACTGGTGCCCGCGGACCTGATCCGGCCTGGTGACCCGGTCTCGCCCCCGACGCCTGAACCCCCGCCGGCTCCGGCACCAGGGCACACGGAACCGGAGCTTCCGGCCGAGCCGCCCATGGTCGCGCAGCCGGCTGGCCCACGGGCGGAACCAGCGTCGCCCGTCGGCCAACCGCGCCGGGCGCCGGTGCAGTGGGAGCCGCTGCCAGCCTGGCCGACCGAGCAGGACGTCACGGAGGACGAGCCGGCGCTCGCCTCCGATACGCCGACCGACCGCATGCCCGCATACCAGGCGGTGGTGGCGCAGTGGTTCGAGACCATCGACGGGCCGCCGACCGACGAGATCGCCTGGCCGACCGAGGACGGCGACGGGGCGACGGTCAGCCGCTCAGCGGAGGCTGTGCGCAGCCGGATGGCCAGCCTGCAGAGCGGTGTGCAGCGGGGCCGCCACGCCCGCGCGGAGTGAGCTGATCAGGGCCGTAGCCCGTCGAGGATCACGTTCAGCGTACGCGCCCGCATCGAGATGTCGAGGGTCCACCGGGTGGCTTGGGACGCCCCGATCAGCAGCGCGATGACCTCGTCGACACCGACGTCTCTGCGTACCCCGCCGGCTTGCTGTGCGCGGTCGAGCAGGGTGCCCAGCGAGTCTCGCACCTGCGCACGGACCGGCGACGCGGCGTCGTCGACGTCCACTCCGGCGGCCGCGAGAGCCTCGCTCAGGGTCTGCTTGGTCCCGGCGTTCTCGACGAGCCGGGTGAAGAACTCGTGGAATGCCTTGCCGGCGTCGGCGCGCTCTGCCAGTTCGGCTGCTTCGGCGCCGACCTGTCGAAGGCGTTCCTCGTAGACGGCTTCGAGCAGCTCTTCTTTCGTCGGGAAGTGCCGGAACACGGTGCCCACTCCGACACCGGCCCTTTTCGCGACCTCCTCGGTCGAGGCGGCTGTGCCCTTCTCGACGAAGACCTCATCGGCTGCGGCGAGCACTCTCGACCTGTTCCGTACCGCGTCCGCGCGGGGGCTCATCGACGAACCTCGTTGACAATCGGAGCAGTCACTCCGTATGTTGTAAGTGGAGTCATGACTCCGATAGTAGCGAGTAGGACCCCGTAACGGAAAGGTTGGAGATGACCAAGAACCCAGCAACTCTTCGTAGCCCACGCGCGGTGTTCGAAGCGCAGTTACGTGCCGTCACCGGCAAGGAGTGGGACACGGTGTCGCAGTTCTACGCCGAGGATGCGGTGGTCGAGCAGCCCTACGCCAAACCGCAGGAGCTTCGGCTGGTGGGGCGGGGCGAGATCGAGCGGCACTTCGCGGGCGCGGCCGGGTTGCCGCTGGACATGCATGCCCGTGACCTGGTGGTACACGAGACCACCGACCCCGAGCTGATCGTCGCCGAGTGCGACTACGACGTGACCGTCACGACGAACGGCAGGCAGTTCACCATGCACAACATCTTCGTCGTCCGCGTACGTGATGGCCGGATCGTGTGGTCGCGGGACTACCACGATCCGACAATGCTCGCCCTGGCTGCGGGCTGAGGTCATGCTGCCCGTCGTCGCCCGGTCAGTGGGCGGTCTCCTTGGCGGAGTCCGCGCGCTCCGCGGGCCCATCGGTGTCCACATCAGACTGTGGCGAGGTGGGGGTGCTCTGCAGCAGCCTTGCCACCTCGCCGCGCAACGCCACGAACCGGGCCGACTCCCTGGTGGCGATCTGGTGGCGCTCCGCGGGGAGGTCGACGGGCAGGTCCGCCACGATCGTCGCCGGCGACGAGGAGAGCACCAGGACCCGGTCACCCAGGTACACGCTTTCGTCGATGTCGTGGGTGACGAGCAGGATCGTGCTGTTCTGTTCCCGCTGCACGCGGCGCAGGAGGTCCTCCAGTTCGAACCGGGTCTGCGCGTCCACCGATGCGAACGGCTCGTCCATCAGCAGCAGCGCGGGCCGGCTGGCGAGTGCGCGGGCGATCGACACCCGCTGCTGCATACCACCCGAGAGCTGCCAGGGGAACTTCTTGCCGACTTCGGAAAGGCCGACGGCGTCGAGTGCCTCCTGTGCTCGCTGCGCGCGCTCCTGCTTGCTGATGCGGCGCCAGCGCAGCGGGAACTCGACATTGCGGGCCACCGACAGCCAGGGGAACAGCGACCTGCTGTAGTCCTGGAACACCACGGCCAGGTCCTCCGGCACGCCGTTCACCGGATCGCCATGCAGCTGGACCGAGCCCGCGCTCGGCGGAATCAGTCCGGCAATACAGCGCAGCAATGTGGACTTCCCGCAACCGGAAGGGCCCACGATGCAGGCGAGTTCCCCGGCCGCCACGGAGAAGCTGAGATCGCGGACGGCTATGTGAGTGGCCTCGCCCGAGCCGTAGCGGTGGTTGAGGCCCGTCACCTCGAGCATGGTCGGCACGCCGGCCTCCTGTGGTTCGTGCTGAGATCAGACATCGTCGTTTCGTGTGGGTTGCCAGCCAAGGAGGCGGCGCTCGACGGTGAGCAGCGCCGTGTTCAGTCCGTAGCCGAGGATTCCGAGCAGAACGATCCACGACCACATCAACGGGAAGTCGAACTGCTGCTGCGAGGTGATCAGCCGGTAGCCGATCCCGTTGAAGGAACCGATCAGCTCGGACACCACCATGAGGATCAGCGAGATCGACAGGCTCAGCCGGAGCCCGGCGAAGATCTTCGGCAGGGCGGCAGGGAGCACGACCAAGCCGATCCAGTACCGCCTCGGCGTCCGGAACGAACGGGCGGTGTCGACCTTCACGGCGTCCACCGAACGGACCCCATCGACGGTGTTGAGCAGGACCGGCCAGACAGCGCCGAAGATGATCGTGGCCACCTGCATTCCCGGTCCGAGACCGAAAAGGACCAGGAAGACCGGGACCAGCGTGGGAGGTGGTATCGCACGGAAGAAGGCGAACAAAGGTCCGACGTAGTCCATGCCGGTACGCGAGCGGCCCAGCGCGGTGCCCAGCGTGATGCCCAGTGCCACGGCGATAGCCCAACCGCCCAGACACCGGCCGAGGCTGGGCAGGACGTCCTCGAAGACGGTGTCGGTGAGGAACAGCTGCGACGCGGGGCCGGAGAACCACAGTCGTACCGCGGTGGTCACGATCTGGGTGGGAGGAGGGAAGAACACACTGCCAGCGAGCCGGGCCGCCAGTTCCCACACCGCGACGGCACCGGCGAAGACCAGCCAGTTTCGTGCGAGGCCACTCAGTCCGGCAGCGCGCCGGCCGCGCAGGGAGATACCACGTTGAGTCGTCAGGCTCATGTCGCTGCCCGCCCTACCGTGTCGCTCCAGCGGAAAAGCCGCCTGCCGATCCGCTCCAGCCCGTCGTTGATGAGGTATCCGATCAGCCCGGCGACGACCGTTCCGGCGAGCACGAGGTCCATTCGCGACCCGCCAGAGCTGGCATCCAGGATGAACCGGCCGAGCCCGGTGGCTGCTGACGCGACGTATTCGGTACTCACCACCAGGATCAACGCGATCGCCGCGGACATGCGGATACCGGTGAACACGAAGGGCGCGGCGTGGGGCAGGGCCACTGACGTCAACATGCGTGCCTTGCTGGTCCCGCATGCCCGTGCGGTGTCGAGGAGTACCGGATCGATCTCGGCAAGGGCGTAGATGGTGTTGAACAAGATCGGCCACACGGCGGCGTACACGGCCAGGGCGATCTTCGCCTCAGGTCCGCTGCCGATGACCAGGAGTACCAAGGGGATCAACGCGACAGAAGGGATCGGGCGAAGAAACTCCACGATTGCCCTGGTCGCCGCTCGCAACCACGGGACGCTGCCGAGGAGCAGCCCAGCGGGCACCGCGACCCCGATGGAGATCAGCAATGCGATGGCCCAGGCCAGCAGAGTGGCAATGACATCGCGGAGGAACGACTGCTGACCGAGCAGGTCGACGGTGGTCGCCAGCACGACGCTAGGAGGTGGTACGAACAACTCCGGCACCAGGCCGGCCCTCACGGCGCCTTCCCAGAGCAGGAAGAAACCGACCAGGCCGGCCAGGTTGCGAAGAACAGAGCGCACGATCAGGTGGCGTCCGTCGTGGTGGCGATCATCGTCGAGGCGTCCATGCGCTCGGTGATACCGCCGAACTCGAACAGCAGGTCCGGCACTCGCTGCAACCGCTCAGCGTCCAACTTGGACTGGAACGTGAGCAAGGTGGTCATCGATGCGATTTCCTTGTCCACCTTGGCGAACTCGACCATCAGCGGCTCGATCTTGCTGCGGTCGGCCGCATCCCTGGTCGCCTTGTCCATGGCGCGCTGGAAAGCGGCAACCACCTTCGGGCTCTCGTCGGCGAACCTGGCCAGCGACGCGTAACCAGCGGTGGGGAAATCTTTGGTCGGGCCGGTCGCGGTGTCGAACACCGGGACGGCGCCGAGGGTCTTGGCCGCGGAGGTGATGAATGGTTCGGTCATGAACGCCGCATCGATGTCACCGCGCTGCAATGCACCCGCCATCTCGGGGAACGGCAGAGAAACCCAGTCCACGTTGGAGAAATCGACGTCGTTGGTCTTCATGACCGACTTGGTGAGGGTGTCCGACATCGTGTTCGGGCTGGTGATGGCCACCTTCTTGCCGGTCATGTCCTGAATGCTCTTCACCGGCGAGTCGGGCATGGCGACGATCATCGTGCTCTTCGGACTTGCGGAGGAGGCATCTGCAACGAACTTGAACTCGGCAGCGCCTTTGCTCTGTGCGACGAAGAACGGTGTGTAGCTGCTGTAGGCAATGTCGACTTCACCGTTGATGAGCTTGGTGAGTGAGACCTGGCCGCTCGCGGCGTTGACCGGCTCGACGGTCAGCCCCTCATCCTCGAAGTAGCCGTTCTGCATTGCGAGGTGGAAAGGTGCGAGGTCGATAGTGGGCATCAGGGAGACCTTGATCGTGGTCTTCTCGAGATCTCCGTTCCCGCCATCGGCCGAGTCATCGGATCCGCCCAGCAGGCCGCAGCCGCCTACGGACGCGAGCATGACGAGAACGATCGCGAACAGGCCGGCGCGGGCCGGCTGTCTCGAGCGTCGTACCAACCGCAGTGTTCGTCGAAGCAAGGCCAACTCCTAGAAGAACGCAGGGGGTCTCATTGTGTGAGCGTGAAGTGTGGGTGGTCCAAATTTGGATCACCGAGTCACGCGGTCACTGTAGAGAACCGACCGAACACATCACAATGGGTGTTTGCAGCCCTGAGACCAGTGGTACAGATCACTCTGACACTTCGCGCCAACGGGTGACAACTGCTACGGAGCGTAGACCTCCTGCTTAACGCAGAGAAACGACAACGGTCAGTCCGTAGTCCTGTTGGTGTGTGTGTACTGACTCGCCTGGAAGGGTTACATGTTGGCTGGGTCTTCGCTACTCTCTGCCTCTGCGAACTCGGTACGGACCACCACTTCAGTGAGAGAGTGCCTGCCATGGCTAAGCGGATAGAGCGTTTCCCACATGCCGGAGACACTGTCGCCACGGCGATCCCGCGCGCTGAACTGCGCAAATAGGCACTCCTGCGAGTGAAAAGCGGGCAGGCCCGACACGATGACCGCGCAGAACCGACGTCCGATGCCCGCCCATCGCAGCGTGCTCCTGCTGGGGACGGGCCTGACAACCGCCGCACCGCGTTCGTTCGAGCCACGGACGGCTGAGGAACCACCGGCTCGAAACTGGGGAGTGTGCTCGTAGTGCTCGACCACAAGGCGGAGGACGAACTCGGCTCTGCACCCAGCGACGCGCCAGCCGGGGCGCAGGGGCCGCCGGAATCGAATGATCCTGCCGGCAAGGTGCGGTCCGGTCGCGGAATCCGCAACTTGCGGCTGCGCTCCAAGTTGGCGCTGATCCTGCTCATTCCCACGCTGACCGCGCTTGTGCTCGGCGTGCTGCGGGCGGTCGATGCGCTGGGCACCGCCGGAGATTTCCAGCAGACCGCCGACCAGGTGGATCTCGCGAGCGGTATGACCGCTGTCGTGCAGGAACTGCAGACCGAGCGGATGCTGGCGGTCGCCAAGGTCGCCTCCGGAGGCGATCCCGCCCGGCAGGGTGCGCTCGATTCGCAGATCATCCGGTCGGACCGCGCGGTGGCCGATCTCCGCGCCGTGGCCGATCAGCTGGAGACCGGCGATGCGGCCGCGCAGGAGCGCTACACCCGTGGCCTGCAGCGGCTGGAGGCGCTGGCGCCGCTGCGCAATGCCGTTGCCTCGTCGCCGTACTCCGATGTTTCCGTGCTGTCCACCTATTCGTCGATTGTGGACGAACTGGTGCGGTTGGGGCGCGAGGTGAACACTGCGATCACCGACCAGGACCTGCTGCGCGAGGGCACCACGGTGCACGCTGTCAGTGAGGCAAAGGAGTTCATCGCACGGCAGGATGCCATCCTGCAGATCGCCGCGCTGCACAACGAGTTCCGTGCCGACCTGCTCGACCAGGCGAGAGCCGCGTTCGCGGGTGGCGAGGCCGCGGTCGAGACCTTCACCGCCTTCGCCTCACCCGAGCGGCGGCAGCTCTTCTCCGACACGGTCACCGGTCCCGAGGTCGACGGCAGGGAGCGGATACGCGAAGAGTCCTTCGTGCGTGCGGATCGACGCGAACCACTACTGATCAACAGCGGCGAGCTCGCCAACGCGGCCTCGGTGACCCTCGACAAGTACCGCACGGTCGAATCGCAGCTACTCGGCAGCCTGCGCACGAACGCCGACGATCGTGCCGCCGCCATGACCACCGCGGCCTGGCGGGACTCCGGCATCGTGCTCGTCGCGCTTGCCGGCGCTCTCCTGCTGATGCTGGCAATCGCCCGCTTGATGCTGCGCCCGCTACGCGTGCTGCGCAGCAGCGCGCTCGAGGTCGCCTACGTCCGGCTGCCCGAGACGGTGCGGCGCATCCTCGCGGACCCCAACCCGATCGAGGCGTCCCGTAACGCCATCGCGCCGGTGCCCGTGGACACCCGGGAGGAGATCGGCGAGGTCGCGCGCTCGTTCGACGTGGTTCACGAGCGCGCCATCCGGATGGCGGCGGAACAGGCGCTGCTGCGCGAGAACGTCAACGGCATCTTCGTCAACCTGTCCCGGCGCAGCCAGCGGCTGGTGGAGCGTCAACTCGGCGTGATCGACCGGCTGGAGGCGGAGGAACAGGACCCCGATCAGCTCGCGAGCCTCTTCGAGCTGGACCACCTGGCCACCCGGCTGCGCCGCAACGGCGAGAGCCTGCTGGTGCTCTCCGGCGCGGGCCTGGCGAAGTCGGTGTCCCAGCCCGTGCCCGCCGCCGACGTGGTCGGTGCCGCGGTGTCGGAGATCGAGCAGTACGCCCGCGTCGAGGTCGGCACCATTCCCGAGGTGGCGGTGCAGGGGCGTGCGGTCCACGACCTGGTGCACCTGCTCGCCGAGTTGCTCGACAACGCGACCTACTTCTCGGAGCCGGAGACCAAGATCAGCGTTCGCGCGGTGGTCACCAGGCGGCACGCGCTGGCGGTCCAGATCACCGACCGTGGCGTCGGCATGACCGAGCAGCAGCTGGCCGAGGCCAACGAGCGGCTGGCCGACCCGCCCGACCTGGACGTGTCGGTGACAAGGCGAATGGGCCTGTACGTGGTCGCGCGCCTGGCGAAGCGGCACGGCATCGAGGTGCGGCTGCGGGAGAACGAGGACATCGAGGGCGGCGTGATCGCGCGCGTCGTCGTGCCGGCCGAGCTGTTGACCAGCCTGCCGCGCACCGCGAAGCCCGTCGCGATGCCGCGGATCAACGCCCAGCGAGACGGCTCCCACGAAGACATCTCCTCACCATCGTTGCCGCCGCTGACCAGCGTGGCTGAGCCAGCCGAGCAGGTGACCGCCGTGCAACCGGCGGCGCTCCCCGGGCCGGACGGGCTGCAGCCGCTCGATCAACCGATCAGGCTCGACGACCTGGTGGGTGGCAGCGTGCGGGCGGCGGGACCGTTCGTCAGTGCCGCGCCCCCGACACCGCAGTTCACCGAGCAGGAGATCGGCGAGGCACTCGCGAAGGCCGAGCCCGCGGAACCGCTGTGGCCCGTCGAGTCTCCCGAGCCGGAGGCGGTCGGCCACCAGAATGGTGATGCGGACTACGAGCTGGCACTGCCGAAACGCCAGCCGCGCTACATCCCCGTGAGCCAGGAACAGCCCGCCTCGGCCACAGCAGCCACAGCGGCCGGCGGCGACGGCAGCGCGCTCGAGGACGACGTGCCGACCCGGCGCCTGCCCATCTACCAGTCGGTGCTGTCGCGTTGGTTCAGCGAAGAGGCCGAACCGGAGGAGCAGGTGGCCCAGCCGCGGGAACAGCCGAAGGTCGCAGACAGCGGTGGCCAGCGAACCGACGGCGGTGACGACGAAAGCTGGCGCAGCGTGTCCGACAGCGGCTGGCAGGCCGCCCATGCACTGCTGGAGTCGAAGGACGAGGAGCTCACGACGGCAGGGTTGCCGAAGCGGGTCCCCAACGCCTACCTGGTCCCTGGCTCCATCCGGTCGACCGAGGGTGGTGCTTTCACCGATGCCACGGCCGGTAAGCCGGGACAGGGCGCGATTGCCAGGTCGGCGGATGCGGCGCGCAGCCGCATGGTGAGCTTCCAGCGCGGGTACCAGAGTGGTCGCCATGCGCTCAAGGAGCCGTCAGCCGGCGATATGCGGTTGGATGCGGTTACCTCGAACGGATCGAGCGAGGGATCGACCGATGACGGGGCGAAGGAGTAAGAGTTGACACGGGCTGGTGCAGCGCAGCCGGGGGCGCCCAAGCAGGGCAACTCCGGCCAGAAGGGGAGCTTCGCTTGGCTCATCACGGACTTCGTGCACCGTGTGCCGGGCGCGGCGCATGCCGTTGTGGTCTCCGCCGATGGCCTGCTGCTCGCGGCCTCCCGCGGGTTGCCGAAGGACAGGGCTGATCAGCTCGCCGCGGTGGCGTCGGGCCTGACGAGCCTGGCGCGTGGAGCGGCGCAGGTGTTCGAGGGCGGTCCTGTGGCACAGACCGTCGTCGAGATGGCGAACGGCTTCCTGTTCCTCATGTCGGTGTCCGACGGCTCGTGTCTCGCTGTGCTCGGCTCGCCCGACAGCGACATCGGCCTGGTCGTGTACGAGATGACGCTGCTCGTCGACCGGGTCGGCCAGCAGATGACACCGGAGCTTCGCGCCCAGCTGCAGGGCGCTGTGCGGCGATGACCTCCGTGCACATGGCGGCCACGCGTCCGCGCAGCCACCCAGGGACAGCGAGACCACACTGAGGAGACCGTCGTGGATTCCGGGCATTTGCGAGGTGACGGATGGCTCGGCAGAGGCAACGCGGCCGGGCGATGGCCGGCTGAGCCGGATGCCGACAGGGCCTACCCGGCCAGGGACGATCGTGACTTCACGTCGTCGCAGCCGGGCCAGGCCGACGACTCCGGTGAATGGCTCGCCCCGTCCGACGGGGGTGGGCAGGGGCCTGCCGAGTTCGATGTGACCGAGTACCGGCAGCGGCTGATGGGCGGACCGGGCGCCGAGCTCTACGGCATGGGCGGTGGCGGGATGATCGAGCCGGGCGACGACTCGGCGGCGTTCTCCGCGTTCGCCGAGCGCTCGTTGGACGGCGGCCCTGCCTCGCAGAGCTTCCCCTCCGCGCCCGTGCCACGGCAGGTGAGCGCCGAGTCCGAGACTCCCATGGAGAGCTCCGGCCTGGTGCGCCCGTATTTCCGGACCAAGGGCCGGACCCGGCCGGACTACGACCTCGCGATCGAGGCCCTGGTCTCCACCAGCGAGCAGGGCAGACGGCTGGAACGTGTCCGCGTGCCCGAACACCGGTCCATCTGCGGGATTTGCCTGGACACCCGGTCGGTGGCGGAGGTGGCCGCGCTGCTGCGGCTTCCACTCGGTGTGGTGCGTGTCCTTGTTGGTGACGTCGCCGGTCTCGGCCTCGTGCTCGTGCACTCCTCCACGTCCATGGTCGGGGACCGGCCCAGTATCGAGTTCATGGAAAGGGTGCTCAGTGGGCTTCGGCGAATTTGAGTCCGATGCGAACACGCCGGCCACGGCGGGGCCGACCTCCTCGGCCAAGATCGTGGTGGCAGGCGGGTTCGGTGTCGGGAAGACGACCCTGGTCGGTGCGGTGTCCGAGATCGCTCCACTGACCACCGAGGCGTCGCTGACCGAGGCCAGCGTGTCGGTGGACGACCTGTCGGCCACCCCGCACAAGATGACCACGACGGTGGCGATGGACTTCGGCCGGATCTCGCTCGACTCGGACCTGATCCTCTATGTCTTCGGCACACCGGGCCAGCACCGGTTCTGGTTCATGTGGGACGACCTGGCGCTGGGCGCGATCGGTGCCGTGGTGTTGGTGGACACGCGCAGGCTGGCCGATGCGTTCCCGTCGATCGACTTCTTCGAGAACCGCAAGCTGCCCTACGTCGTCGCCATCAACTGCTTCGACCGGCTGCTCCATCACCAGATCGAGGACGTTCGGCATGCGCTCACGATCTCGCCGCGCGTGCCGATCATGGCCTGCGACGCGCGGGACCGCGAGTCGGCCAAGCAGGTCCTGATCTCGGTGGTGCAGCATGCGATCGCCCACGACGCCGCACTTCAAACCGGATGAGGACGCCGCCACCGGCGTGAAGTGCGGCGCGCGGACGGGGGACTTGTCCGCGACAGGTTTGACCCGGCTAATAGTCTGGCCGCTGACAACAACGCGGCAAGTACGCGTTCTTGGACCAGTGTGCGCAGGCGAGGAGGGACAGTGACGGCTTCGGCCCCACACGGCAGCTTCGGCTGGCTCATCACCGACTTCGTGCGGAGGGTGCCCGGGGCTGCGCATGCCGTGGTCGTCTCCGCTGACGGCCTGCTCCTGGCGGCGTCGGAGGGCCTGCCGAGGGACCGCGCCGACCAGCTCTCCGCCGTCGCCTCCGGACTGATCTCGCTGACGCTCGGCGCGGCGCGCTGCTTCGAGGCAGGCAACGTCAACCAGACCGTGGTCGAGATGGAGGGTGGGTACCTCTTCCTGATGTCCATCAGCGACGGCTCCTGCCTCGCGGTGCTCGCCGCACCGACCGCGGACATCGGCACGGTCGCCTATGAGATGACCCTGCTGGTCGACCGTGTCGGCCAGCAGCTCACCCCGGAGTTGCGCGCACAGCTGCAGGGCGGCATGCGTGGGTAGTGGCGTGGACGCGTGGGAGGCACTGCACCAGGGCACCGGACGGGAGGGCATCGACGCACCAGAGCGGTTCGACCTCAGGCGCTTGCCGAAGCCCAACCGCAAGCAGCCGGTGTCCGCTCCAGCACGCTTCGAACACCGCTCGCTGGTGCGGCCCTACGCCCGCACCGGTGGTCGCACCAGGCCGGGACAGGACCTGCAGCTGGAGTCGCTGGTGTCCACCAGCGCTCGCGGCCGGCACTACCTCGGCGCGGTGACGACAGTGCAGCGCTTCATCTGTGACCTGTGCGTCGACGTGCGCTCCGTGGCCGAGATCGCGGCGTACGCGCGGCTGCCGCTCGGTGTGGTCAAGGTGATCGTCGACGACCTGGCCGAGGCCGGTGCACTGCAGATCCAGCAGCCCGGTCTGCTGGCGTCGGACCGCGACGCGCGCGACTTCATGGCCCGCATCCTGGACGGTCTGCGCACGCTCTGACACTCCTTGGTGTCCTGGCACCCGGCGGGTCGCGGGCGGATAGTGGGGTTGTCGCCCCACAGCAAGGGACCGCGCGCATGAACCCGGACACGCAGCTCTTACTGGCCACCAACGACCTGGGCAGAGACACGGTCCGATGACGTTGCTGACGACCACACCGGAGCTGCCGGGGATACTGGGCAGCCTGGCGCCGCTGCTGAACCACTACGGCTACGCCGCCGTTGCAGTGTTGATCATGCTGGAGGACTTCGGCATCCCCGCGCCGGGTGAGACGGTGCTGATCGCGGCCGCGGTGTACGCCGGGGCGGGCCAGCTCAACATCGCCCTGGTGATCGTGGTCGGGATCGTCGCCGCGGTGGTCGGTGACAACATCGGCTTCGCGATCGGCCACTTCGGTGGCCGTGCACTGGTCCTGCGGTTCGGCCGTTACGTGTGGCTCACCGAGGAACGGCTGGCGGCCGCGGAGCGCTTCTTCGAGCGGTACGGCGCTGCGGTGGTCATACTGGCGCGGTTCGTGGAGGGGCTGCGCCAGCTCAACGGAATCCTGGCGGGCATCAGCGGCATGCACTGGCGGAAGTTCCTGGTGTTCAACATCCTGGGCGCCACCTTGTGGGTGGGTCTGTGGGCCACCCTGGGCTATGCCGCAGGCACCCACATCACCCCGATCTATGCGGAGATCCGCCGCTACCAGGGCTATGTGCTCGCGGCATTGGCCGTGCTCGTCATTGCTCTGGTCGCCCGACGGCTCCTGCGCCGCCGCCGCAACCGCGTGGCGACCAAGCCGATGGTCAGTCCTCGACAAGAGCCGCCGACGTGATGCGGTGCAGGGGAAAGCGTTCGTTGTCCGAACTCTCCAGAATGCCGCCGCCGACGCGCACAGGCGTGACCACGCGCTGGGTCGCCGTGCCGTGTGAGTCCACGAACCCGATCCACACCTCACGTTGCTCCCGCGTCGCCTGCGCCAGCAGTGCCAGCGTCACCGAGGTGTCCGCGCCGCCACCGGCCGGAAGCCGCACTGTGGCGCCGCGCCGGGTGGTCGCGGCCCGGTCACCGGCGCGGATGTGCGCCAGCACCGCGGTGAGCTGCTCGGCGCCGAGCGTGCTGGGCTCGGGCGCGACCCGCCGTGGCGCCCTGGCCCGTGCCGGGATACGCCGTCCGCTCGGGCGCAGG
The DNA here is from genome assembly GCF_040645195.1 of Saccharomonospora sp. NPDC046836. Classification (NCBI taxonomy): domain Bacteria; kingdom Bacillati; phylum Actinomycetota; class Actinomycetes; order Pseudonocardiales; family Pseudonocardiaceae; genus Saccharomonospora; species Saccharomonospora sp. NPDC046836. Next base: position 13,707 of record NZ_JBEYXW010000059.1, read on the forward strand.
TCGAGGATGCGGCCGTCAGGGCCCTCCGCTGCCGGAGCGAAGCCTGCCGCGCGCAGCCCGTCGAGCATCTCCGCGAGCGGGTAGGGGCTCACCAGGACGGTTGGCGCGATCCGGCGTAGCTCGTACTGCCGCGCGACGGCGTTGCCGAGCACCTCGGCCAGCAGCACCTCGTCGTCACAGCGCAGGAACGCCGCCGCGGCGCCGCCTCGCAGCCTGCCGTGCCTGCGCGCGACGTCGTCGATCAGGTACGTCAGCGCCTGCGGCACCGGTGTCGCCGAGCGGGTCTGGAACAGCTCATGCAGGTCGCCGGCCGTGCGGCCGGTGTCCAGCGCCCGCCGGACAGAGGCCTCGGTCACCCGGTACACGGTCGCGTGGCCTGCCGACTCGACATCGGCGACGGCGGTGATTTCGGTGGCGAGCTCGGCCTGCAGCGGGCCGGGTGCGACAACCGTCAGGTCGGCCTGCACCAGCACCTGGTCAACCGGCTTCGGCATCGCGTCGGCCATCGCGCTCGCGGCGCCGTGCGCATCGCCGTCCAGCAGTGTGCCCGCCGCCGAGGCCAGAGCGCCGAGCCCGACCATCCCGATCGCCGAGGCTTCGGCCATGGTCCAGTGCACTGTTTGGTCGCGCAGTCTGCCGCCACGTCGCGGTGCCCGCCACGCGAGCAGTGCCGCCAGCTCGTCGACACTCTTCACGCCGGCACCGGAGGGCAGCTCCGTGAGCGCGGCCAGCACGCGACGGCGCAGGGCAGGCGCCAGTGGGCGGCGCAGCTCCTCCGACAACGGCACCAATGCCTTGTCCTTCGCGTCGCGCTCTCCGGCGAGCCCGGGCAGCCGTGGCAGGTCGAGCCAGCTCTGGGCGATCGTCGACCAGCGCAAAGCGGGCGGCGAGGACAACCAGGAGTCCGTGAGCGTCGTCGGCACCCACTCCGGCGTGCTGTCGTCGCTCGCGGCGACCAGCCCCGCACCGGCTGCCAGCTCGGCCAGCAGCGTGGCCCGCGTGTCGTCGACGTCCAGCTCGCGGGCGATCCGGCGCAGTTCCCGCACCCCGAGCCCGCCCGACTTCAGTACCGGTGAGGGCTGTGCGGACCAGCTGCCCAGCAGCGATTCGAGCTGCCGGAGGAACTCCATCGCCTCCCCGGCCGCCACCTCATCCACTGTGGACTGCTGATGTGGATGGGTGGGCAGTCCGGGTTCGGCGATGGCGTCCTCCGGGTACACGACTCCGCCGCGCAGCGCGATGCCCAGCTCGCGGGGCAGCTCGACGGTCTGGTCGTCGCGGCGCAACAGCAACCGCCTCGCCAACAGCCGTTGGACGGGGGTCGCCGCCAGCTCCAGCGGAACATCGACCGACGCGTCGCGCGTTCGCCCGATCGGCGGGCCCGCGGAGAGCGTGTGCAGCAGCGCGCGCTCGTCGTCGCCGACCCCGGCGAGCGCCTCGGCGAAATCGAGCCCGGCCAGTGCGGGGGCGGGTGCACCGAGACCGGCGGGGAAGGGACCGAAGACCTCGCGTGCGGCGGGCGGGATGCTCACCGCGTCGTCGTCACCCCAGGCGAGGGCGAGTTCGCGCAGGCGGGCGAGCGCGGCGGGAACGTCGGTGCCGACCAGCGGCGCGATGTCGGCACTGTCCATTGGTTCGCGATCGGCGCCGGTCACGACCAGGGTTTCCAGCACCGCGAGCGTGGCGGTGTCCAGGTGCTCGCAGGCCCGCGCGATCGAACCGGCTGTTCCTGCGCGCGTGGCCAGCACACCGGAGTCAGCGGGAGGTGGTGTCGCGAGATCGCGCCGGGCGCGCAACAGAGTGGTCAGCGTGTCGTCGGATGCCGAGCGCAGCCAGTTCGCGAGAGAAGTGGCGGCCATCGCTGACCACGATATCCCGTGCCCCGCTGGATCGGGCACACTGTGTTCACCTGGTTCACCCGTTGGTCGAAGTGATGGAGGACGACGTGGCGCAGGCCGACAGCAGGAAGAGCAAGGGGATCGACCCCGCCTGGCCCGAGGTTCCCGATGGGCACCCCGTGTCGGAACTCGCGGCCGATCGGCAGGGCGCGCTCTCCCCATTCGGCGAAGTGGCATTCCCCCTCGACACCGTGCCCTACGAGCACCCCCAAACCGAGATCAACAAGCGGGCGTAGCCACCACGTTGTTACTGGTGGGTCGCCGATCCTGGCGCTGGGTGGCCGCCGTCACGCGGCTAGTGTTTCCACTCGTATCCAGCTGTATCTCGATGCGGGGGTAGTGCAATGCCGGTTCCCGGTCCCGGTTACTCGATCACCGTGCGTCTCGAGGCCCCGCCGTCGGCGAGCGCGGCCGGCGACCTCACCACCGCCGTCGGCGAGGTGGGCGGTGTGCTCACGGCCTTCGACGTGGTCGAGTCGCATGCCGACGCGATCGTCGTCGACATCACGGCGAACGTCTTGTCCGCCGATCATGCCGAGGACATCACCAAGGCTCTGAACGCCTTGCAGGGCGTGAACGTGCGCAAGGTCTCCGACCGCACGTTCCTGATGCATCTCGGTGGCAAGCTCGAGGTCAGCCCCAAGGTCGCGCTGCGCAACCGCGACGATCTCTCCCGTGCCTACACGCCCGGCGTCGCCCGTGTGTGCCAGGCGATTGCCGCGAATCCCGATGACGCCCGCAGGCTGACGATCAAGCGCAACACGGTGGCCGTCGTCACCGATGGCTCCGCCGTGCTCGGCCTCGGCAACATCGGTCCGGCCGCCGCGCTCCCGGTGATGGAGGGCAAGGCGGCGCTGTTCAAGAAGTTCGCGGGTGTCGATGCCTGGCCCGTGTGCCTTGACACCCAGGACACCGACGAGATCATCGCGATCGTGCGCGCGCTCGCGCCCGTGTACGCCGGGATCAACCTTGAGGACATCGCCGCACCGCGGTGCTTCGAGATCGAGGCGCGGTTGCGTGAGCAGCTCGACATCCCGGTCTTCCACGACGACCAGCACGGCACGGCCATCGTCGTGGTGGCCGCCTTGCGCAACGCGCTACGGGTGGTCGGCAAGCCGATCGAGAAGTGCAAGATCGTGGTGAGCGGAGTCGGTGCGGCAGGCTCGGCGATCATCCGGCTGCTGCTACGGAAGGCCCCTGCGGACATCGTGGCGGCGGACATCGACGGCATCGTGCACACCGGACGGCCCAACCTGGACAACAACCTGCGCTGGGTGGCCGAGAACACCAACAGGGAGAACGTGTCGGGCACTCTGCACGACGCGCTCGTCGGGGCGGACGTGTTCATCGGTGTCTCGGCGCCCAACCTCTTCGGCGCCGAGCAGGTCGCCACGATGGCCGACGACGCGATCGTGTTCGCGCTGGCCAACCCCGACCCGGAGATCGATCCGCTGGAGGCGCAGAAGCACGCCGCCGTCGTGGCCACCGGCCGCAGCGACTACCCGAACCAGATCAACAACGTCCTGGCCTTCCCCGGCGTGTTCCGTGGCCTGCTCGACGCCCACGCGCACCAGATCGACGACGACATGCTGCTGGCCGCGGCCAACGCGATCGCCGACGTGGTGGATGACCGCCTCAACGCCTCGTTCATCGTTCCGAGCGTCTTCGACGCGGCCGTCGCGCCGGCTGTTGCGGAGGCCGTGAAGTCAGCCGTGAAGGGGCAAGAAGTAGCCTCGACTGCGTGAGTGAACTGAGCCACGTCGATGAGGCGGGCGCAGCCCGCATGGTCGATGTCTCCGGTAAGGAAGTCACCGCGCGTACCGCGCTTGCGAGCGGGCGGGTCAGGACCACCGCGGAGGTCATCGGTCTGTTGTCCGAGGGCGGGTTGCCGAAGGGCGATGCGCTGGCCACCGCCCGCATCGCCGGTGTGCTGGGTGCCAAGCGCACCTGGGAGCTGATCCCGCTGTGCCACCAGATCGCGTTGACGAAGGTCGACGTCCAGTTCGTACTCGACACCGACAGCGTGCGGATCGAAGCGACCGTGCGCACCAGTGATCGCACTGGCGTCGAGATGGAAGCACTCACGGCTGTTGCCGTCGCAGGACTGACCGTGCACGACATGATCAAGGCGGTCGACCCGGCGGCCACGCTCGACGAGGTGCGACTCGAGGCCAAGGACGGTGGCAAGACAGGACGCTGGCGCAGGGAGGGGAACCGATGAAGCGCACCGCCAGGGTTGTGGTGGCGTCCAACCGGGCCGCCGCGGGCGTCTACGCGGACCAGACGGGGCCCATCATCGCCCACTGGCTCGGTGAACGGTCCTTCGTGGTGCCGGAGCCGATCGTCGTCGCCGACGGCGAGCCCGTCGCGCAGGCGCTCCGGCAGTGTCTGGCCGAGGACGTCGACGTCGTCATCACCACTGGCGGCACCGGGCTGTCGCCGACCGACCGCACACCCGAGGCCACAGCGCCTCTGCTGGACTTCGAGTTGCCTGGCCTGGCCGATGCCGTCCGGGCCGCAGGCCAGGACAAGGTGCCCACGGCGATCCTGTCCCGTGGAGTCGCCGGTGTTGCCGCCAGCACGCTCGTGGTCAACCTGCCAGGCTCGCGCGGGGGCGTCCGCGACGGGCTCCAGGTGCTCGCCGATGTGCTCGATCACGCCCTTGACCAGGTCGCGGGTGGGGACCACCCGCGGCACGACGACCATGGGCATCACGACGGGCACCTACACGACGGCCGGCACCACGTGGCGGAGACGTCGCCGCATGGCGACACGGGCGGCGCGGTCACGGCAAGGATCGCGCTGGCGCAGGTGACCGAGACCGCGCTCTCTGTCGAGGAGCACGCCGAGCTGGTGCGGGACGCCGCCGCGGGCGCCGTCGTGACCTTCGGTGGTGTCGTACGCGACCACGACGACGGCAGGTTGGTGACCTCGCTGTACTACGAGGGCCACCCCACCGCCGGTGATGTTCTCGCCAGGGTCGTGTCCGAGGTGGCGGCCCGCCGGGTGGGCGTGCGGGCCGTGGCGGTCAGCCACCGGCTCGGTGCACTGGCGATCGGCGATGTCGCGCTGGCGTGCGCGGTGGCGGCGGACCATCGGGCCGAGGCCTTCGCGGCCTGCGCCGAACTCGTCGACGAGGTGAAGGCCCGCCTGCCGGTCTGGAAGCACCAGAAGTTCACCGACGGCACCGACGAGTGGGTCAACGCGCCCTGAGGCGCGTCTGAGAACACTAGGTGGGGTCCTCAGGTCACGCTGAATTCGGGCACAGGTGGTTCACAGACGCGGGCCATGATTTGGCCCGCATGCGAGAACCGGAACAGAATTACCAGGGCCGTCCGCTGGCCCGCCCCGACGACGAGGTCGTCGACCAGGGCCCGGGCTTCGACATCGGCGCTCTGCTCGACCGCCGCCGCGCGTTGCGGTTTCTCGGCGTCGGCGCGGCTGGTGTGGTGCTGACGGCCTGCGGAACCGGCTCCAGCGGATCGTCCCCCCAACGGTGCGCCCCCATCCCGGTAAGGGATGTCACGCAGTTGGTCGTTTGCGGGGTGCCGATGATGCGGGAAGGGCCCCACCGCCCGGGGGACACGGTGGGGCCCGTCGTGGTGCTAGTTGCCTAGCACCCGCGCCGTTCGGCGCAAGTGGCCTGCACAGCAGGTCACTTGGTGGCGATCTTCTGGCCGACCACGATGTAGTCGGGGTTGGAGATGAAGCCCTCGTTGAGGTCGGCGATCTTCTGGTAGCCGCCCTCGATGTTCTTGTCCTTGGCGATCTTGCTGAGGGTGTCACCCGCCACGACCGTGTAGTCGCCCGCCGGGTTCGACTTGGCGACGCCGCTCAGCGACGTCGTCGGCTTGGGAGCCGACGGGGCCGGGGACGACTCGGCCGGGGCGGAGTAGGAGGTCCTGCTGCTGCTCGGAGTCTCGGAGCTGCTGGAGGAGCCTTCGGTGTTCGTGCCCTGGTAGCTCGTGGACGAGCCGGCACGTGCGCCACACACCGGCCAGGCGCCGATGCCCTGACCCTGCAGGACTCGCTCGGCGACCGCGATCTGCTGCTCGCGGGAGGCGTTGGCCGGGTTACCGGTACCGCCGTAGGCCTGCCAGGTGCTCGGGGAGAACTGCAGACCGCCGTAGTAGCCGTTGCCTGTGTTGATGCTCCAGTTGCCGCCGCTCTCGCACTGTGCGATCGCGTCCCAGTTGACGCTCTGAGCCTGCGCGGGGGTCGCAGCTATCGCCAACGGGGCTCCCACTGCCAAGCCCGCCACAGCGACGCGGGCGAAGGTCCGGGAAGCGGTGGAGGTCTTACGGTGCTTGCCTCGATAAGCCATTTTCGACTCAGTCTCTGCTTCCGCGCCTCCGTACAACGAGGCAGGTCCAGCGGACCTGGCCGGCTCTTCGGCCGGCTCACATCGCCTTCAGGCTCCGTTTCCCTCTCGTCCCAGTCCGGAAGTTTCTTTCGCTCGGGGTTTCGGGTCCGGAATTCCCGTCGGACTGGGTAGGGCGCCACGGGAGTCCCGGTCGTGCTCTGGTCGGTTCGGGGCCAACCGAAAAGCGACGGTACGTAACGAGCAGCCTGATCGGAAATTTTTGGAGACGTGTCGTAGGTCACAGTAACGGTGGGCAACCTCGTGCGATCATGGCGTTCGCCCTGGTCAGGACGTCGTTACCGGACCGTTTCCTAGTCGAGATATTTCACCGATAGTGAGGTCTGTGTCACCTCGTTTGAACGCGGATGTCCCGTTCGTGACTACCACTTTGCATTCAAGAAATCCGACAAACCGGACAGGTCGTCGGTGTTGATGTGGTCCACACCGGCCGCGAGGAGCTCCCGCCAGAGTGCCGTACGTGCTTCGCCGGGGGTGTCGGGGGTCGCCCAGAACCGCACTCGCTGACCCGCCGCGTGTGCCTTGTCGACGATCCCGTGAAGCTTTTCCCGCTCCGCCGCGGGGAAGGTACCTTCCCCCTGCCACGTGAAGAGCCGCGTCCAGTTGTCCGACACGAGGGGAACGAGGCGCGCGTCGGCGCCGGGGCCGAGGTCCGTGGTGTCGACGATCCGGCCGTCGTAGAAGGCAAGGCGGTGCCGCTGGGCGCTCAGTATGTCCTTGGGCCGGTTGCCGGACAGCACGACCGTGACGGCCCGCTCCTTGCCCTTGCCTGCGGTGTAGGTGCTGAACAGAAAGACATCTCACGTAGTTAAAAGTCAAGCTGCGAGTGCGGGAGGAGGTGGAAACGCCAGGTGTTCGTTGTAGTGCTGGCCGGTGTGGAGGCA
>NZ_JBEYXW010000060.1:0-19218 GCF_040645195.1 Saccharomonospora sp. NPDC046836
ACACTTGCCACCGAAACAACGAGCCGTGCTGATCCTGCGGGACGTCCTGCGCTGGAAGGCGGACGAGGTCACCCAGTTGCTCGGCGGCCTGGACCTCGGCCTCGGCCTTGGCGCCGGTCGCGGCGGGTCCGCCCCTGGCGCTCGCCCCCGCCACCACCGTCGACCGCTTCCCCCGCCCGAACCCCCCGTCCATCACTCCACCGACCACAGCCAGCCCAAGCCCCACCGCGGCCAGCGAAGCCCCGACCAGGGCGGGCGAGGCCCAGCCCCATCCGGCCGAGATGACCAGGCCGCCGAGCCAGGCGCCGCCCGCGTTGGCGAGGTTGAAGGCCGAGTGGTTGGAGGCGGCGGCCATGGTCGGGGCCTGCTCGGCCTTGGCCATCAGGAGCATCTGGACCGGGGTGGTGATGAAGGAGCCCATGGCGCCGATCAGCAGGACGCAGAGCAGGGCCGTCACGGTGTGCTGCACCGCGAAGTAGAAGGCGAACAGCACGACGGCCATGACGGCGAGGCCCCCGTACAGCGTCGGCCGCAGCGCCCGGTCGGTCATCGGCCCGGCGAGCAGCGTGCCGAGGGTCATGCCCACGCCGTAGAGCGCCAGGACCAGGGTGGTGGACGAGGACGCCATGCCGGTGACCTCGGTGAGCATCGGCACCAGGTAGCTGTAGACCGCGAAGCAGCCGCCGAAGCCGACGACGGCGGTGGCCAGGCCGACCGCGATGTGCCGGTTGCCCATCGCCTTCAGCTCGTGCCGGATGCCGGCGCCCTCGGCACGCGGCTGGTGCGGTACGAGCCGGGCCAGGGACGCCAGCGCGACCAGCCCGATCACGGCGACCGCGAGGTACGCCGAACGCCACCCGAACTGCTGCCCCAGCGCGGTCCCGGCCGGCACCCCGACGATGTTGGCCACGGTCAGCCCTAGGAACATCGTCGACACCGCCCGCGCCGCCCGCTCCGGCGCCACCAGCCGCGAGGCCACCACGGCCCCCACCCCGAACAGCGCCCCGTGCGGCAGCCCCGCCAGCACCCGCGCCGCGAACAACGTCCCGAACCCGGGCGCCAGCGCGGACGCGACGTTCCCGACCACGAACAACCCCGCCAGCAGCAGCAACAGCTTCTTGTGCGGAATCTTCGCCCCGAGCCCCGTCAGCAGCGGCGCCCCGACAACCACCCCGAGCGCGTACGCGGAAATGAGGTTCCCCGCCTGCGGCACGGACACCCCGACCCCGTCGGCGATCTGCGGCAACAACCCCATCGAGACGAACTCGGTCGTCCCTATCCCGAAGGCGACGACGGACAGCGCGAGCAGGGCCAAGGGCATGGCGGGAAACCTCCGAGGGGGACGGTGATGGAGCGGGCGGACACGGACACGCACAACCGGCCGGCCCCAGCCGACCGCCACGCACCCACGGCTGCCGAGCTCCCTTGCCCAGCGCACGCCGAAACAGGACCCGGCACACCGGCCCCTCAGAAGGGCAGCGTCGGGGGCGGGCGGGGCATTCCGGGTGAGGCGAGGGAAAAGGAGTGAGCCGCGCCACTCCGCCCCGTTCCATTCCTGCCGGAGTGTGCCAGGGGGTCCGGGCCCGCCCCTGAGGGGAGCTCGACCCTCCCGCGTGTGAGCCAGGGCACACACTGGAGGGCGATCATCCTGCCGCTCGCCGTCGGTCGTATCAGTGACACCGTCGCAACGAGGAAGGCACAACCATGACCGGCACGTTCACGAGACCTGGCCCCCTCCACTCGGCAGCCGCCACTCAGCGATCCACGGCGCGGTGGCTCACGACCGGTGGTGTGGTGGCAGGTCCGCTGTTCCTCGCGGCCGGACTCGCCCAGGGACTCACGCGCGAGGGCTTCGACTTCACCCGAAACGCGATCAGCCAGCTCGCTCTGGGTGGGGCCGGCTGGGTCCAGACGCTGAGTTTCGTGTGCACCGGAGCGCTACTGGTCGCCGGCGCGGCCGGGCTACGGCGGACTCTGCGCAGAGGCCCCGCCGGGAAGTGGGCACCGGCCCTGGTCGGCGTGTTCGGCCTCTCCTTCTGGGCCGCGGCCGTCTTCCCGGCCGACGCCGGTGCGGGCTTCCCCGCAGGCTCCCCGGACGCGACGGTGATGAGCGGACACGGTGCAGCCCACATGGCCGCCGGGATGATCGGCTACCTCGCTCTGTGTGCCGCGTTCGTGGTTCTGGCTCGCCCGCTCGCCGCCCGGGGCCTCCGTGGCTGGGTCGTGGCCTCGCGTGTCGTGCCCGTGGCTGTCCTCGCCGGGTTCATGGCCTCTGCCGCGTCGGTTCTGGCGTTTACCGCCGGCGCCGGCCTCGGTCTGCTGTGGCTGAGCGCGGTGATGGCCCGGCTGGCCGATGCTCCAGGCGACCGCTGACCGAACGCCGTTCCCTCCGGTACCACCAAGATGACCACGAAACGAAACGGAGCCTCCATGACCGACAACGCCGTGAAGGGCCCTGCCAGCTACTTCCCGTCCATCGAGAAGAAGTACGGCCGTCCGATCGCCGAGTGGAAGGGGCTCATTCGTTCCTCACCGCTCACCCGGCACATGGAGCTGGTCGGCTGGCTCAAGTCCGAGCACGGACTCGGCCACGGCCACGCGAACGCCCTCGTCGCCCACACGCTCGCCGAGGACAGCGCCAAGTGATCAGGTCGGGACGCCGAAGCATGGTTCAGCACTCAGGTGTCCCGGCAGGCCGAACTGGGGAAAGAGGAACGCGGTGTCACGGAAGGCCGTGATGCTCGCGATGCGGTCGCCGGAGAATTCGAGAACTTGGAGAGCCCAGGGCTCGTAACCGGTCCCTTCCGTACGGGGCCGGTACTGGCCGAACGCGGGGGAGCCGTTCGCCACGGTCGGGATGAGCCGCGACCCGCGGCAGCCGACGGCAGGTCCGGTCAGCCACGACTTGATATCGGCCATCCCGCGCATCCACTTCGCGTATGGCGGCAGGGACAGAGTGGCGTCGACGTGGAGCAGCAATCCCAGCTCCTCCATGTCGTACCGGGAGAACGCTGCGGCGTACCGCTCGGCCAGGACCTGCTGGGTGCCACCGGGCACCGGGAGGCCGAGTTCGGCGGCCCTGTCCCGGCGGTCGGCCAGAGTGGCGCGGGCCCGCTGCAAAGCGCTGTTGGCGGAGGCGAGAGTGCAGCCGTGCAGGTCGGCGACCTCGCGGGCCGAGAAGCCGAGGACATCCCGCAGGAGCAACGTGGCCCGCTGCTTGGGCGGGAGGTGCTGGAGCGCGGCGACGAACGCCAGCCGCACCGACTCGCCGGTCATCACGGAAGCCGCCGGATCGTCACCAGGCAGGGGGCCGATCCACAGCGCGCTGTCCGAAGGCGCGCCTGGAGGCGCGGCGCCGTCCGAAGGCCCGGACAGGTCCATCGGCAGCGCCCGCCGCCTCCCGGAGGCCAGGGCGTCCAGACACACGTTGGTGGCGATGCGGTACACCCATGAGCGCAGGGACGACCTGCCCTCGAACTGCCCGGCGTTCCGCCAAGCTCGGACGAGGGTCTGCTGAGCGGCGTCCTCGGCTTCTGCGTACGACCCCAGCATGCGGTAACAGTGGCGAACCAACTCACCCCGGTACGCGTCTAGTTCCAGCACTATCGCCCGCGCCTTGTCATTCAAGTCGCTCCCCCGCCCCCGATGACGCGCCACCTCAGCATGTGGCCAGGCGTGCCCATCCGACGCCCATAACGATAGAGCTGTGGGCATGGGTGGTGCTAGTACTGCAACGGTGCTTACCGTGACAGTTGTCGGGTTCGCTCGTTGGGCTGTTCATGGGTGGGGATATATCCGAGATCGATGCTCGTCGCTGGTCGGACGGGCTGGCAGGGTTGCACGAGCGGTTTGCCCAGCGGTTCGCGCGGAGCGAGTCGCGGAAGTCGGCGCTGGCCTACATGAGGGGTCTGCTGTCGCCGCTGGAGCGTAAGAACGGCTGGACGGTGGCGGAGGAGGCCGGCCATAGCGGTCCGGACCGGATCCAGCGGCTGTTGAACCGGATCGACTGGGACGCGGACGGGGTGCTCGACGACGTGCGCGAGTACGTCGTCGAGCATTTGGCAGATCCTGGCGGCGTGCTGATCGTGGACGACACCGGGTTCCTGAAGAAGGGCTTGCGGTCGGCCGGCGTCCAGCGCCAGTACTCCGGCACCGCCGGCCGCACCGAGAACTGCCAGGTGGGAGTATTCCTCGCCTACTCGGGCGAGCGGGGCCGGACGTTGATCGACCGGGCGCTCTACCTGCCGAAGTCATGGACGGACGACGACCGCGTGCGTTGCCGGGATGCGGGGATCGGCGACGACGTCGAGTTCGCCACGAAGGTCCAACTCGCCCGGCGGATGGTCCGCCGTGCGATCGACGACGAGATCCCCTTCCGCTGGGTGACCGCGGACGCGGGCTACGGCTACAGCAAGGGCTGGCGCTACGAACTCGAGCAGGCCGATGTCTTCCACGTCGTGGCCACCACCAGGCACGACACCGTCGTCACTCGGCGGGCCCTGGACCATCCGCTCCACGACCTGATGGCCGATCTGCCCCGGCAGAAGTGGAAGCGCCGCTCCTGCGGCGAGGGCGCCCACGGCCCGCGGATCTATGACTGGGCGCGTGTCGAAGTCCGGCCCTGGCACCGATCCGACCGCAAGCACTGGGTCCTGGCCCGCCGCAGCATCTCCGACCCGACGAAGGTCGCCTACTACATCGCCTACGCGCCCGCCGAGGCCACGCTCAACGATCTGATCGCCGTCGCGGGTGCCCGCTGGGCGATCGAGGAGTGTTTTCAAACCGCGAAGGGCCAGTGCGGCCTGGACGATTACCAGGTCCGCCGCCACCCGGGCTGGCACCGGCACATCACCCTCGCGATGGCCGTTCACGCCTACCTGACCGTCGTGCGGGCCCAGCAGCTTGAAAAGGGGCCGGACCTGCTCGAACGCCAGACCTGATCTCACTCACCGTCCCCGAGATCCGCCGGTTGATCACCGGCCTCACGCAGCCTGTCCACCGCAGCATCGCCCACGTCCTGCACTGGTCCCGTTGGCGGCGACGGCGCCAGCACCAGGCTCGGACCAGCCACTACAAGAGACGAGGCCACAGCCCAAGAACTGAAGCCTCGTCACGATAAGCACCGTTGCAGTACTAGGGCAGCACCAGTGACCAAGCCGCTCCCCGTACCCGCCAGGTCCGGGTGCGGACCGGGCCGAGCGTCCGCCCGTCGGCCCTGTAGTGGAAGTCGGGCCCGGAGACCGTGACCACCCCGGCGTACGTCCCCCCGGGGGAGGGCGCGTCCTCCGCCGCGTCGGCGCGCACCTCGGCGCGTACGCTCCCGTCGGTGCCGGGAGCGAGGGTGACCGAGTGGACCGGGCGGTCCAGGTCGGCGACGAGGCGGCCGTCCGCCTCGACCCGCAGCGGTATCGGGCCGGAGCGGGTGGCGGTGGAGCGGCGCAGCAGCCAGGAGACGCGGCCCGCCGGGCGCGGCGGCGCCGGGACGTGCAGCTCGCCGAGGACCACGCCGTCGCTGTCGTCGACCAGCAGGTCCAGGCGGCGCGGCTGCCCGTCGAGCACCGCGCGGGCCGCCGTCACGGCGGAGGCGGGCACCCCGAGGTGGCGGGCGAGGCGCAGGGCGCCGCCCGAGCCGACCGGCACCATGGCGAGGTCGGCCTCGGCCAGCTCCCGCTCCTGGTGGAGCTGGGTGACGGCGCGGACCAGGGAGCGGTCGTCGCCGATCAGCACCGGCCGCCGCGAGCCGCGCCGCGCCAGCGCGCGGGCGTACTCGCGGGGGCTCTCGGGGAGACAGAGCTTGACCGGGGCGCCGGCGCTGAGCACGTCCTTGGCGATGCGGACGGATTCCCCGTCGAGGCGGCGGGCAGTGGGGTCCACGATGACCAGCAGCGACGGCGTGGTGGTCGTGGCGGGCTCTCGAGCCGACACCTCGGTCCTTCCTCGGGTAGCATCTTTGTGCAAAGGCCCCTTGCGCTCTTGCGCCAGGGGCTTCGTCTATTTCGGGGCATGCGGTCCGACGGTTCTCGGCCAACGGCGGTCGGCGTGTACGCGTACGCGTGTGCGCCCTGAACCTTGGACATGCCCCGCCCGGAAGGGGTGTACGCCTGTGCCCGCACTCGTGCTGCTCGGTGCTCAGTGGGGTGACGAAGGCAAGGGAAAGGCCACCGACCTGCTCGGTGGCTCAGTGGATTACGTGGTGCGTTACCAGGGCGGCAACAACGCCGGCCACACGGTCGTCGTCGGCGACCAGAAGTACGCGCTGCATCTGCTCCCTTCCGGAATCCTCTCCCCTGGGTGCGTGCCCGTCATCGGGAACGGTGTCGTCGTCGACCCGTCGGTCCTGCTCTCCGAGCTGAGCGGACTGAACGAGCGCGGCGTCGACACCTCCAAGCTGCTGATCAGCGGTAACGCCCACCTGATCACGCCGTACAACGTGATCATGGACAAGGTGTCGGAACGATTCCTCGGCAAGCGCCGGATCGGGACGACCGGGCGCGGTATCGGCCCGACCTACGCCGACAAGATCAACCGGACCGGCATCCGCGTCCAGGACCTCTACGACGAGTCGATCCTGCTCCAGAAGGTCGAGGCGGCGCTGGAGGTCAAGAACCAGATGCTCTCCAAGGTCTACAACCGCCGGGCCGTCGAGGCCGAGCGGATCGTCGAGGAGATGCTGGTCCACGCGGACGCGATCCGCCCGTACGTCGCGGACACCACGCTCATCCTCAACCAGGCGCTGGACGAGGACAAGGTGGTCCTCTTCGAGGGCGGCCAGGGCACCCTGCTCGACGTCGACCACGGCACGTATCCCTTCGTGACCTCCTCCAACCCGACCGCGGGCGGCGCCTGCACGGGTGCGGGTGTGGGGCCGACGAAGATCAGCCGGGTCATCGGCATCCTCAAGGCGTACACCACGCGTGTCGGCGCGGGCCCGTTCCCGACCGAGCTGTTCGACGAGGACGGCGAGGCGCTGCGCCGGATCGGCGGGGAGCGCGGTGTCACCACCGGCCGCGACCGCCGCTGCGGCTGGTTCGACGCGGTCATCGCCCGCTACGCGACCCGGGTCAACGGCCTGACCGACTTCTTCCTCACCAAGCTCGACGTCCTCACCGGCTGGGAGCGCATCCCGGTGTGCGTGGCGTACGAGATCGACGGGAAGCGCGTCGAGGAGCTGCCGTACAACCAGTCGGACTTCCACCACGCGAAGCCCGTCTACGAGTACCTGCCGGGCTGGTCCGAGGACATCACCAAGGCCCAGACCTTCGCCGACCTGCCGAAGAACGCGCAGGCGTACGTGAAGGCGCTGGAGGAGATGTCGGGCGCCCCGATCTCCGCGATCGGCGTCGGTCCCGGCCGGACCGAGACCATCGAGATCAACTCCTTCGTCTGACCTGACGGCGAGGCGTACGCGCGGCGGGGCCGCGGGGACCGGAGACGGTGCCCGCGGCCCCGCCGCCGTCCAGGTTGCCGGTGTCAGGCGAAGCGGATCCCGACCGGCTCGTCCTCGGCGCCGCGGCGGGCGAAGACCGGCTTCGGGCGGAGCGACATGTCCTCGACCCGGGCGCGCGCGAGGTGGCGCGGGGGGCCGTCCGTCAGGGCCGAGGTGACGAGGTAGGCGCGGCGCGCGGGGTCGACCGGGGTGATCCGGAACAGCTCGTTCAGCGGGTACCGGGGCGGGTACGTCGGCATGACGATCAGCGGGCGGACGCCGACCGGCTCACCCTCGTCCTCCGGGACGACCAGGCCGGCGCCGTTGCGGGAGGCCAGCTCGATCGTGAAGGTGTCGCGGCCGTGCTGCGGCTGGGCCGTCAGGACCCACTGCTCGGGGCGCTGGTCGCCGATGAGGTCGGTGAAGAGCAGTCCGTCCCGCACGAAGGCGGGGGCGCCGCGCAGCCAGAGGGTCAGCGGCGACATCGGCAGCTCGCGGTCACCGTCGGCCTGGGCCGAGGGGGTGAGGACGGCTCCGGCGGCCAGGGCGGCGAGCCCGGCCACGCCGGTCCTCAGGAGGGTGCGGCGGTCGGTCCCTGCGGCGGTGCTCATGTCGGGTACTCCTCAAGTCGTGGGGG
The DNA here is from genome assembly GCF_040645195.1 of Saccharomonospora sp. NPDC046836. NCBI lineage: Bacteria > Bacillati > Actinomycetota > Actinomycetes > Pseudonocardiales > Pseudonocardiaceae > Saccharomonospora > Saccharomonospora sp. NPDC046836. The sequence continues at coordinate 8,064 of NZ_JBEYXW010000060.1, forward strand.
AAATGCCGGTGATGGGCTGATCCACTCAACGACTCCGCGCTTCGTTGGTAACCCGCGTCCCGCGCGTCCCGCCCGTCCCGGGGTATGCGTGGGGAAGGGCCCCGCCGTCCGGCGGCGGGCCGGCCGCCGAGCGAGGGAGCACCGTGAGCGAGATCGACATCCACGACCGGATCGCCGCAGTCCACCGGGAGATCGGCGACCTGCCGTTCCAGGAGAGGGGCGGCCGCTCGGTGCTGCTGCGCCGCAGCTTCGACGCTCCCGTCATGGAGGTGTGGGCCGCCTGCACCGACCCCGGCCGGATCGCCCGCTGGCTGGCCCCCGTCACCGGCGACCTCCACCCCGGCAACCGCTACGAGGCCGGGGGCCTGGCCTCCGGTGAGGTGCTGCGCTGCGAGTCCCCGAACCTGATCAAGGTCACCTGGGAGTACGGCCCCGACTCGGTCACCGAGATCGAGGTGCGGCTCACCGACGCCCCCGGCCGGACCACCGCGTTCGAGCTGGAGCACACCTCGGCCGCCACCACCGTCGACACCCTCGTCCGCGAACAGGGCCCGGTCGGCCCCGTCGGCGTCGGCGCCGGCTGGGACACCGCCCTGCTCGCCCTCGACCACCACCTCTCCGGCACCCCCTTCGACCGCACCGCCTGGACCGGCTCCCCGGAGTCCCGCACCTACGCCCGCCTCAGCCACCGGGCATGGGGCGACGCGGCGGGCGCCTACTGGGACCTGGACGCCGAGGCGGTCGACGCGGTGGTGGCCTTCGCGGACCAGCACTTTCTGCCGGGGGACGAGGTGGGGGAGTAGGGGTTCAGGCGGGTACGGCCGCGCCCAGCTCCTCCGCCGGCTCCCGCACCCCGTCCGGGAGGGCCCGGCGTTGCGGACGCAGAGGAAGTGGGCGTGCGGACGGGCGGGAGCAGGTGCGGTTCCGGCGGGCGCGGCGCCCCGGAAAGCGGACTGGCCGGTACTCCCTGTACCTGCCCCAAGGCGGCCATGTCATCATCGACCGCTCAACCACCCGGCCCCCCGCGTCGTCTGGTACACCGGGACGCCACCACGCTCCCGGCGTGCGTCAGGCGCCCCGCTGTCCGGCCGATCCGCCCGCCACCCGTACCGATCGGAGGACCCGACCCCGTACCGAAGCAGCCGCCCTGACCCGGCCTCACCCCCCACCCGCCGCTCCGGCCCGTACGCTTCCCGCGTCGCGCCGGGACGCAGCGCCCGGCCACGGCCACCGCTCGCTGCCACCTGGCCCGCAGCGCTCCACCGTCCACCTCTCACCCCGCGCGGCCCCGTCGCGCGGACCCGGCCCCGGGACAGGGGCAGCGGAGTCACGGCGTAGCCGGCCCTCCCGGTCTCCCGTCAGGGACCGCCGGCCGGAACCGCCGCCCGGCCCGTCGGCGTACTCCACCGGAGTACGGCCGAGGGAGGGGAGTCCGGCCCCGCCCACCTGTCCGCCACACTTCACAGATGCGAGCACCTGTCATGCCCATAGCCGCACCCATACGCACCGTGCGTACCGCACGTTCCTCCATAGCCAGCTGGCTCACCCGCCGCTATCTCAGCCGCCTCCGCCGCAAGGGCACCACGCTCGATCTGAACGCCCTGTCCAAGCTCCCCGAACCGGCCCTGTTGCCGCTCCGCCGCAACGGCCTCGACCCCGTCCCCGAGATCGGCGCCCTGCGCGACCGCGAGCCCGTCAGCCGGCTCCCCGTCCTCGCCGTCCCGGTCTGGCTGGTCACCGGTTACGACGAGGCCAAGGAAGTCCTGGGCGACGCCCGCGCCTTCAGCAACGATTTCGCCCACCTGGTCGGCACCAACGGCGTCGCCGAGCACCACGAACCGGGTGGCCTCGGTTTCGCCGACCCGCCGGACCACACCCGGCTGCGCCGCCTGCTCACGCCCGAGTTCACCATGCGGCGCCTGAACCGGCTCACCCCGCTGATCCACTCGATCATCGAGGAGCGGCTCGACGCGCTGGAGGCCGCCGCCGACGCGGACGGCCGCGTCGACCTGGTCGAGCACTTCGCTCTGCCCGTCCCGGCCCTGGTCATCTGCGAACTCCTCGGTGTCCCCTACGAGGAGCGCGACGCCTTCCAGCAGTTCTCGGTGGCCCGCTTCGACGTGCTCGGCGGCCTCGGCGCCTCCTTCGGCGCCATCTCGCAGTCCCGCGAGTACCTGCGGGGCGTCATCGAGCAGCAGCGCCGCGAGCCCGGTGACGGCCTCCTCGGCATGATCATCCGCGAGCACGGCGACGCCGTCACCGACGAGGAGCTGACCGGCCTCGCCGACGGCGTCCTCACCGGCGGCCTGGAGACCACGGCCAGCATGCTGGCGCTGGGCACCCTCGTCATGCTCCAGGACCGCACCCACTTCACGGCGATCCGCGAGGCCGACGACCCCGGTGCCGTCGCCACCCCGTTCGTCGACGAACTCCTGCGCCACCTCACCGTCGTGCAGACCGCCTTCCCGCGCTTCGCCCGCGAGAACACCGTCGTCGGCGGCCAGGCCATCTCGGCCGGCGACATCGTCATCGTCTCGCTGAGCGCCGCCGACCGCGACAAGCGGCTCGGCCCCGAGATGGACGCCTTCGACCCGTCGCGCCCGCCGGCCTCCTCGCACCTCGCCTTCGGCTACGGCATCCACCGCTGCGTCGGCGCCGAACTCGGCCGGATGGAACTGCGCGCCGCCTTCCCCCTCCTGGTCGAGCGCTTCCCCGCCCTCCGCCTCGCGGTGGAGCCCCAGGAGCTGGAGTTCCGCAAGCTGTCCATCGTCTACGGCGTGGACTCGCTGCCGGTCCGCCTGAAGTGACGCCGCCCGGCCCGGGCGATGTTTCACGTGAAACGTCGCCCGATGCCCGGGGCGCGTCCCGGAGGACGGCCGGATTCGCCTGGTTCAGGTACCCGCCGCCGGCCCGGGTACCTAGGGTGGCCGGGTGAGCATTCCGCCGGTCAGACGCCTGACGACGCAGCCGCCGCTGAAGTATCTCGGCTCCGCCGAGCCCTGGCGGGCGCTCCTCTACCTGCTCTCCGGGGCGGGGCTCGGGGCCGTCACCCTGCTGGTGCTCGGCGTGCTGATCGGGCTGGGCCTGCTGCTCTCGGTGCTCGGTGTCGGAGTGGCGATGCTCGTCGGCGCCGTCCTGTTCAGCCTCCCGCTGGCGGAGATCGAGCGCCGCAGGCTCCGGCTGATCGAGGAACCGGGCACGCCCGCCATCCCGTCCCCGCACAGCCCCGTCGAGGAGCCGGGGCTCCGGTCCTGGCTCCGCCTCCGGCTGCGGGAGCCTTCCACCTGGCGGGAGTTCGGTTACGCGGTACTGCTGGCCACCCTCTTCCTCCTGATCGACCTGGCCCTGCTCCTCCTGGCGGTGCTGCTGGCCGCGACGCTGGTGGTGCCGCCCTGGTCGGCGTACCGCTCCGGCCAGCCCGAGGCGCTGATCCTCACCGCGATCGCCGTCCCGGCGGTGCCCGTCGCGCTCTACGGCCTCGGGGCGGTGGCGGCGCTCCAGGCGCGGCTGGCCCGGATCCTGCTGCATCCCACGCCCCGGGAGGACGAGCCGGACCGCGACGCCCGGGTGGTCGAGCTGACCCGGTCCCGGGCCCGCCTGGCCGACGCCTTCGAGACCGAGCGGCACCGCATCCAGCGGGACCTGCACGACGGCGCGCAGCAGCGTCTGGTGGCGCTGGTGATGACGCTGGGCCTGGCCGAGCTGGAGCTGAAGGGCACCGGGCAGCAGGAGAGCCCGGAGGCGGTACGGCGTGGCGCGGAGCTGGTCTCCCGGGCGCGTGGTGAGGCGAAGGACGCCCTGACCGAACTCCGCGACCTGGTGCACGGTATCTACCCGCAGGTCCTCACCGACCGGGGGCTGCCCGCCGCCGTCTCGGAGGCGGCGGTGCGCTGCCCGGTGCCGGTCCGGGTCGAGCTGGAACTGGCCGAGCGGCTGCCGCGCCAGATCGAGGCCGCCGCGTACTTCGTCGTCAGCGAGGCGCTGACCAACGTCGCCAAGCACAGCGGGGCCCGGAACGCCGTGGTCAGCGGCGGCCGTTCGGGGCAGCGGCTGGAGCTCACGGTCCGCGACGACGGGGTGGGAGGCGCCGAACTGAGAGTCGGCAGCGGCCTGCAGGGTCTCGCCGACCGGGCCGAGGTGGTCGGTGGCAGACTCGCCCTGTCCAGTCCGCCGGGCGGTCCGACCGCCCTCACCCTGGAGGTCCCGTGCCCGCGCTCCGCATAGTCCTCGCCGAAGACTCCGCGCTGGTACGCGCCGGGATCGAGGAGCTGCTGACCAAGTTCGGCCACGAGGTGGTGCGGTCGGTGGCCGACGCGGACGCGCTCGTCACCGCCGTCGAGGAGTGCCGGCCCGACCTGGTCATCACCGACGTCCAGATGCCGCCCGGCCACGGCGACGACGGTCTGCGCGCCGCCCTGCGGCTCCGCCAGGACCACCCGGACCTGCCCGTCCTCGTCCTCTCCCAGTACGTCGCCAAGGCATACGCCAAAGAGCTGTTCTCGCTCGACGGGAGCACGCCCGGGGCCGCCCGGGGCGGGCTGGGCTATCTGCTCAAGGACCGCATCGGGGAGCTGAGCGAGTTCGTGGCGGCGATCGGGTCGGTGGCGGCCGGCGGCATCGTCATCGACCCCCAGGTCGTGCGTCACCTGCTGACCGAGCGCGACCGCAGCACCCGCACCCAGCTGCTCTCGGCCCGTGAGTCCGAGGTGCTGGCCCTGATGGCCGCCGGCCACTCCAACACGATGATCCGGGACGAACTGCACCTGAGTGAGGGCGCGGTGGCCAAGCACATCGGCAACATCTTCACCAAGCTGGGCTTCTCCCCGGAGGACGGCAACCGCCGGGTGCTGGCGGTGCTGGCCTACCTGCGGGGCGCGTGACAGAGGGGGCAGCCCGTCCGGCCGCCCCCTCCTCTCATCCCGCGGCCCTGCCGGGGGCGGTCACCCACCGTCCGGCGGCGTGCTGGTCGGCTCCGGTGCGGGAGCCGCCTCGACCTGGGGCGGGGTGAAACCGCGCAGGGTCGGACTGAGGGTGGCCACCACGGCGATGACGGCGGTGCCCGCCGCGGCGGCCACGATCGCCCAGCGCGGGCCGGCCCACTCCATGGTCAGACCGCCGGCCAGGGGGCCGAGTGCCGCCGAGACGCCCGACACCAGGCCGATGATCCCGCTGAGCCTGCCCCGCAGCCGGTCCGGGGTGGTCAGCAGCTGGTACGTGCTGACGGCGGTGTTGGCGGTCGGCGCGAAGAAGGCCATGCCCGCCAGCAGCAGGCCGAGCAGGAGCCCGTTGGTCACCGTCAGCGAGACGGGGGCCAGCACCGCCATCGCCCAGAAGACCATCAGCACCGAGTGGCGCTGCCCGAGCCGCCGGTAGAGCCGGGGGGCGGCGAGGGCGCCCAGGAGGCCGCCGACGCCGAACATCGCGGCCATCACGCCGATCTGGCCGGAGGGCACGTCGTCCTGCTGGGCGGCCATGATGATGACCAGGTAGACGACCTGGAAGAGGAAGTTCAGCGCCACCGCGCAGCACGCGGTGACCCGGATCAGCCGGTGCCCCCACACCCAGCGCAGCCCTTCCGCGGTCTCCTTCCAGAAGCCCGGCCTGCTCTCTCCGGGCTCGGGGCGCGGCGGCTTGGGCAGCCGGATGAAGAGCAGCAGGAAGAAGGAGACCACGTGGGCCACGGCGTTGGCGGCGAACGGCAGCAGGTGCTTGATGCCGAAGAGCACGCCGCTGACGCCGGTGCCGAGCAGCTGGCCGATGTTGCTGCGCGCGTGGTTCATCGAGACGGCGGTGGCCAGTTGCTCCTCGGGGACCACGTGGGGCAGGGACGCCTCCTCCGCCGGGTCGTAGAGGGAGGCGCAGAGCCCGAGGACGGCGGCGGTGACCACCATGTGCCAGATCTGCACGGTGTCCTGCCAGATCGTCCAGACCAGCAGAGTGAGCACCGTGATCCGGGCGACCTCGCAGGAGACCATCACCACCTTGCGGTTCCACCGGTCGAGCAGGGTGCCGGCGGGCACGCCCGCGACCAGCTGGGCCGTCGCGTTGACCGCGGCGACCAGTCCGGCCTGGGCGGGCGAGCCGGTCACGGCCAGCACCAGCAGGGGGAAGGCCATCAGGGTGGCGTTGAACCCGGCCTCGGTGAAGGTCCTGCTCAGCCAGAGCAGGTTGTAGTCGCGGTTGCGCCAGAGCGGGCGGGGGGCCTGCTTCGGGGGGAGGGGCTTCCCCTGGGTGGTGACCATCACTCGCTCTCCCGTCGGGTGGCGCCGGGCAGGGTGGCGCAGTGGCGGGCCAGGTCGCCCAGCAGCTCCTCGAAGAGCTGGGCGACCTTGGCCATCGTGCCCGGGTGGAAGACGGCCGTGGAGTAGTACCAGGTGAAGCCGAGCCGGCCGTCCACCGCGCTGCCGACCACCTCCAGGAGGTGGGTGGCGCGTTCCTCGGGTCCGGCGTCCTCGCCGAGCGCCCCGTGCTCCACCGCGATGAGCCGGCCTGAGCCGGACGCGCCCCGGGCCGGGGCGGAACTCTCGTACTGGCCGAGGTAGTTGAAGACGGCCTCGGCCTCCGGGAGGCCGCGGAGCGCGGCGGCCGGGGAGTCCTGCGGAGCGAGGTGGCGCAGGACCCCGTAGTGCAGGCCGTTCTCCGGGACGGCGCGCAGGTCGCGCCGGACCGACTTCATCAGCCGGGCCCAGTCGGGCCCCGCCCCGTCCGGCGCCGGCGTGTCCGGGGGGACGGAGAGCGCGACGGGGTGGACCGAGGTGAACCAGCCGACGGTGCGGGAGAGGTCGACGGCCTCGAAGAGCTCCTCGCGGCCGTGGCTCTCCACCTCCAGCACCACCCGCCGGCGTCCGGTCCACCGGCCCAGGGCCAGCGCCAGCACGCCCAGCAGCACGTCGGCGGCGCGGGCCCGGAAGCGGGCGGGGGCCGTGCGCAGCAGGTGGGCGCTCTCCTCGGGGCCGAGGCGGATCTCGACGGTGGCGGCGGTGGCGGCGGAGTTGGGGCCCGGCCCGTCGGCCGGCAGCGGCTCGACCGCCCGCAGGACGTCCGTCCAGTGCGGCAGCTCCTCGTCGGCGGCGCCCGCGACGGCGTGCTCCTGGAGCAGGGCGGCCCACTCCTGGAAGGAGGTGGTGCGGGCCGACGGGATGATCTCCTCGCCCGCCAGGGCGCGGTGGTAGCCGCGCTCCAGGTCGTCCAGGAGGACGCGCCAGGAGACCGTGTCGACCACCAGGTGGTGGACGGTGAGGAAGAGCTGGTCCGGGCCGTCGCCGGTGGTGAACAGCAGGGCCTTCAGCAGCGGGCCGTGTGCGATGTCGAAGCCGCGCTGGGCCTCGACGGCGTGCCGCTCGACCGCCTCCCGCCGCGCCCCGGGGGCCACCCGCGACAGGTCGTGGACGGCGAGCAGCGCGTCGGCGCGGGCCGGCAGCTCCTCGGTGACCCACTGGCGGCGGCCGCCCGCGCCGTCGGGCGTGAACCGGCTGCGCAGCGCGTCGTGGTGGGCCACCAGGGCGAGCAGGGTGCGGCCCAGCGCCTCCCGGTCCACCGGTCCGGCCAGGTCCAGCAGGGTCGACTGGTTGAAGTGGTCGGGGTACTGGCGGGTGGCGAAGAACCAGCGCTGGGCCGGAGTGAGGACGACCTCCCCGCTGACCGGGCCGCGCGCGGCGGGCGACGCCGTGCCGCCGTCGCCGGTCTCGACGACGCGGGAGAGTTCGGCGATGGTCTGGTGGAGGAAGAGGTCCTTGCCGGTCATCCGGAGTCCGGCCTCCCGGGCCCGGGCCAGCACCTGGATGCTGAGGATCGAGTCGCCGCCGATGTCGAAGAACCGGTCGGTGATGCCGACCCGCTCCAGGCCCAGCACCTCGGCCCAGATACCGGCGAGCAGACGTTGCAGCGGGGTCCCGGGCTCGACGTGGCCGGCGCCGGGGCCGGCGACGGGGGCAGGGGCGGGCAGGGCGCGGCGGTCCACCTTGCCGTTGGGGCTGAGCGGCAGTTCGTCCAGGACGGCGTAGGCCGTCGGCACCATGTGGGCCGGGAGGACCGTGCTGAGGAAGGTCCGCAGCGCGGTGGGGTCGGGCCGCTCGCTCCCCGGGTCGCCGGAGGGGGTGGCGTACGCAGCGAGGCGTTTGTGCCCGGTGGCCGGGTCGGTGGCGGCGACCACGGTCACCTCGCCGACGTCCGGGTGGGCGCGGAGCGCTGATTCCACCTCGCCCGTCTCGACGCGGAAGCCGCGGATCTTGACCTGGTGGTCCTGGCGGCCGGTGAAGTCCAGCGTCCCGTCGGCCTGGAGACGGACGAGGTCGCCGGTGCGGTACATCCGCTCGCCGGGAGCGCCGAAGGGGGAGGCGACGAACCGCTTCCCGGTCAGCGCCGGGTTGCGCAGGTAGCCGCGGCCGAGGCCGGGGCCCGCGATGTACAGCTCGCCGTGGCAGCCCGGCGGGACCGGCCGCAGCCAGCGGTCCAGGACGTGCAGCCGGACCCCGGCCAGCGGACCGCCCAGCGGCACGCTCGGGCTGCTGCCCGCGTAGCCGCCGGTGTGCAGGGTGGCGACCAGGGTGGTCTCGCTGGGGCCGTAGATGTTGCGGAAGCGGCGGCCGTCGGCGGACCAGACGTCGGCCAGGGGGGCGGGGCAGGCGTCGCCGGCCGCGCCGACCGCCCGTACCGTCGGCACCTCGGCCGGGTCGAGCGCGGCGAGCAGCGCGGGCGGGGTCATCAGGACGGTCGCCGCCAGCCGCCGTGCCTCGGCGGCGAGTTCCTGGCCGCTCTCGGTCTGGCCGAAGCAGAGGGTGGCGCCGGACATCAGGGTGCAGAAGATGTCCGAGACCCCGCCGTCGAAGCTGAGCGAGAGGTGCTGGAGCAGGCGGTCGCCGGGGCCGATGCCGAACCGCTCGGCGAAGTCGGCCACGGTGTGGCAGAGCGAGCGGTGCGGGATCATGATCCCCTTCGGCCGCCCCGTCGACCCCGAGGTGTACACGACGTACGCCAGGTGGTCCGGGCCGGCCGGCCGGTCCGGGGCGGTGGTGGGCAGGCCCGCGATGTGCTCCTGTTCGCGGTCGAGCAGCACGGTCGCCGCGGGCGCCGCCGTCAGCCGCTCGCGCAGGCGGTCCAGGGTGAGCAGTACCGGGGTGCGGGTCTCCTCGGCCATGGCGGCGAGCCGCTCGGCCGGGGAGGCCGGGTCCAGCGGGACGTACGCGCCGCCCGCCTTGACCGCGGCCAGCGCCGCCACCACCGCGTCGGCCCCGCGCGGCAGGCAGACGCCCACCAGGACGTCCGGGCCCACGCCGCGCTCGCGCAGGTGGTGGGCGAGCTGGTTGGCGCGGGCGTCCAGCTCGGCGTAGCTGAGCGTCAGGCCGCCGTCGACGACGGCGGCGGCGTGGGGGGCCCGGCGGACCTGCTCGGCGAAGCGGTCGGTGGCCGTCAGCGCCTCGGGCGGTGCGGCCGGGGCTCCCGTCCCGGCCCGCAGCAGTTCCGCGTGCTCGTCGGCGGGGAGCAGGGCCGCGGTGTGCAGCGGGCTGTCGGGTGCGGCGGTGAGCGAGTCCAGCAGGGTCCGCAGCCGGCCGGCCATCCGCTGGACGGTGGTGGCGTCGAAGAGGTCGGTGTTGTACTGGATGCCGCCCACCAGCGCCCCGTCCACCTCCTCGAACTGCACGGTCAGGTCGAAGGCGGTGCTGCTGGAGGGAAGGGCGAACTCCTCGATGCGCAGGCCGTCGAGTTCGGCGCGTCGCTGCGGGGTGTTCTGGAGCACCACCATGGCCTGGAAGAGCGGGGACCTGCTCGGGTCCCGGTCGGGGACCAGCTCGTCCACCAGCCGCTCGAACGGCGCGTCCTGGTGGGCGAGGCCCTCGACCACGGTGTGCCGCACCTGGGTGAGCAGGTCGTGGAAGGTGCCGTGCTCGTCGATCTTCGAGCGGACCACCAGGGTGTTGACGAAGAAGCCGACCAGTTCCTCCAGTTCGGCCCGCTCACGGCCGGAGGACACGGTGCCCACCGCGATGTCCCGCTGCCCGCTGTGGCGGGCCAGCAGGAGCTGGCAGGCGGCGACGAGGACCGTGAAGAGGGTGGTGCCACGGTCGGCGGCCAGCTCGGTGACCCGGTCGGTCGTCTCCTCGGGGATGCGGAAACCGAGCGTGGCGCCGTTGGTGGTCCGCACGGGCGGGCGCGGGCGGTCGGTGGGCAGTTCCAGCGGCTCCAGCCCGGCCAGTCGCTTCCGCCAGTAGCCGATCTGCCCGTCGGCCACCGGGCCGGTCAGCCGGTCGCGCTGCCAGCGGGCGAAATCGGCGTACCGCGGGGGCAGCGGGGGCAGTCCGGGCTCCTCGCCGCGGCGGCGGGCCGCGTACAGGGCCTCCAGATCGCGGGCGATCAGGGCGCTGGACCAGCCGTCGGTGACGATGTGGTGGACGCAGAGCGCCAGCACGTGGTCCTCGTCGCCCAGGCGGACCAGTGCGGCCCGCAGCAGCGGACCTTCGCGCAGGTCGAAGGGGGTTCCGGTCTGCTCGGCGAGCAGGCGCTCCAGGGCCTGTTCCCGGGCCGTGCCGCCCAGGGCGCTCAGGTCGGTGAGGGGCAGCGGCACCTCGGCGGGCGGGCGGATCGTCTGCACCGCCTGGCCGCGGACCTCGTCGAAGACGGTACGCAGCGACGGGTGGCGGGCCACCAGGCCGCTCAGGGCGTGCCGCAGCGCCTCGGGGTCGAGGGGCCCGCGCATCCTGAGACCGGTGGGGGAGACGTAGTCGGTGGAGCCGGGCTCGTAGGCGTCGAGGAACCACAGCCGCTGCTGGGCGAAGGAGAGCGGGAGCCCTTCGTCGCCCTCGGTGCGGGGGATCGGTGCGGCGGCCGGGGCGCTGTCCGGCCCGGTCAGGGCGGCGGCGAGGAGGGCCACGGTGGGGTGGTCGAAGAGCGCGCGCGGCGAGAGGTCGCGGTCGAGCGTGGCCCGCAGCCGGGAGGTGATCCGGATGCTGAGGACCGAGTCGCCGCCCAGCTCGAAGAAGTCGTCGTCGACACCGACCTCGTCGACCTCCAGCGTCCGGGCCCAGACCGAGGCGATCAGCTTCTCGGTGGCGGTGCGCGGCGCGGCTGCTGCCGGAGGTTGGCTTTTTCCGCTGCTGCTCGGTGTCGGAGACGTGACCGAACGCTTTCATGATTTCCGGCGTGAGTGCTCGTGCCAGTG
>NZ_JBEYXW010000061.1:0-17721 GCF_040645195.1 Saccharomonospora sp. NPDC046836
GTCTCGTAGGGCGGCGAGGCTGATCCCGGCGGCTGTCGCGAGCTCGAGTTGGGTGAGGCCTGCCCGCCGCCGGAGATACCGTATCAATTCTCCCATCGCGGAAATGATGATGGTCTCCGCCTAACAAACGCCTACTCGACGCACAACCCCCAGAAGTCGTCAACCGCGACACCAGGCGTTCCCCCGAACGGACTCGTGCCCTTCCCCGTAGTCAACCCGTACCACTCGTCCGGATGTGCTCTTGAGCTGCAATTTTCCGACAGGTTGCCGTTCGATCCCGTGATCGTTTCCCGTCAGCCGGATTGGTCATCCTCGATAGTGACCAGAGGGTTGCAGACGCGGTCAGTCATGCCCGCGTGCAGGTCAAGAAAGGTAGAGAACCATTAAGCGGACACGTATCGCACTCCTGAGCGTCCTCGGGGCGGCCGCCATCGCGGTATCCGGGTGTGGCAGCGACGACGAACCCGGTGAAGCGGCAGCAGCCGAAACGACGACGAGCGCGGCCGAGAGTTCCGCCGCGGAGGAGTCGAGCACGACGTCGGACAGTGCAGCGCCGCCCGCGGGTGACGCCGAGATCACGGCGCCTGGAACCGAGCTGAAGGTCGGCGAGCGCGCGGTCGTTCCCTTCGAGTACAGCGACCGGACCGGCAAGATCGCGATCACCGTGACGGCCATCGAGCCGGGTGACAAGGCGGCGCTGGACCAGGAGTTCGGCGCACGGGCCGAGGGCATCAACCCCTACTACATTCGCTACACCGTTGAGAACGTCGACGGTACGGACTTCTCGTTCACCTCCGCGCCATCGCTGCGGGCGACCACCGCTGAACGTCGCTCGACGGGAGTCGTCGTCTCCGGGGACCTCGGCGACTGCGAGGGCGAGAGCGCTCCGGCGGAGTTCAACACCCCCGGCGCGACGTATGACACCTGCCGCCTGCAGGGTGGTCAGGAAGGCGCCGACGTGGCCGGAGCCATGTACGACGAAGACGACTACGACGAGAGCCCCATCGTGTGGACTCCCTGACGCTCTGAAGAACTTCTAGGTGGCTGGGGCCGCGGTCTTTCCGCGGCCCCAGCCATTTTTGTTTGCGCGGAGCCACGTCTGCTAGATTCAGAAAATGGTGAATCTAGATCGGGTGCTCGAACGGGCTGGCGGCGCACTGCGCTACGGTGATCTCGCGGGCGAGCGGCGCCCGGTCGTGTTCACGCACGGCGCGGGAATGGACCACCGGATGTTCGACGCGCAGTCGCGCGCTCTGCACGAGGCCGGGCACCGGGTCGTCAGCTGGGACCTGCGCGGGCATGGTGAGTCGACGCTCGCGCCCGGCGCCCGGTTCACCGCGGCGATCGCGCTCGATGACTTCAGTGCCCTGCTCGACCATCTTGGCCTCGAACAGCCGATCCTCATTGGACACTCGCTCGGTGGGAACCTCGCGCAGGCACTGGTGCGCCGTCGGCCCGAGCGCGCCCACGCCCACATCATCGTGGCCTCCACATGGAACGCCGGACCGCTCAGCCCGGTCGAGCGGTTCCTCCTCCGGCTGGCCGCCCCGTCGCTGGCGCTCCTGCCCGCCGCGCGGCTACCGGGGCTCATGGCACGCACCTCAGCCGTGACACCGGAGGCGATCGCCGCGTGCGAGGCGACGTTCGCGCGCATGCCGAAACGCGTTTTCCTCGACGTCTGGCGGGCGACCGTCTCGTTGGTCGATCCCGACCCGGGCTACCGCACACCCGTGCCGCTCGGCCTCATCCGCGGTGAGCGCGACCGCACCGGCAACATCGCGACCGCAATGCCCCGGTGGGCGGAGGCCGAAGGCGTCACCGAGCACGTCATTCCCGGCGCCGGGCACGTGGCCACATTGGACGCCGCGGACGCCACGACCACGGTGATCCGCGAGCTCGTCGAGGGCTGGGAGAACAGTACAACGGAGCGCTCGGCGTGACGGCGGGCGACGACCATGTCGCGTTCGTCGCGGCGATGGGCGACATCCTCGCATCGTGGAACCTGCCCCGCGCGACCGGGCGCATCTACGGGCAGCTGCTGCTCAACGCCGACCCCGTGTCGCTCGACGCGCTCGGCTCGGCACTCGGCCTCAGCAAAGGTGCTGTCAGCACGTCGGTGCGGGAGCTGGTCTTGTGGGGACTCGCGCGGACCATCCCGCAACCGGGTAGTCGCCGCCTGCTCGTCGAGGCGGCCGGAGGCTTCGAGCAACTGCTCGCGGCCAGTCATGAACGCACCCGCGCCTTCATCCGCGTGCTCCGGGCCGGGACACGGCTCGCCGAGGACGACCACGCGAAGACCCGGCTCGACGAGGTCGCCGGCTTCTTCGAGTCGTATGTGGAGGCTGGGGACCAGATGTTGCGCCGTCGCGCCTCGATCAGCATGTCCTCGCCGGAGCCGGAGTAGCCCTGGAGCATGCCCGCCGCGAGCCCGCGGGCTTGTTTCGGCGGCGTTTCTGGTGTAAAGGACAGTTTTCAGTGGTTGTTATGTGACATGTAAGGTGTCACACTTCTCGCCACACCCGCCGTCGCGCGTCCGGACGCCGGACTTCGAGCGTGAAGGAGTTCAGCTTGACCACAGCGGAGAAATGGCGCCTCGCCGTCGATGTCGGCGGCACGTTCATCGACTACATCCTCCTCGACGAATCGGATGGTTCGGTCCACGTCGAGAAACAGGCGGCCAAGGCAGCGACGCTCGTCGACGAGTTCGTCGGCGGCATGCGCAGGCTGCCGGCGAAGCCCGGGGACATCTCCCGGTTCATCCACGGCACCACCGTCGCCCTCAACACGCTGGTCCAGGAACGCGGCGCGTTGACCGGCCTCATCACCACCCAGGGTTTCCGGGACGTGCTGGAGCTCGGCAGGGGCGGCCGCGCCGAGATCTACAACTTCCGGTACCAGCCGGCGCGTCCCCTCGTCGACCGGTACCTGCGCAGGGAGATCCCCGGGCGGATGGGTCCGGACGGGACCGAACTCGTTCCGCTGGAACTGTCCCGCGTGGACTCCGAGGTGGACTACCTGCTCGCGCACGGCGCCACCGCCATCGCGATCTGCCTGCTCCACAGCTATGTCAACCCCGACCACGAGCAGCGCATCGCCGACCGAATTCGGGCTCGGCACCCGGAGATCGCGGTCAGCGTCTCCAGTGAGCTGGTCCGGGAGTGGCGGGAGTACGAGCGCACGTCCACCACCGTCATCAACGCCTTCACCCAGCCGCTGTTCGCCAACTACGCACGCAGCATCGACGAGCGGATGCGCGCCGAAGGGCTCACGAACCCCATCGCGTTCATGCGGTCCAACGGCGGGGTCATGCCGATCACCTCCGCGGCCGACCGTCCTGTCGAAACGCTCGGCTCCGGCCCGGCAGGCGGAGTCATCGGCGCGCACACGCTCATGGCGCAGGCCGGCTATCGCAACGTGGTCTGCGCCGATGTCGGCGGCACCACCTACGACGTCGCGCTCATCCAGGACGGCGAGATCGTCGAGCGGGCGGACACGATCGTCGCAGGCAGGCCGATCATGGGCTCGGTCATCGACATCGTCTCCGTCGGCGCCGGGGGTGGCTCGATCGCCTCCATCGACCCGGTGACCGCGAGCCTGAAGGTCGGCCCGGAGAGTGCGGGTGCCCAGCCCGGCCCGGCCTGCTTCGGTATCGGCGGAACCAAGCCCACCGTGACCGACGCGCAGGTGATCCTCGGCCTGCTCGATCCTGATCGTTTCCTCGGCAAACGCATGGTGCTCGACCGGGCGCTGGCCGAACAGGCGATCACCGGGCACCTCGGCACCGCGCGCACCGTCAGCGACTACGCGGCGGGGATCATGGCGGTCGCGCAGGCCAACATGGCCAACGCGATCCGGCAGATCACCACGCAGCGTGGTCTGGATCCGCGGGACTTCGTCATGCTGTCCTACGGCGGCGGTGGCGGGCTTTTCGCCGCGGGGGTCTGCGAGGAACTGGGCGTGCACACCGTCCTCGTGCCGCAGGCCGCTGCCGGTTTCTCGGCGTGGGGCATGCTCACCGCCGACTACCGCGAGGACAGCACCATCACGTCCGTCACCGACGTGGCTCACGGACAACTGCCCGGCATCGTCGACAACTACGCGAAGCTGCGCGAGGAGGCAACGGCGGCGCTGGTCGGTTACGGTTTCGCCAGCGCACAGCTGGAACTCGGCTACTCCGCTGACGTGCGCTTCCTCGGCCAGGAACACACCATCACCACGCCACTCGAACCGGACTGGCTCGCCGACGGCGCGGCGGCGCTACCCGCGGCACTGCAGCAGCGGTTCGTCGAGCGGCACCGGCAGCGCTACGGCCACGGCGAGGACGACGCCGAGATCCAGATCGTGACCTTCCGCTGTCGCGCCATCGCACCCGTGGCGAAACCGGTATCCCGCGGCCGCTATGCCGAGGTACCTGCCGTCGCGGTGGCCTCGCGGCCCATCTGGTTCCCAGAAGGCGGCTGGCACGACGAGGTCCCGGTCTACGAGCGCGACGCACTGTCTGCCACCGACCGCATCGAAGGTCCCGCCGTGATCGACGAGTGGACGACGACCGTCGTGGTGCCGCCGCGGTGGACTGCCCTGCTCGACGAGCTCGGCAACCTCGTGCTGACCTTCGAGGAGGAGAGCAAGTGACCGCGACCGACGAGATCGACATCGTCAAGGCCGAGATCACCCGTAACGCCTTGCTCTCGGCTGCGCAGGAGATGAACGACACCCTGGTGCGCAGTGCGTACAACCCGCTGATCTTCGATGTGAAGGACTTCGGTCTCGGCATCATGTCGGCCAAGGGCGAGCTGTGGGCGGAGGCACCGGGCCTCCCGGTGTTCATCGGCGTGCTGCCCGCCAGCGTCCGTGCCGGTATCGCCAAGTTCGGTCAGGACGGCTTCCGCGAGGGCGACGTGCTGATCGCCAACAGTCCATATCAGACCGGAACGCACATCTCCGACACGGCTGTGTACATGCCCGTCTTCTACCAGGGTGAGCTCGTCGCGTTCACCGGAAGCATGGCGCACTGGGCCGACATCGGCGGTATGAGCCCGGGTGGCTGGACTGTCGACTCGACCGAGATCTACCAGGAAGGCGTCCGCTTCACGCATCAACGGCTGTACCTCGCGGGTCAGCCGAACCGCGATGTACTGGAACTGATCGAGGACAACGTCCGCGTATCACGCATCGTCATGGGCGACCTGCATGCACAGATCGCCACCTGCCGCACCGGAGCCGAACGCGTCATCGCACTGTGCGAGCGCTACGGCGCCGACGAGGTGACGCGGCTGATGGACTACGTGGTGCGCCAGACCGAGCAGGCGTTGCGTGCCGAGGTGCGCTCGCTGCCGGACGGTACCTACAGCGCGTCCGTCCGGCTCGACTTCAACGGCGTCGACCACGACGAGGTACCGGTCATCGCCGTGCAGACCACCATCGACGGCGACCGGGTCAAGGTCACCTTCGACGGCACGAGCGGGGTTTCTGCCGGCCCGATCAACTGTGGTGCCGAGGCCACCGCGAGTGGCGTTGCCCAGGCACTGAAGGGAATCCTCGACCCGGTCGGGCCGAACAACAACGCGCATCTGTCGCTGGCGGAGATCGAGTTCCCCGCCGAGCCATCACTGGTCAGCCCGGTCGATCCTGCGCCGTGCGACTCGTACGGCTACGTCATGACGGCGCTGGTGGAGACGCTCCAGTACGCACTGGCCGACATCGCACCGGAGCGCGGACGCGCGGGCAGCTACCAGATGTGGGCCGAGTACATCATGTCCACCACCTCGCGTTCGGCGCGGCACTACGTGATGGCCGAACCCGTGCAGGGTGGCTCGGGGGCGTTCCCCGGGCACGACGGTAAGAGTTTGATCTTCTCCGGTGACGGGGACACGTGGAACGTGCCGGTCGAGGTCATGGAGACCCGCTATCCGGTCCACTGTGAACAGTTCGCACTCGACGAGACGTCAGCCGGTGCGGGCGAGTTCCGCGGCGGCATGGGCGTACGCCGTGACATCCGGGTGCTGGATGCGCACAGCATGATCAAGACGGCGCTGGAGAACACGGTCGACCTGCTGTCCAAGGGAATGCACGGTGGGCTGACGGGAACCGGTTCCTACACCAGGCTCGTCTTTCCCGGCGGCGAGGTGCGGCTCCAGCGGGAGCGCATTGGTGACCACCCGGTTCCGCAGGGCACTCTCGTCGGCATCCGAACCGGCGGTGGCGGTGGCTTCGGCGATCCGCTCGACCGCGATCCCGCGCGTGTCGCCAGGGACGTGCGCGACGAGTACGTGACGCCGGAGGCGGCACTGGAGCTCTACGGCGTCAAGGTGGTTCCCGGTTCTCTGCCGGGGCTCTGGGACGTCGATGACGCGGCAACCACGCAGATCCGGCGGCAGCGCAAGAACGGCTCGCCGCAGTCAGAACAGGAGACCACCCCATGATCCCAGCATGGCGCGGAGCCCGCCGCCGGCGTGGCGTGCTCGGGCTCGCCACCATCACCGCCGCGGCGGCCCTGCTGTCCGCCTGTGTCGCCTCACCACCGGAGGCGGCGCAGGGTGGTTCCGGCGGGAACTCGCTGAACGTCACCTTCGGCACCGGGCCCACGACACTCGACCCGTCGTCGGCGTGCACACTCGACGACACCCAGCTGACCCTGTCGCTGTATGTCCAGCTGCTGCAGTACGCCGAAAAGGACGGTCCGGCCGGCACCAAGCAGGTCGACCCGACGAAGGTCGATCCGTACTTCGCCAAGGACTACTCGGTGAGCGAGGACGGGACGGTGTACACCTTCCAGCTGCAGGAGGGGTGGACCTTCCCCAGCGGTGAACCCATGAATGCCGAGGCGGTGAAGTACTCCTTCGAGCGCGCCATGAAAATGGCTGGCTGCGGGGCCACCATCATCAACGACCTCTACCAGGACCCGTACCTCATCAAGACCATCGACGCGGTCAACGACACCACGCTGAAGATCACCCTCAACCACCCCGACGGTGACTTCCCGCTCGCGCTCGCGACCGCGGCGTCGTCCATTGTGGATCCCAGCGTGGTCGAGCAGAACGGCGGCGTCGTCGAAGCGAAACCCAACGAGTGGATGGGCTCCCACGAGGCCGGCTCCGGGCCGTACCGGCTTTCGGCCTACACGCCGGGCACGGAAGCCACGTTGACCGCGGACCCCGAATTCAAGGGTGAGGCGCCCGCCACCAAGACGATCAACGTGAAGTGGGTCAAGTCCGACCCCACCCTGCTGTTGCAGGCCCGTGAGGGGCAGAGCGACATCACGTTCGGGCTCAGCAAGAACTCGGCGAAATCGCTGGAGAACGACGAGGGCCTGACCGTCGCCTCCTACATGGCGACGTCGAACATGCAGTTCCTGATGCCCAATGACAAGGAGCCGTGGACGAACCCGCTCGTCAGGGAAGCCGTGACCTACGCGATTCCCTATGAGGACATCCTGAAGAACGTCGTCTACGGCTACGGCAAGCTCTACTATGGACCGATCCCGCCGACCATGCCCGGCTACGCCGAGCAGTTCTCGCAGCCGAGGAAGACCGACGTCGCCAAGGCCAAGCAGCTGATGGCGCAGGCGGGCGTGAGCACGCCACTCGACGTGCAGCTGGACGTGCTGTCCGGTGACAGCACGCAGGCCTCGCTTGCCACGGTGTTGCAGAGCACCCTCAAGGAGATCGGTATCAACCTGTCGGTGCGCACGCTCGACGAAAGTGCCTGGAGCGATGCGGTGTACAACGGCAAGGCCACCGCGGCCCTGCGGCTCGACGGGCCCGCGGTCTTCTCCGCCGGGTACTACCTCGGCTACGACGAGGACTGCCGCAGCCAGTACAACACCGGCCACATCTGCGTCGACGGCAACTCCGAGCTGCTGGCCACCGCTCGGGCCGCCACCGACACCGGCGCCAGGGACAGGGCGCTGGCGCAGCTCACCGAGAACTGGGTCGGGGCCTCGCCCAAGGCGGTGCTGTACCTCGACGGTAGCCCTGTCGTGGTGAACAAGAGCGTCACGAACTTCATGTGGTCACCACAGATCGACATGCGTACGTGGACGAAGTCCCAGTAGGACGGTGAGCAGGATGGCAATGGCCATCGCGTCGACGACGTCGGCGCGCCGCCGCCGCCGGTCGCGGGACTGGCAGCTGGTCACCTCGGCAGCCGTCATCGCCGGCTTCGTGGTCCTCGCCGTGGGGGGCCTGTTCCTTCAGGAGACGGCCAACCGCGTGGACGTGTCCAGCACGCTGCTGGCGCCGGGGCCCGAGCACTGGTTCGGCACCGACAACCAGGGCCGTGACGTGTTCGCCAGGGTCGCGGTCGGCGCTGGGATCTCCATGATCTCGGCGTCGACCGCCGTCGGAATCGGCGCGGCCGTCGGGCTGCTGATCGCACTCGCCTGCGGTCTCGGGCCACGCTGGCTCGACGCGCTGCTCATGCGCCTGTGTGACGGGGTCCTGGCGTTCCCGCAGCTGTTGCTCGCACTCGCTGTGTCGATGGCGCTCGGCGCGAGCCTGGTGTCGGCGACGATCGGCATTGTCATCACGGTGATCCCGATCTTCGCGCGGACCCTGCGGGCAGAGGCGCTCCGTAGCCGGTCCGAACCGTTCATCGAGGCGGCGAGGACCATCGGTCTCACGACACCGCACATCGCGGTGCGCCACGTCGTTCCCTATGTCTCCACCACGTTGACGATCCAGGTGGCGGCGAACTTCGGCTCGGCGGTGCTGACACTGGCCGCATTGAGCTTCATCGGCGTCGGCGCTCAGCCGCCGACAGCCGAATGGGGCGCGATGATCACCGACGGGCTGCAGAACGCCCTGACCGGGCAGTGGTGGATCGGCGTCATGCCCGGTGCCGCGCTGCTCGCGCTCGTGGCGGCGCTGAACGTGCTGGCGGACAGCCTTTCCCAGCGTACGACAGGAAAGAGGTGAGTGCCGTGCCCACGCTGCGTTACCTGCTCGGCAGAGCGTTCGGCGCGCTCGTCACCCTGGTTCTGGCTTCCGCGCTGTCGTTCGCGATCCTGCGGGTCGTGCCGGGTGATCCCGCCCGGCTCATCGCTGGTCCACTCGCGACACCGGAGGCACTGGCCGCGCTGCGCGACGAGCTCGGCCTGAACGACGGCATTGCCGCGCAGTACGTCAGCTACATCGGCGGTTTCCTCAGTGGTGACTGGGGTTACTCGTTCGCGAGCGGGGCAGACGTCAGTTCGGTGCTCGCGCAACGCTTGCCGGCGACGCTGGAGCTGGCGCTCGTCGCTTTCGTCATCGCGGTGGTGGGGGCAGTGGTCTGTGCGCTGCTCGCCACGTACCGGCGCGGCTGGTTCGGAACGGCGTCGAAGTCGCTGTCCTTGCTGGGGCTCGGTTTTCCGCCGTTCTGGCTCGGACTGGTGCTGCTGCTCGTGTTCTCCTCGTGGCTGGGCGTCTCACCCGGTCCTTCGGGCAGGCTTTCCAGCTATCTGACCGCACCGCCGCAGATCACCGGGTTCTACACGGTGGATTCCCTGCTCGCGGGTGACGTCGTCGCGTTCTCCGACGCTGTCGCACATCTGGCGCTGCCCGCGCTGGCGCTGGCAATGCTGCCATGGGCGTTCCTGACCCGGCTCCTTACCGCCAACCTTGCCGAGACGGCCACCTCGCCATACGTGGTCGTGGTCAGGAGCAAGGGCGTGGGCAGGTGGTCGACACATGTGCGGCATGTGTTGCACAACGCGGCATTGCCCACGATCACATCCAGCGGTCTGGTGTTCGCCACCCTGATCACCGGCAGCGTGCTCATCGAGCAGGTCTTCGACTGGCCCGGGGTCGGTGAGGTGCTGGTCGGGGGCATCCAGCGGCAGGACTTCGCGATCGTGCAGGCATTCGTGTTGTTGAGCGCGGTCGTGTTCATCGGAATCAACTTCGTGGTCGACATCGTCAACGGGTTCGTCGATCCGCGGCTGCGGGTGGTCGGGGCGAGGAGTCAGCCATGACAGGGACAACACCGGAACGGGTGTTCGCTGTGGACGGTCTGCGGGTGTCCTATGGGGACACCGAGATTCTCAGGGGAGTCGACCTCATGCTCGCGCCAGGCGAGAAGGTGGGTGTGGTCGGCGAGTCGGGCTCCGGCAAGTCGACGCTGGCGCTCGCCGTGCTGGGTCTGCTCGGTGCGGGTGGCCGGATCACCAGTGGCCGGGTCAGCGTGCTCGGCCGGGACGTCACCGGCCTGAGCGACCGCGAACTGGATCGCGTGCGTGGCAGGGACCTGTCTCTGGTGTTCCAGGACCCGTTGACCTCGCTCGACCCCGTCAAAACCATCGGCTCGCAGATCGGCGAGGCGCTGCGACGGCACAACCGCGGAATGTCCAAACGGGACGTCGCGAAGCGCAGCGTCGAACTGCTGTCCTCAGTCGGGGTCTCCGCGCCCGAACGGCGGCTCGCGCAGTATCCGCACGAGTTCTCGGGCGGGATGCGGCAGCGGGTGCTCATCGCGATCGCGATCGCCAACGACCCTGCCGTGCTCATCGCCGACGAGCCGACCACGGCGCTCGACGTGACCACGCAGGCGCAGGTCATGGAGGTGCTCGAGGACCTGGTGGCCAGCCGGGGCATCTCGGTTGTGCTGATCACTCACGACCTGGGTGTGGTGGCCGAGTTCTGCGACCGGGTCTGCGTCATGTACGCGGGTCGCATCGTGGAGAGCGCGGGCGCCGCGGAGCTGTTCGACCGGCCGGCCCATCCCTACTCGCGGGCACTGCTCGCGTCGTTGGCTCTGCCGGGCCGGTCGCGGAGCGAGCCGCTGGAATGGATTCCTGGTGCGCCGCCCGCGATGACCAGTCTCCCGCCGGGCTGCGCGTTCGCGCCGCGATGTGCCATGGCAGAGCCACGCTGCGCCGAGGCGATCCCGGAGCCGGAAGCGGTGTTTGCCGCGGGTGGGTCGCCGCGCTGGGCGGAGTGCCTGCGCGCCGGCGAGGTCTACGACACGCACAACGGCAGGGTGGGAGCCGATCATGGAGCTTGAAGTGACGGAGGCGCCGCTGCTGTCCGTGCGCAACCTCGTCAAGTCCTATGCGGCGGGCAAGAACGGCTACGCCGTGCTCGACGACGTCAGCTTCGACGTGTTCCCCGGCGAGACGGTCGGCATCGTCGGCGAGTCCGGATGCGGCAAGTCGACGCTCGCCCGCGCGATCATGCGCCTCGGTGATGTCACCTCCGGCTCCGTCGAACTGGCTGGCAAGGACTTGACCGCCTTGCGCGGCAGGCAACTGCGGCGGCATCGCCGGCATTTTCAGCTGGTCTTCCAGGACCCGTTCGGTTCCCTCGACGCACGGATGAGCGTGCGCGCCATCGTCGAACAGCCGCTGGAGGTACATGGAATCGGCACGGCCGTTGAGCGCCGAGAACTTGCCACCGACATGCTGGCCAGGCTCGGTCTCGGCGCAGAGTTCCTGACGCGCAGCCCGAAAACCCTGTCCGGCGGGCAGCGGCAGCGGGTCGCGATCGCGCGGGCACTCGTGCTCGATCCACAGCTGGCCGTGCTGGACGAGCCGATCTCCGCGCTGGACGTCTCCGTGCAGGCGCAGGTGCTGAACCTGCTGCGCGAGGAACAGCGCCGCACCGGGGTGACCTACCTGTTCATCGTGCACGACCTGTCGGCGGCCGAGTACTTCTGCGATCGGATCCTCGTGCTCTACCTCGGCCGGATTGTCGAGACCGCACCCGCCGCGGAGCTGTTCGCCAACCCACGGCACCCCTACACCGTGGCACTGTTCTCGGCGGCGCCCGACCCGCGGCGCCCCGACCGCAAACGGATCCTGCTCGAAGGCGAGCCGCAGGCACGGCGACCAGAGCGTGGTTGCGTTTTCGCCGCACGCTGCCCGCTCGGCAAGGACCGCGAGATCTGCCGGACGACCTCGCCCGAGCTGGCACAAGCCGGTAGTCCTGAGCATCAGACTGCCTGCCATTTCCCCGGTGAGCTCCAGGAGTCGCGTGCGCTGGCGACGGTCGTTCCGGCGGGAGAGGAGAACGCACGATGACGGCACAGCGGAGGTGGTTCACCGGCGGCTGGGTCTTCGACGGCACCGGGCGCGAGCGGTTCCGCGGGGACATCCTGACCGAGAACGGCGTGATCACCGATGTCGTCGAGGGTGGTCTGGCCGGCGCCGGGCCGGACGGGGCGGAGCTCGTCGACGTCAGCGGAGTCACCCTGCTGCCAGGGCTGATCGACGCACACGCCCACGTCGGGTTGCTGAGCATGACCCGCCAACCCGACCTGCCGCCAGCCGTGCAGGCGGCGCGGATCTTCGAGAACCTGCGGCTGTCCATCGACCAGGGGTTCACCACCCTGCGTGACCTCGGTGGCGTCGACGGCGGGCTCGTCGAGGCGATCGAGACGGGACTGGTCGAGGGGCCCCGGCTGTTGCCGAGTGGGCAGGTGCTGTCGCAGACCAGCGGTCACGGCGACCTGCGCGGCCGGTACTCCGCCGAGCTGGACAACCCCGACCTCGGCGCTGCCGGGCTGGTGCGCAACGCGCGGTTGTGCGACGGTCCCCATGAGGTTCGCCGTGCCGCCCGCGACCAGTTCCGCCGCGGCGCCACGCAGCTCAAGCTGTACGCGACGGGCGGGCAGCTGTCGGAGGGCGATCCGGTGGCCTCGCCGCAGTTCACCGAGGACGAGCTGCGGGCAGCCGTCGAGACGGCCAAGGACCGGGACACCTACGTCACCGTCCATGCCCACACCAATCGCGGAATTCACCGGGCGTTGCGCGCGGGTGTCCGCTGTTTCGAACATGCCTCGATGGTGGACAGGGAGACCGCGGTGTTGCTGCGCGACGCAGGCGCCGTGGCCGTGCCCACCCTCACCGTGTGTGAGGTGCTCAAGCAGGACCCCGAGTCGTGGGGCGTGCCAGGCCACTGGCTCGGTGAGCTCGACACGCTGGCCTCCGCCGCCAGGGACTCCGTGCGCATCCTGGCCGAGCTCGGTGTGCCGCTGGGCTCCGGCGCCGACCTGATCGGCATCGCGCAGGACAAGCGCGGCTGGGAGATCAGCCTCAAGGCCGAGGTGCTCGGCGCCGCGGCGGCGATCGAGTCGGCCACCAGGGTCAACGCCCAGATCCTCGGCATCGACCAGCTGGTCGGGACCCTGGAGCCCGGCAAGCAGGCCGATATCGCCGGATTCGCGTGCGACCCCCTGCGCACACCGGAGGTGTTCCGGGAAGATGGACCTGCGGTCGTGGTCCGTGCTGGGGACGTACTGAGGAACCGCCTGGGTGGGTAAGGAGAATCTGGTGACAGCGGATGTCAACTCGGGGCCGATGCAGCCTTCTCTCGATCGCATCGTCCCGAGGTCGAATCTGCGCAACCAGGTCGAGGAGTCGCTGGCGGCGGCGATCATCACCGGTGAGATGGAGCCCGGCCGGTTGTTCTCGGCCCCGAACCTCGCGGCGACGCTGGGGGTGTCGGTCACTCCGGTCCGGGAGGCGATGCTCAACCTGGAGAAGCGCGGTTTCGTCACAACAGTGCGTAACAAGGGCTTCCGCGTCACCGAGGTGTCCGAGGCGGAGCTGCAACACATCGTCCAAGTGCGCCAGCTGCTCGAACCGCCTGCGATGCGTATGCTCGCCAAGCGGTTCCCGGCAGTCGAGTCGGCCCGGTTCCACCAGCTGGCCGACACCATCGTCAACTGCGCCCGCAGCGGCGACCTCGCCACCTACATCCGGTCCGACCTGGCCTTCCACATCGGCCTGCTCGAACTGCTCGGCAACGACCGGCTCACCGCCATCGTCGCCGACCTGCGCTCGCAGACACGGCTGTCCGGCATCGCCGGCCTCGCGGCGACCAAGGAGCTGGAGGCCTCGTCTGAGGAGCACCGGCAGCTCGTCGACCATCTCGAGGCCGGCGAGGCAGAAGCGGCGGAGAAACTCATGATCCGCCACATCGGCCATGTCACCGGCGAGTGGTCGGGTAACCCGGAGAACGACTGACCCGCTCAGCCTGCGCTCTCGGCAACGAGGATCGCGGTGAGCAGCGCGAGAAAGACCACTGTCGCCGTGAAGACGAGCGCGGCGGCCAGTGGGCGCCGTTCCGCCCACGGGACGATGCCTGGATGCAGCCGCGCCAGCTCCTTCGGCGTGACCTGCTGATCCGGTCCCGCGACGGGGGAGGCGAGCAGCTCGACGAACCTGTCGAGATCGCCGAGCGTGTACAGCGGCGTGCGTAACCGCAGCAGGCAGCGTCCGCTCGCGTTGAGCAGGAACACGGTGTGCACCGGACCGAACCTGCCACGCGGGGGAGGTGGCAGCACAGCCCGTACCACGAGTGCGACATCCGTGCGCCGCCACGTCCGGAGCCTGCCCAGCACCCCGGACCTGCCGATCTCCGTGCGGCCGAGCACGACCCGCCTCCGGCGCAGGGACCAGGCGAGCGCGGGGAGCACGACCGCGAAGACCCCGAGCGCGACCAGTGCGACCACGACTTCTCCCTGTGCGGCAAGGGGAAGGACGATGGCGACGGTCACGATCGGCAGCCCGGCCATCGCTTGCCACCAGACACGCCGAGCGGGCCGGATGACGAGCGACGGCGGGTGCGGGGTCGCTGACACGCCAACACACTAACCGGCGATCTTCGCCGGACGGCACAGTGCTGGTAGGTCCCGTTGCGGTGACGGGTCATCGCTACGAGCTTCGGGCCGGGAACCGCTACATTGATGTTGCACTCTGGCTTTGCAGTGAGACAACGCCGTCTCATCTCGAGAAAGCCAGGCGATCAAGAACAGTTAGAATCCGGTATGCACGACATGAGCATCAGCTTCCGCCTACTGGGGCCCTTGCGGGTCGAGCGCGATGGACGCCCTGTCGTGCTGCCCACCGGGCAGATCCAGCAGCTGCTCGAGATTCTGCTGTTCAATGCCGGGCAGGTCGTCGATGTCGCAACCATTCGCGACCTGCTCTGGGACGGTGACGCCCCCGCCGGCTACCGCAAGCTGGTCCAGGTGCGGGTGTCCCAGCTGCGCGGCATCTTCGCGACGGCGCCTGTCACGATCACGGGATCCCGGCTGGGGTACCAGCTCGACGTCCCGCCGAGGTCGCTCGACCTGCAGGAGTTCCGCGACCTCGTGGCGCGGGCGAAAGGCCAGGAAGCGAGTGCCGCCGAAGTCCTGCTGCGTCAGGCGTTGGACCTGTGGCGTGGTCCAGCCCTCGCCGAACTCGCCGGCGCGTTCCGGGGTGTGCGCCCTGCGACGGTGCTCATGGAGGAGTACCTGTCGGCTGTGGAGTCGCACGCGCAGGCCGCGTTGACCGCAGACCAGACCACCGACCTCGCCGACCGGCTCCTCGGCGTGCTTGCTCAGCATCCGTTGCGGGAACGCCTGCGCGCGCTGGTCATGCTGGTGCTGCACCGTTCCGGTCGGCAGGGTGACGCCCTCTCGGTGTTCGACGAGGGGCGCCGGCTGCTCGCCACGGAGCTGGGGCTCGATCCCGGCGCCGAGCTGCGTGCGGCGCACGACGCGATCGTGCACAGCACCCCCGCCGCCGCACCGTCGTCCCGAACCGGCAGGGTCGCCGACTACGTGCCCGCCCAACTGCCTGCCGATGTGCGCGGTTTCGCAGGACGCGACGGCGAGCTGACGAGACTGACCGCCATTCTGGATGCCGACGAGCGAGAGTCGACGGCCGCGACCATTGTTGCCCTGTCCGGGACGGCGGGCGTTGGCAAGACCGCGCTGGCCGTGCACTGGGCGCACCAGGTGGCCGACCGTTTCCCCGATGGGCAGCTGTACATCAACCTGCGTGGATTCGGTCCCGCGGGAAAGGTGATGGAACCGGCCGAGGCGATCCGCAACTTCCTCGACGCGCTCGGTGTGACACCACAGCGAATGCCGGCCGAGTTCGACGCGCAGACCGCGCTGTACCGCAGCTTGCTGAGTGGCAAGCGGGTGCTGGTTCTGCTCGACAACGCGCGTGACGCGGCGCAGGTTCGTCCGTTGCTTCCCGGATCGCCGGACAGCATGGTGGTGATCACCAGCCGCACCACGTTGTCCGGACTGGTCGCCACCGAGGGTGCCGTGTCCTTGACTGTCGGTGTGCTGACCGCACCGGCCGCACGTGAGCTGTTGGGCCGTCGCCTCGGCCACGAACGGATCGCCGCTGAGCCGGCGGCTGTCGACGAGATCGTCTCGCGGTGCGCGGGGCTCTCGCTCGCCCTCGCCATCGTGGCGGCGCGCGCGGCCACCCGCGTCACTTTCCCGCTCGCCGCGATCGCCGACGACCTGAGATCGGCAGGAGGTGGTCTCAGCCACCTCGACGGCGACGATCCGGCGACCGACATTCGCGCGGTGTTCTCGTGGTCCTATCAGGTCCTCGACTCGCCGGCGAAGCGGTTGTTCCGGCTGCTGGGCCTCCACCCGGGTCCCGACTTCACGATCGCGGCCGTGGCCGCTCTCGCCGGCCTGTCGCGCAACGACGTCCGCCCCGTGCTCGCGGAACTGACTCAGGCGAACCTCGTCACGGAACACCTGCCGGGCCGGTTCGCCCTGCACGATCTGCTCCGTAACTATGCTCGGGAACTGGCCGACCACGAGGATTCGGTTGCGGACCAGCGCTTGGCGATCGAACGAATGCTGGACTACTACCTGCTCTCCGCGGAGGCTGCTGATCGGCTGCTTTTCCCGATCGATGGCGATCCCGCTCCGTACGAGAATGTCCACAACGTCATGGTTGAGGAGTTCGCGGGCACGGGGAGTGTGCTCGCCTGGTTCACCAGCGAGTACGCCCTGCTTCTCGTGGCCGTCGAGTTGGCCGTAGCGGTCGGGTTCGATATGCACACCTCCCGGCTCGCGCAGGCACTGAACAACAACTTCCAGCTCGCGGGACAAGTGCACGACCATGTCGCCGTCCAGCGGGCTGCCTTAGCAGCGGCGATTCGCCTTGGCGACACGGCGGGACAGGCCTACGCCTATAGCAGTCTGGGCAGGGCGAGCGCGCGCCTCGAACGGTACGAGGAGGGCCTAGAGTACATGCAGCGGGCGATGGCGCTGTTCGTCGAGCTCGACAATGAGGTCGGTATCGAGCGCACAGAGTTGTCGGTTACGCACCTCTATGCCATGCAGGGCGACTACGCCCGGGCGATGGTCCATTCTCGCCGAGCGCTGGCCCTCAGCCAAGCGTCGGGTCACCTCATCGCGGAAGCGAGGGCTCTCAATAATCTGGGCTGGTCACTCGCGCACCTTGGTGACACCGAAGAGGCCCTACGCCACTGCGAGAGGGCACAAACGTTGGCCGAGCAGTTCGGTGGGGTCATCGACCGTGGTACGACGACACACAGCATCGGCTACATCCGCCACAAGCTCGGGCGACACCACGAGGCCATCCTGGACTTCCGGCGAGCGCTTCAGTTGTTCGAACAGCTGGGGGACGAGGAGTACGTGATCGAATTCCTCGTAGATCTCGGTGAGGCCCAGCGCGCCGTGTCCGATGTGGACAGCGCGCGGCGCAGCTGGCAGCGTGCGCTCGCCATCGCAGACAGGATCGAACATCCGTACGCGGACCCCATCCGCGCTCGTCTGAGCGAACTGGCAGAGGTGGCCCCGAGGACGTCGTGACCCGCTTCGAGTCTCATTGGGCTGCGTGGTGTTGGTGGTAGCAGCAGGTGGGGCTGCAGGTGGTGGTTGTGGTGGGTGGGGTGGGGAGTTCTTGGCGGAGGAGTTGTCGGTGGACGTTGATGAGTTCGGGGTTGGGGTCGACTCCGAATTCTTCGACGAGTCGGT
>NZ_JBEYXW010000062.1:0-16896 GCF_040645195.1 Saccharomonospora sp. NPDC046836
CCTGCGGCGAAGGGCCGATCTCGATGCCCTCGGCGTCGACGTTGAGCTCCCGAGCGCCTGGGCGCGGGCCCGGCGGAGCCGGATCTCGGCGTCGGGGCCGTCCGGTCCGGCCCGCCGCAGGGCGAGGCCGAAGAGGAAGCCGACCCGGTGGGCGAGCGGCCGCAGGGCCGAGCCCTCGCCGGGCGCCTGGTCCGGGCCGCTCTCCCGGAGTTCCCGCAGCAGGGCCGCCACCTGGGCCGGCTCCCCGTCCTGGCCGCGTACCGGCGTCCCCGGCTCCACCCCGTCCAGCAGCAGCGCCCCGGCGCCGGGGTCGGCCGCGAGGAGCCCGGCCACCGAGGGCGTCCGCGCCCACCCCGCCAGCGCCTCCGCCTCCTCGGCGGCCACCTGGGGGTCGGGAGTCACCTTCAGCCAGACCGCGCGCTCGTCCGCGCGCCGTCTGCACCTGAACACCCGCGAGGTCCCACCGCCCCCGGCCGCCAGCGGCTCCACCCCCCACCGCTCGGCGAGCTCCGCCACCTGGTCCGGCAACGCCTCGCACCAGGCGTCGACGGCGGGGCCGAAGCGGGCGAGGAGACGGGCGCGGGCGGGTGGCGGGAGGGTGGTGAGGCGGGGGTCGGGCACGGGGGCTTCCTTACGGACGGGGACGGGGACGGGGACGGGGGCAGGGTGCGGGTCACCGCCGAGTAGCGTGCCAGCCGTGTCGAGTCCCGCGTCGGACCGGGGCGGTTCGGGTGGGTCCGCATCGGCCCGGCTCGGGGCTTTCGCGTAGGCCGCGGGTGGTCGTCACTTGCAGCACCTGGCCGAAGAGGCCCTGGCCCTCGCCGCGCACCCGGACGACGACGGGACCGTCCCGGTCGTCCTCTTCGACACCGGCGCCCACCCCGCCACCGAGGTGAGCCTCGACTCCTGCGAGGGCCGCGTCCAGGAACTCCACGAGCGGTACGGCCACAGGGGGACCACCGACTGCGCGGCGGCCGTGCTGGAGGTGATCGAGCACCACACCGCCACCGGCGCGGCCGCCCCGGCCTTCGTGATCTTCCCGACCGTCGGCGGCCCCGACGCGAAGCGCGAGGCCGAGCGGGTGCTGTGCCGGGCCGCGCGGTTCGCCTTCCTGCGGAAGCTGGACGAGCCGGCCGTACCGAGGAGGCGCCGGCCGAGTTCCCGGCCTGGCCGGAGGCGGCGCGGGCGCCGGGGCTGCACGGAGAGGCTCCCCGTACGGGGTCCTGGCCGTACGGGGAGCCTCGGTGACCGGGCGGCAGGTCGTCAGTTGAGGGTGTCCGGGTCAGGGCCCGTGCGCAGGCCCCCGTCGAGGGTGGCGAGGGCGGTCATGTCGTCGGCGGTGAGGGTGAAGCCGAGGACGTCGAGGTTCTCGCGGATGCGGGAGGGGGTGACGGACTTGGGGATGACCACGTTACCGAGCTGGAGGTGCCAGCGCAGGACGATCTGGGCCGGGGTGCGGCCGTGGCGGGTGGCGAGGGTGGTGATCGTGTCGTGGTTCAGCAGGGCGCCCTGCGCGAGGGGGCTCCACGCCTCGGTGGTGATGCCGTGCCCGGCGTGCAGGGCGCGCAGTTCGCTCTGCTGGAGGCCGGGGTGCAGCTCGACCTGGTTGACCGCGGGGACGATGCCGGAGGCGTCGATGAGGCGGGTGAGGTGGGCCGGCTGGAAGTTGGAGACGCCGATGGCGCGGGTGCGGCCGTCGGCCAGCAGCTTCTCCAGGGCGCGCCAGGTGTCGAGGTAGCGGTCGCGGGCCGGGGTCGGCCAGTGGATGAGGTAGAGGTCGACGTGGTCGAGGCCGAGCTTGGCCAGCGAGGCGTCGAAGGCGGTGAGGGTCGCGTCGTACCCCTGGTCGTCGTTCCACAGCTTGGTGGTGACGAAGAGTTCGTCGCGCGGGACGCCGGAGTCGGCGAGGGCGCGGCCGACGCCCGCCTCGTTGCCGTAGACGGCGGCGGTGTCGATGGAGCGGTAGCCGGATTCCAGGGCGGTGGCGACGGCCGCGGTGGTCTCCTCGTCGGGCACCTGGAAGACGCCGAAGCCGAGCTGCGGCATGGTGACGCCGTTGTTGAGGGTGACGGTGGGGACGGGGGTGGTGCTCACGTGCTGTCCTACCTTTCAAGTGTGGTTGCTCTGGTCATTCGTAAGATCGGAGGGCCCAGGGGCTCTGGGCATGGCTGTCACGGTGGAGACCGCTCGATGGCTTAAGGAACTTGGCCACCCGGAGCCCCGCGACGACTCGACCGCCAATTGGGAGATGCGACTTTCGATCGCTGCGTAGGACAACGTCGGCGAGGTCGTCTGCGGGATCGATGAACGACGAGCTGGCGGAGGGGAACGTGCCCGAGATCTGGGCCGGAGTGGACATCGGCAAGACCCACCACCACGCGGTGGTGATCAACGCGGACGGCAAGCGTCTGCTGTCCCGCCGAATCGCGAACGACGAGAGTGAACTGCTCACTCTGATCGGCGATGTCCTGGAGATATCCGCCGACGCACTGTGGGCTGTGGACCTTAACCACGGTGGTGCCGCGCTGCTGATCGGCCTGCTGGTCAACCACGGCCAGCCGGTCGCCTACATCACAGGCCTGGCGGTCCACCGGGCTGCGGCGACCTATAAGGGCGGCGAGGGCAAGACCGACGCGAAGGACGCCTTCGTCATCGCCGATCAGGCGCGCGTCCGTCGCGATCTGGGCCTGCTGCGGCCGGGCGATGAGATCGCCGTTGACCTGCGCACCCTGACCACCCGGCGCTTGGACACGGTCTTCGACCGCACGCGGCAGATTAACCGCCTCCGGGCCCAACTCCTTCAGATCTTCCCTGCGTTGGAGCGGGCCCTTGATCTGACGAATCGGGGACCGGTGACGCTGCTGACCGGCTACCAGACCCCGGCGGCGATCCGTCGGGCAGGCACGAGCCGGATCGAGACGTGGCTGAAGAATCGCAAGGTCAGGGGCGCCGCCGCACTGGCGAAGACGGTGGTGGAGGCCGCCCAGGCCCAGCAGACCGCGCTGCCCGGCGAGAAGCTCGCGGCCACCATGGTGGTCCGCCTCGCGAAGGGGGTGATGGCCCTCGATGAGGAGATCGCCGAGCTCGACGCCCTGATCGAGGCCAAGTTTCGCGAGCATCCGCTCGCCGAGGTGATCCGCAGCCTGCCCGGCATGGGCGCCAAGCTCGGCGCCGAGTTCCTCGCCGCGACCGGTGGTGACATGGACGCCTTCGGCAGTCCCGACCGCCTGGCCGGCTTCGCTGGCCTGGCCCCCAGGCCCCGCGACTCCGGCCGTGTCAGCGGCAACCTGCGCCGCCCCCGGCGTTACCACCGCGGTCTGCTCAGGACCATGTACCTGTCGGCCATGGTGAGCCTTCAGTGCTGCCCTGCGTCGAAGGCGTTCTACGACCGGAAACGGAGCGAGGGCAAGGGCCACAAGCAGGCCCTGCTGGCTCTCGCACGCCGACGCCTCAACGTCCTGTGGGCCATGATCCGTGACGGAGAGTGCTTTCATGCTTCACCTCCCGTCACGGCAGCGGCTTGACAACACGATTGGGAAGTTCCTTGTCCTTCGGGTACATCGGACGGTCAGAGGTGTACGGGTTCGGGGGCGGCCGGCCGGGGCTCCTGGGCCGCCCGGGCTCCACGGGCCTCGTCGCGGCGCTGGAGCACGGCCGAGAGGAAGGCCAGCAGCAGGGCGGAGCCGGCAAGCAGGGCCCCGACCCAGTTGGGGGCGGTGTAGCCGAGGCCGGCCGCGATGACGAGGCCGCCGAGCCAGGCGGCGAGGGCGTTGCCGAGGTTGAAGGCGCCGATGTTGACGGCCGAGGCCAGCGTGGGGGCGCCGTGCGCGTGGTCGAGTACTCGCTTCTGGAGCGGCGGCACGGTGGCGAAGCCGAGGGCGCCGATCAGGGCGAGGGTGAGCGCGGCGGCGACCTTGTGGTGCGCGGTCACGGTGAACAGGGCGAGGACCAGGGTCAGCCCGCCGAGCGAGACGTAGAGCATCGGCATCAGCGCGCGGTCGGCGAACCGGCCGCCGACCAGGTTGCCCGCGACCATGCCGAGCCCGAAGAGGACGAGCAGCCAGGTCACCGACGAGTCGGCGAAGCCCGCGACCTCGGTCATCATCGGCGCGACGTAGGTGACGGCGGCGAAGACCCCGCCGAAGCCGAGCACGGTCATCGCCATGGCCAGCAGCACCTGCGCGTTCCTGAACGCCGCCAGTTCGTGCCGCAGCCGTACGCCCCCGGGCTTCGGCATGTTCGGGACGAGCCGGGCCACGCCGAGCAGGCCGAGGACGCCGAGACCGGCGACGACGACGAAGGTGGTCCGCCAGCCGGCGTTCTGCCCGATGAAGGTGCCGAGCGGTACGCCGACCACATTGGCGACGGTCAGCCCGGTGAACATCAGTGCGATGGCCCCGGCCCGCTTCTGCGGTGCGACCAGGCCGGCGGCGACGACGGAGCCGATGCCGAAGAAGGCGCCGTGGGCGAGGGAGGCGACGATGCGGCCGGTGAGCATCACACCGAAGACGGGGGCCGCGGCACAGAGCAGGTTGCCCGCGATGAACAGCCCCATGAGCAGCATCAGCATGCGCTTGCGGGACACCTTGGTCCCGAGCACGGTCATGACCGGCGCGCCCGCGACGACACCGAGCGCGTACCCGGTCACCAGCAGCCCGGCGGTCGGCACGGTGACGCCGAAGTCGGCGGCCACCTCGGGGAGCAGGCCCATGATCACGAACTCGGTGGTACCGATCCCGAAGGCACCGATGGCCAGGGCCAGGAGGGCTAGAGGCATGGAGGTGCCTTTCCTGGGAGGGGGTGGGAGAGCGCCGCTCGACATCTGACCCCGACAGGGCGGGTAATCGCTCGCAGCGCCTTACGAGCGTCCACACTAATTGCGCACGCGGGATGATTGCAAACGCGGGTTACCAGCTACAGCCGGGACCCCTCTCCTCTCGGGCTCCTCACCCCCTCGGCGGCGGTGACCGTCTCGATGAGGCCGTACCGGGAAGAGCCTCGCCTCGTACGTGGCGAGGGCAGCCTCCACGTCACCCGGGCGAGTCGCGAGGGCTTCACCCGGTTCGGGGGCGTCGGGCATGGCGGGGTTGGCGCCTTCGCCGGAGGGGGCATCAGGTGGGCGGCGTCGCCGAGCAGGGTGACGCCCGGGACGCGCTCCCAGCGGTGCTCGTCCGGCAGGACGTGCAGGACGCGGGCCACCGGAGCGGTCCAGCCGTGGGTGAGGAACGCCTTCAGCTCCGGCGTCCACCCCGCGGACTCCCGGCGACCCGCTCCAGGGCCGCAGACCCGTCTGCGGAGTCGAGGGCGTCGACCCACGCACGGTCCCGGGTGAGCTGGACGTGGGTGTGCAGCACGCCCTCCGGCTCACGGTGGGCGAAGATCCCCTTGCCGGGCACCGGCGCCGGCATGGAGCCACCGCCGACCGCCTCGGCACTGGCCGGATGACACCGGTCGGCATCGAACCGGTACGTCTCGACGAACACCATGCCGACGCACCACGGCAGGAGCCGGCGGAGGGTGCCGCCGGGTATCCCGGGGCGACGGCCGAGACCGTCGTCGGGCTGGTCGTAGAGGAGACGGCCGCGCCCGTTCACCCGCGAGGGCGCCGGCCAGCTCCGCGTCCACGACGACGAGGCGGAATTCCCGGCCGGGGGGGCCGCGACCTGATCCTTGGAGGGATCGCAGGGCTGCGGTAGGACGTGTTGTAGCCCCGCCGGCCCTCGGTCAACTGACGGCGGGGTCGCCCGACTCCCGCGTCTGCGGGGCGGCGGCGCCGCGCGGGAACGAGACCTCGACCCGGCGGTTCTTCATCCGGCCGGCCTCCGTGGAGTTGTCGGCGATCGGGTAGTCCTCGCTGTAGCCGCGCACCTCGTAGGTGACGTTCGGCCCGAGGGTCTTCACCAGTTCCTCGTGCACGGCGTCGGCCCGGTTCTTCGACAGCTTCTTCCCGTGCTCGTAGGAGCCGAGGTCGTCGGTGAACCCGAACACCCGGACCTTGTTGGCCTGCTGGGCCTGCGCCTCCTCGGCGATGGCCTGGATCCGGCCCCGCGCCTCCGGGTTCAGCTTGGCGCTGTCCTTCCCGAACAACACCTCGGCCTGGAGCGCGAACTTCACATCCGTATTGGTGTCCTCCCGGCGCTCCTCACCCCCCAGATCCTCCACGACCGACTTGATGTCCAACACCTTCGGCGGCGCCAACTCCGCCCCGTCGGCCAGCTTCAGCCCCGCACTGTCCTCGGAAATCTCCGGAGGCGGGGAACTGGTCGTACTGCCGGGGGGCACTACGGGGTCGTCGTCGTCGGCTTGGGCCACGTGCAGGGGCAGAGCGAGCGAGAGAACCAGCGAACAGGCGAGGGTGGCCAGGGCGGCGTGGCGTGCTGGTTTCATCGGGGGTCACCCCTCGGAGATTTGGATGGTGGCGGGGGGCATGGTGCCGACCTGGAAGTCGACCTTTTGAGTATCTGCGGGAGGAGCAGGGAACTGAGCGAACCAATCTGCGCTTTTTCCGCTGTCGATGCCACCGGAAAACTTCGTGCACAGACACCGGCCGCTCGTATCACGAAGAACTAGGTACTTCTTCTTACCCACCTTGTCGATCAGGCTCGCACCGGCAATTGAACCGCCATTCCCCTGCAGCTCGCTTTCATCCCCGCGCCACTCTCCACCGGTCCAAAGATTCCCCGAGCTATTGGTGACCTTTCCGGACACCGTAAGGAATCCACCACTGTCCCGCACTGCCGAGGTGACGGTCATCACTACACCGTCGCCCTCAGATTCTGCCAGCACAACATCCCCTGAAGGCGTCGGCCCCTCAGGCGCTTTCCCTTTATCGCCCTGCGGACCTTTCGATGCGACCGATCCCGAGCCCGAAGAATCGTCGCCACTACCGCCGCACCCCCCTAGGGCGAGAATCGCCATTGTCAGCATCCCAGCACTCCGTACAGCGGGCCACCTGGAAAGGCGCTTCTTCCCCATGAGAGGATTTCTCCTTCTGTAGATCACTTCACAAGGTGTACTGAGTACATGTCGGCGAGGTCGGGCAGGTCGTCAAATGAAATGTCGTCCGTGTCAAATTCGTACTCGCTCCCATTCGAGCAACGAAAGGACACATTCGCATCGTCCGTCAGCCCCTCACAGAGCGGCTCGACCACCGAAACCGCCGCAGCCTTGGCATACATGCCTTCAGTTCCGGGGATGATAGAATCTCCCACTGAATCATTCATCTCCACGGAAACCCGATAACCCGGCCACCCGTTCGTGTCCTCGACACCGAAGCCGGAGACCGTTGCAGAATTGGCGGCGGCCAATCTCTCGGCCTCCGATCTCGCGGTGCCGCCTCGCGCCCCTTGCCCCTCAAGCCAGTCGAGCCACTCCCCACCATCCTCGACCGCTTGAACGAGGCCCTCGGCAAGCTCTTCGCGCGCATCGTTGGCCGCCGCAAGCGCCGCCGCGTCCGCCGCCGTTTGAGCACCGTTACGAGCCACCGCAGCCTGGGCGAAGGCAAAGAAAACGAAGGCCACGAAAAGAACAACCCCCGTTACCCAGATGAACAGGGGGAGCGCTTGTCCGGCGTCACCGACGACTGGTCTCAGCCTCCGCTGATCACGTTGCTGACGGCCGTACCGATGGCGGAGGAGATCTTGCTGTCGAGAGCCAGGCCGTCGATCAACGTGAAGATCCCCGCGATCAGGATCATCAACCCCGCATACTCCACGAACCCCGCCCCCCGGTCGCGCCGGGCGGCGTTGGTCGTGCGGGCGAGCAGGTGCGTGGTCCAGGTCTGGGCCGCCCGGTGCAGGGCCAGTGCCGCCCTCAAGGTGGTGTCGCTCATGGTGGGGGCCTCCTTGGTCAAGGGTGATTCGGGGACGGTATGAGGTGGCGCGGGGGACGGAGGAGGGTCCGGGGGCCCATCGGGGGGCCCAAGTGCGCTGGTGGGGTGGGGTGTCCGGGGACGGAGGTGCGGGCGGGGACGGGCGGGTGGGAGGAGTCTGGGGTGGAGGGGTCCAGGCGGTCATCGGGGGGCCGTCCGGCCGGTGGAGGCGATGCCCAGCCACGTCGCTATCGCCGCGCTGCGGTTCGGGGCGTGGAGTTTGGCGAAGATGCGGTTGATGTGGTTCTTAACCGTTTTCTCGCTGATGAAGCAGGTGGCGGCTATCTGCTGGTTGCTCATCCCCGAGGCGATCAGCTCCATGACCTCGACCTCCCGTGAACTCAGCCCGTGCGCAGCCCTGTCCGACTCTCCCACAGGGGATTGCAGTCGCGAAGGGGTTTTGCCGGAGGTTGGCGGATTCGAGACGGGTGGCCGGTGGGAGGCGGCCGGGGCGACAAGGTGGGCGAGGAGGGCGTTCCTGGCGGACGGGGTGAGGTGGGCGTGGCCCTCGTGGGCGTCGCGTACGGCGCGGGCCAGTTGGTCGGCGGTGAACTCGCCGTGGACGAGGTAGCCGACGGCGCCCAGGCCCAGCGCCCGCTGGACGGTCTCGCGTTCGCGGCTGTAGGTGAGCATCAGGACGGGGGCGAGGCGGACCAGGTGGGGCAGGGCGGCGAGGCCGTCGACGCCGGGCATGCGGACGTCGAGGAGGACTACGTCGGGACGGTGGTGGCGGGTGGCGGCGAGGGCGCGGTGGCCGTCGCCGGCCTCGGCGACGACCCGGATGCCCGGGCGCGCGGAGAGCAGGGCGCTGAGTCCGGCGCGGACCACCTGGTTGTCGTCGGCGACGACGACGCGCAGGGTGCGGCCGGGGGCCGGGGCGTGGTGCGGGCGGAGAGGGGCCGTGCGCGCGTCCGGGCGGGTGCGGGTGGTGCGCGGTTCGGGCGCGGCGGTTCGGCCGTGTGGCTCGGAAGGGGATGCGTCCGGCATCGTGGCCTCCTCTCGGGGCGGGGTCGGTGGTACGCCGTCCTGGTGCGGGCGGCCCGGGTCGCGGGGCCCGCGTTAAGAGTGTCCTCAGTCCGGGGGCCTCGCGGGTGGGTTTTGGCCGGATAGGTGTTCCCCCGGGGCGGAACCACACGTTCCTGGTGGCGGGGCGGTCTCCAGGACGGCGAGGGGGAGCTCGATCCGTACCTCCGTGCCGGGGCCCGTGGCCGTCTGCCCGGCGGGGCCCACCCGCAGGGCGCCGCCGATCGCGGTGGCGCGTTCCGCCATCCCGACGAGGCCGAAGTGGCCGGTGTCGGAGGCGGATTGGAGGGTGAGGCCGGTGGGGAGGCCGGGGCCGTGGTCGGTGACGGTGAGGCGGAGGGCGGTGCCGGTGGTGGTGAGGGCGGTCCGGGGCGGGGAGGTGGCGTGGCGGTGGGCGTTCTCGACGGCCTCGGCGGCGATGGCCAGCAGGTGCTGTGCGACGGCGTGGGGTACGGGCGGCAGGGGCCCGGCCGCGTCGAGGGGCGTGCCGGACGGCAGTCCCGTACGGAGGGTCTCGGCGAGGTCGACCGGTCCGGTGGGGTCGGCCGCGTCGTGGCGGAGTCCGGACAGCAGGTCGCGGGAGTCGGCGGCGGCGCGGCGGGCGGCGTCGGCGACCTGGACGGCGCGGTCGCGGAGGGTGTCGGGCGGCAGGTGGCCGGTGCCCTCGGCCAGGGAGTCGGCGGTGAGGGCGAGGCCGTGCAAGGTCTTGGCGAGGGAGTCGTGGAGGTCGCGGGCGAGACGGGCGCGTTCGGCCTCGACGGCGCCGGCGACTGCCAGGCGGGCGTTGGCCTCGGCGAGGGCGGTGGTGGCGGCGCCGAACCGGAACATGAGGTTGCGCAGGGTCACTCCGGTGATCCCGGCGGCGACGCAGAACCCGGCGACGAGGAGGGTGCTGGCGCCGCTGGTGAGGGCGTCGGCCCAGGCGCGGTGGGCGACGAGGAGGACGACGAGCTGGCAGCCGGTGAGGACGCCGGCGCCGCGCCAGCCGTAGAGCAGGCCCGCGAGGAGCGGCGTGCAGGCGGCGGCATAGCCGAGGGGGGAGGCGGGCGAGGCGGTGAGGAGGAGGACGGCGCCGATGAGCAGGTCGAGGCCGAGCAGGGCGGGGTGACGCAGGACGAGGGGGCCGAACCGTTCCCAGTCGCGGAGCATCGCGTACGAGGCCATGAAGCCCGTGACGGCGGCGGTGAGGACGAGGTAGCGGGCGGCGCCGTCGGCGGCGTTCTGGAGGGCGAAGGGGGCGCCGAGGGCGATCAGGGCGAGGCGGACGCCGAACACCTGGCGGCAGAGGGCCTGGAGTGCGTTGAGCTGGACGCGGGGACTGGGGGCGGGGACGTCGTCGGCGAGGGCGGAGGCCGTGGGGCCGGGGTGGGTGGTGTGGCCGGCGTAGAGGGTCGGCGGGGTGGGCGGGAGGTGGCGGGCCGTGCGGCCGGGTGGGGTGAGGCGGCTGGGCGGGGTGGCGCGGCCGGTTTCCGTCCGGGTGCCCTCGCTGGTTCTGGCCAGGCGGGGGCGCGGGCGAGGGCTCCTTGGTGCTCCGCCGGGGGCGGTGCCGGGGGGCTCGTGGCGGCTCGATGTCGGCCCGTGGCCGTTCCTGGTCCGCTCACGGCCGCTGTCGGCCGGGCCGTCGCCGGTACCCGTCGCCCCGTGGCCGTTCACGGCCCGCTCGCGACCGCTGCCGACCGGCCCGTGGCCGCTCCCCGCGGGTCCGGCACCGCCGCCGGCCGGTTTGTGGCCGCCGCCGGCCGGCTCGTCGCCCCCCGCGCCCGTCCCGTAGCCGCTCCCGGGCGTCCCCTCGCCGGTCATCCGCCGAGGATCGAGCCCAGGTCGGAGCCTGAGCCGAGGAACATGCCGGCGGCGATGAGGATCATCGTGGCGGGGAGGAGGAAGACGAGGGTCACCATGGTGGCCTTGGGGATGGTCTTGGCGGCGCGGCGGCGGGAGTTCTGGGCG
Organism: Saccharomonospora sp. NPDC046836; assembly: GCF_040645195.1. NCBI lineage: Bacteria > Bacillati > Actinomycetota > Actinomycetes > Pseudonocardiales > Pseudonocardiaceae > Saccharomonospora > Saccharomonospora sp. NPDC046836. The sequence continues at coordinate 10,841 of NZ_JBEYXW010000062.1, forward strand.
TCGGTGCGGCGCATGTCGGTGGCTATCTGGATGAGGGTGTCGGCGATGGGTGAGCCGAGTTCCTCGCCCTGCTGGAGGGCGGAGACGAACTGGGCGACCTGTTCGGAGGAGTTGCGGCGGCGGAGCTCGTCGAAGGCCTGGCGGCGGGAGACGCCCATGTCCATCTGGCGCAGGGTGATGCGGAGTTCGTCGGCCCAGGGACCCTCGTACCGTTCGGCGACGCGGTCCAGGGCCTGGCGGAAGCCGAGGCCGGAGCTGACGACGACGGCGAGGACGTCGAGGAAGTCGGGGAGGGTGCGGTCGATGACCTCGCGCCGGTCGCGGACCGCCTGCCAGATCAGGGCGTCGGCGGCGGTGAGGCCGAAGGCGAAGGTCAGCAGGGCGAAGAGGGTGGAGTCGTTGGTGAGGAAGACCAGGCCGAGGACGAGGCCGAAGACGCCGTAGACGAAGCGGCGGGCGGCGTACCGGTCGAGGGTGAGGCCGCCGGGGTTGCCGGCCATGTCGATGCGGCGGCGTTTGGCGTCGACGCGGCGCGGGCCCATCAGCCTGAGGACGAGCGGGGCGAAGCGGATGCCGAGCCGGTCGACGGCGGACTCGGCGGTGGAGACGCGGGCGGCGCCCGACTCCAGGGCGACGGCGAGGTCGTCGGGGAGTTTCGCCTCACCGCGCAGCAGGCGCAGGGCGGCGAGGGCGGCGGCCACCGCGGCGGCGGCGAGCAGGGCCAGGCCGAGCGCCAGCAGGGGCGACTGGAGCGTGAGGCCGGCGGCGAGGGTGGGCACGGTCAGACCTCGATCTTTCCGAGGCGGCGGATGACGAGGAAGCCGACCGCGTACAGGCCGAGCGCGATCAGGATGAGGATCTGGCCGAGGGCGGAGCCGGTGACGCGGGCGAGGGCGCCCTCGTTCTGCGAGTTGATGAGCAGCAGCGAGCCGAGGCCCAGGGCGGGCACGGTCAGCGCGGTGGCGTGCACCTCGGAGAGCATGGTGCGGACCTCGCGGCGGGTCTCCTTGCGCTCCTCCAGGGTGGCGGTGAGGTTGCGCAGCGAGGAGACGACGGTGCCGCCTGCCTGGTTGGAGAGGACCAGGGTGGTGACGAGGACGACCAGTTCGCGGGAGGGGAGCCGTTCGGCGAGTTCGCCGAGGGCGGCGTCGACCGACCTTCCCAGCGCCAACTGATCGGCTACGCGCGAGAGTTCCTCGCCCGCAGGTGCCTCCAGCTCCTCGGCGGCCATGGCGAGGGCGGTGCGCAGGGCGAGGCCGGCGGCGGTGGCGTTGGCGAGGAGCCGGGCCACGTCGGGGAGCTGGTTGATGAACGCCTCGATGCGCTTCTGGCGCTGCCAGTTGAGGAAGACGACGGCGCCCCAGGCGGCGGCCAGGGCGGCGATCGGCCCGAAGAAGGGGGCGAGGGCGGCGGAGGCGATGAGCCACAGGGCGGCGGTGGTGGCGAGGGCGTAGACGGTGAACTCGCCGACGGTGACGTCGAGTCCGGTGGCGGAGAGGCGCAGCGAGAGGTCCCGGCCGAGCCTCGTGCGGCGGACCCGGCGGTCGATGCCGGTGAAGCGGCGGCCGCGTCCGGCGGGGGGCGCGGCGGTGGCCGAGAGCCGGTCGACCAGGGCCTGGCGCTGGGCGCGCCCGGAGGCGTACACGTGGATGCCGGCGACGGCGAGCAGCAGGCCGAGCAGGGCGGCGCCGAGGGCGAGGCGGGTGGGGTCGGTCATGCCAGCGCCTCTCGGACGTGGGCGGGGTCAGCGGTGTCGGTGACGCCGAAGGCGGGGGGTACGCCCTCTCCGGCGAGGTGGAGGCGGTCGGCGACGGGGCGGGGCAGCGGGAGGTGTTCGAACCGGCCCGGGGCGGCGCGGTCGGGGCCCGGGGGGCCGGGGTGGTGGCGGGAGACGGTGGCGATCCGGAAGGGCTCGCGGCCGTGCGAGACGAGGACGGCGATCTCGGCGAGGCGGCGGGAGCCGTCGGCGGCGCGGCTGAGCTGGACGACGACGTCGACGGCGGAGTTGATCTGGTCGCGGAGCGCCTCGAAGGGGATCTGCACCTCGGCCATGGAGCCGAGCGTCTGGAGCCGCATGAGGGCGTCCTCGGCGCTGTTGGCGTGGACGGTGGCGAGCGAGCCGTCGTGGCCGGTGGACATGGCCTGCAGCATGTCGAGGGTCTCGCCGCCGCGGACCTCGCCGACGATGATGCGGTCGGGGCGCATGCGCAGCGAGTTGCGGACCAGGTCGCGGATGGTGATGTGGCCCTTGCCCTCGACGTTGGCGGGGCGGGACTCCAGGCGTACCACGTGGGCCTGCTGGAGCTGGAGTTCGGCGGAGTCCTCGATGGTGATGATGCGCTCGTGGCCGGGGATGAGGCCGGAGAGGGCGTTGAGCAGGGTGGTCTTTCCGCTGCCGGTGCCACCCGAGACGATGACGTTGAGGCGGGCCCGGACGAAGGCGGCGAGCAGCATCAGCAGGTGTTCGTCGAGGGAGCCGAGCTGGATCAGTTCGGGGAGGGTGTAGGCGCGCGGGAAGCGGCGGATGGTGAGGGTGGCGCCGGTCAGGGAGAGCGGCGGGATGATGACGTTGACGCGTTCGCCGGAGGGGAGCCGGGCGTCGACCATGGGGTGGGACTCGTCGACGCGGCGGTTGACGGTGGAGACGATGCGTTCGATGGTCTGCATCAGCTGCTCGTGCGAGGCGAACCGCATCGGCAACTGCTCGACGCGGCCCGCCCGCTCTACGAAGATCGCGTCGGGCCCGTTGACCATGATCTCCGTGATGGAGGGGTCTTCGAGGAGCGGTTCGAGGACGCCGAGGCCGAGTGCCTCGTCGACGACGCGGCGGATGAGCTGGGTGCGTTCGACGCCGGAGAGGACCGGCCCCTCGCGGCTGATGATGTGGCCGAGGACGCGCTCCAGCCGGGCCCGCCGGTCGGCGGTGGCCAGCGAGGACATCTCGGCGAGGTCGATCTCCTCCAGCAGCTTGGCCCGGAACAGCGCGACAAGGTGCCCGTCCTCCCGCCCGGGCCGGGCGCTCCCCTGCTCCTCGGGGCCGGTGATGCGTGACCTGAGGCTCATACGGTGTCGCCTCCTCGGGCGGGGGCCGGGCGGCCTGGGGCGGCCGGGATACGGGCGGGGGCGGGCGGGGTCATCGGTCGTCGTCGGGCATGGTGGCCGAGCGGGTCACGGTCCAGCCGTCGCCGACGAACGGCAGCAGGGTCGGCACCTTGACGGCGGCGGTGGCCTTGGTGGTCCCGTCCCCGCCGCCCCAGCTGAAGCTGACGTCCATCCCGGCCCCGACGGCCGCCTGCCCCGCCGCCGCCCCGGCCCCGGTGTCCTCCTGCGAGGCGACCCGGGCGGCGGCACGGGCGGCGGACCCGGCCTGGCTGGCGGCGTAGCCGACCAGGCCGAGCTGGATGGCGGCGAGGCCGATCAGGAGGAGGACGGGGAGGAAGCCGGCGAATTCGAGGATGGCGGCGCCTCGGTCGTCGGTCCTCCTCGCCGGCCGCTCCCGGTTCCGCCCCCTCACCGCTCCCCCTCGAAGGCCGCCCCCGCCCGCCCCGTCACCTTCCACCCGGGGTTGACCCCCGGGAAGAACAGCGGCACGTCCGTCTTGACCGTGGCCTGCCAGACGGAGCCTGCGTCGGTGCAGGTGATGGTGGCGGCGGACCAGGCGGAGGGGAGGTGGCGGGTGGCGGCGGTGCGGCAGGCGGCAGGGCCCGAGTCGCCGGCGGCGTGGGCGGCGGTGGCGGCGCGGGCGCCTTCGTCGGCGGCGTTCCCGGCGAGGGTGTAGGAGTAGCCGTAGAGGGCGCACTGCCAGAGCAGGGCGAGGACGACGAGGACGAGGGGGAAGATCCCGGCGAACTCGAGGGTGACGGCGCCCCGGTCGCCGTGGGCGCCGCGGCGCTTGCGGCCGGTGGGGCGGCCGGGTTCCCGGGGACCGAGGCCCAGTTCACCGGCGAGGCCCCAGAGGGCCTGCTTGACCGTCGACTTGGCGTCGAGGTCCTGGACGCGTCCGGCGTCGAGGGCCGACTGGAGTTCGCGGTAGTGGGCCGGGACGGTGGTGCGGGCGACGCGGGTGCCGGTGATACGGGCGACGAGGGCGGGGGTGATCTCGGTGCCCTTGCCGTACCGGTTGACGACGGTGGTGGTCTCCTCGGCCTTGCGGATCTGGAGGCGTTCCCAGAGGCGGATCTGGCGTTTGGCGGCGCGGACGGCGACCACGTCGGGGGTGAGGACGAGGAGGGCCTCGTCGGCGAGTTCGACGGCGGCGGCGTTGGCGGCGGCCATCTGGGTGCCGCAGTCGACGATCACCACGTCGTAGCGGCCGCGCAGGACGGTGACGACCTGGCGGGCGGTGCGGTCGGTGACGTCCTCGCCGCGTTCGCCCTCGGCGGGGGCGGGGATGACGGCGAGCCCGCTCTCGTGGGTGAAGACCACGTCGGCGAGGACGCGCGGGGTGACGTCGCGGATGGCGGCGAGGTCGGCGACGGAGCGGCGGAACTGCACGTCGAGGTAGGAGGCGGTGTCGCCGGACTGGAGGTCGAGGTCGAGGAGGGCGGTGGAGCGGCCCGACGCCTGGGCTGCCAGGGCCAGTTGGACGGCGGTGAGGGTGGTGCCGACGCCGCCCTTGGCGCCGGAGACGGTGACGACGCGGCCACCGCCGCCAGCGGCGAGGAGCTCGCGGCCATTGCCGGTGGCGAGGTGGCGGCGCATGTCGAGGGACCAGACGGCGGCGGCCTGGACGCGTTCGGCCAGGGCCTCGTAGCTCATCGGGAGGGCCACGATGCCGCGGGCCCCGGCGTCCATGGCCGCGGTGATGACGGCGGTGCCGGTGTCGGTGGTGAGCAGGACGACGCCGACCGAGGGGAAGCGCCGGGTGACCTCGCGGACCAGGTCCAGCGCGGGGGCCGGGCCCATCCGCTCGTGGACGAGGACGACCTCGGGCAGCTCGTCGAGGGACTCGGCGGCGAGCGCGGCGAGGGTGTCGAGCAGCGCCGTCGAGTCGGGCAGGGCCTGCGCCGGCTCGGCGTCGGGCAACTGGGCGAGGAGGGTGGCGAGGACGCGGGCGGCGTCCTGGTCACCGGCGGCGGGGAGAATGCGCAGTGTCATCGGCCGCCTCTCACTTGTCCTCGTCGAGGGTGTACGTACGGTCGCCGCGGCGCAGGCCCTCGTCGCTGCCGGGCCCGACCAGGGCGAGGCGGACGTGGGCGGCGAACGACTCGGCGTAGGCGACGCGCTGGGCGTCGGCGGCGGAGAGGGCGAAGGTGATGGGGACGGCGTCGACGGGCTGGCGGCGCCGGTCGTCCTGGTCGGGTTCGAGGGCGGTGAGTTTGCCGACGTCGATGACGCGGGCGTTCTCCACGATGATCCGCGACTGGTCCTTCTCGCCGTCGTTCTCGGCCTTGAAGGTGGCGTAGATGTTGACGTCCGCGCCCGGGGTGATCTTGCCGGCGACGCCGGTGGCCGCGTCGATCATGATGGCGATCTCCTGCTCGCCGGGGCGGACCTCGGGGCGGGCGACGATCATGTCGGTCTGGAGCAGGGAGCCCTGGCGCAGGGTGGTCACGGCGATCTTGCCGCGTATCTGGCGCAGGTCGGTGACGGCGTTCTCGGAGCGCCACCGCTCGGGCATCGAGACCTTCTCGAACTGGTCGGCGGTCAGCTCCTTGTAGGGGGCGACGTCGGTCTTCAGCCGGTAGGCGGGGACCTCCGGGCCGACCTTGGCGTTGACGTCCCGGACGACCGAGAGCACTCCGGCGAAGGCTCCGACGGCGCAGAGCACCGACAGGAGCAGCAGCAGAACACCTCGACGCTGGCGTGCGTTCATGGGCGGGGATTCCTTGATCGGGACGGCGGCGGGGGCTGGTGGGGGTCCTCGTACGGGCGGTGCGGGCCCCAGTCGGCGGGGGCCTCGCGCTGGGCGGGGCGCAGGGCGTGGACGCCGGTGGCGGGGCCGCCGGTGGGTCCGGCCGGCGACGCCGACGACCGGGTGGCCGAGGCCGTGCGCATGGCTGCCGACAAGGGCATCTCGATCCTGGAGGTGCCACGCGACGAGCTCGACCGTAAGA
>NZ_JBEYXW010000063.1:0-15816 GCF_040645195.1 Saccharomonospora sp. NPDC046836
ATCCCCGTCGTCATCGGTCTCGCCAGCCGGCTCACCGTCTTCGCCTGATCGACCACTCACGAACGAAGAGAAGGAAGGAACAAGGCTGCTGTCCCGGCTCGCCGACGGCCTGGACGGGCCGCTGGCCCGTCGCCGCGGCACGGCGGGCAGTGGAGCGGGTGGCTTCCTCGACATCAGTGCCGACTTCCTCGTCTACGGAGCGTTCGTCGTCGGCGTCGCCGTCGCCGTCGGCAGTCCGGCACTGCCGTTCCTGCTCGTCCTGCTCGCCTACTACGTCAACGGCACTGTCTTCCTGGCCTTCTCCTCCATCGCCGAACGCACCGGGCGCCGCGGTGACGGCCGTCTGTCAGGAGGCCGGTCGCTGAACTTTCTGGGCGGCCTGGCCGAAGGCGGCGAGACCATCGCCGTGCACACACTGTGGTGCCTGCTGCCCGGCTTCGCCCACACCATCGCCTGGGTCTGGGCCGCGGTGGTCGCTGTCACCGCGGCCCACCGCGTCGTCACCGGCTATCGGCAGCTGCGCTGACCTCCGCACCACGGGAGCGGAGCAGACGTGCGGCCCACCAGCCGCCCGCGCTCAGCACGAGCAGAGCGCCCAGCGCTATCCACAGCCCCGGAGAGCCGGGGTCGCCCAGGGAGCCGCCGAGCCCGGTGTAGACAAGGGTGCCCGGGATGATGCCCAGGGCTGTGGCGGTGACGTAGGAGGAGAAGCGGACACCGGCCACTCCGGCCCCGTAGTTGATCACGGAGAAGGGGAACAGCGGCACCAGCCGCACCAGGAGGACGGCCACGAAGCCCCGGCGTGTCAGGAAGGCGTCCAGCCGGGCCAGCCGCCCCGAGCCCGCGTACCGGGCGACCACCGGACGCCCCAGCCAGCGCGCCAGTCCGAAGGAGAGGGCCGCCCCCGCCGTCGCGCCCACGAGCACCGCGCCGGCCCCCACCGCAAGCCCGAACAGCGCACCGGCGGAGGCGGTGAGCACAGAGCCGGGCAGCAGAGCCGTCACAGCCAGGGCGTAGACGACCGCGAAGACGACCGGCCCCCACACTCCGAGCGAGTCAACCCACTGGCGCACGTCCCGCAACAGGTCTCCGCCCCCCAGCGCCACCCAGGAGCCGAGCGCCAGGAGCAGAGCCACGAGGAAAGCCAGCCGTATCCACGCCGCACGCGCCGGCCGCCGCCTCTCCTCGTCCGGGTCCGTGGAGGGCGGCGGGAGCTCGGTCGCGGAGGAGCTGGCTGCCGGGCGGTTCATGTCGTCTCCTGTGACTGCTGTTCGATCGGAAGTTCGGCCACGACGCGACGCAGTGGCAGTTCCAGACGCCGCCCCGGGGTCGCCCATCTCGCGAGGGAGCGCTTCGCGGCCTGAGCCCGGTGGGTGGTGAGGCCGGGCAGGTAGAGGGCATCTGCCAGCAGGGCCGCCGCGCCGGCCGAGTCGATGGCGAGGGTGAAGACGTGTCGCTCGTCGCGGCGGACGCGGAACCCCGCTGTGCGCAGCAGTGCGGGAAGTCCGTCGCGGGCCTGCGGGTTGGGCCACGGCTGCCGCACGGCGCGCAGGGCCGCCATCACCCGGACCCAGCCGAGCATGCCCGACGGGGAGAGCCCGGACTGGGAGGGCACCAGCGCCGCGAGCACTCCTCCGGGCCGCAGGACACGCCGGATCTCCCCCAGCGTCTGCGGCAGGGGCGTGACCACCGGCAGGCACATGGCCGCGCAGACCGCCCCGACGCTCGCCGAAGCAGCCGGGAGCGCGTCCGCTGCGGCCCGCAGCAGCGGCCCGCGACCCTGCCGGGCCGCCTCGGCGAGTTCCGCGGCCGAAAGGTCGACCCCGACCCAGTCGGCGTCCGGCAACTCCTGTCGGGTGGGTGCCGAACCGCAGGCCAGGTCGAGGACCGTGCCCTCGACAGCCCGCAGCGGTTCGGCCAGCCAGGCGTAGGGGGAGGTGTCGGCCAGGGAGAACAGTTGCTCGGTGATGCCGGCGTGCTCCTGGTGGTATGCGGTGATGAAGCGCCGCCAGTCCGGTTCGTCCATCCAGCCCTCGCCCCTCCTGTGGCTCATGGAGGCGGCTCGCGCCCCTGTGCTTCCCTCGGGAACCCTGCCGGGCTGGTCACGCATTCCGTTTCGGACACGCCGCAGGCGCGCGGATGAAGCGGGAGGGCCATCGCGACCGTGATCGTGGAGGCGGGGAAGGGAAGGAACCGGCTGCGTCAACGGGTTCCCTTGCCGTCCCACGCCCGCGCGCCGGCCATCCCACGACGGCGCACCGACAGAGAGTTCCGCGCCATGAAGAGGTACGACCTGGTGGTCATCGGCGGCGGCAGTGCCGGTCTGACCGCGGCCCGCACCGCCGGACGCCTCGGCGCCCGCACGCTGCTCGTCGAACGCGACCGGCTGGGCGGCGACTGCCTGTGGACGGGGTGCGTACCGAGCAAGGCGCTCCTCCACGTGGCCGCCGACGTCCAGGCCGCCCGCCGCGCCACTGCCTACGGTCTCCCGCCGGTGAGCGGTCCGGCCGACCTCACGGCGGCCCTGGCGGAGGTGAAGCGGGCGATCGGTGCGATCGAACCGCACGACTCAGCTGAGGCACTCGCCCCGTACGGAGTCGACGTCACCCACGGCGCGGCGTCCTTCACCGGCCCGGGAACCCTGACCGCAGGCGAGCGAGAGGTCTCCTTCCGGTACGCGCTAATCGCCACGGGCTCCTCGCCGGCCCTGGTGCCGATCCCCGGCCTGGTCGAGAGCGGGCCGTTGACCAGCGACACCGTCTGGGAGCTGTCCGAACTCCCGCACCGCCTGGTGGTACTCGGCGGCGGGCCGATCGGGTGCGAGCTGGGGCAGGCGTTCGCCCGGCTCGGCTCGCAGGTCACCCTCGTGGAGGCGATGGACCGCCTGGTGCCCCGTGAGGAGCCCCGGGCCTCACAGGTGCTGCGGGAGCGGCTGGAGGCCGAGGGCGTCACCGTACTGACCGACTACCGCGCCGAGAGAGTCGATGCCGACACCGTTCACGGGCCCGGTGGTCCTCTCCCCTACGACGCCCTGCTGGCCGTCACGGGGCGCCGTTCCAACACGCACGGGCTCGGCCTGGAGGCGGCCGGCGTGCAACTCACCGACGCCGGTCATATCCGCACCGACGGTCGGCTGCGCACCACCAACCACCGGATCTACGGCGCCGGAGACGTGACCGGCCTCTCGGCCTTCACCCACCTGGGCGGCACGCAGGGCGGAGCAGCCGCCGTCGACGCTCTGCTGGGCGTGCGCCGCCCCATCGACTACCAGGCGGTGCCCTGGGTGACGTACACCGATCCCGAGATCGCCCGCGTCGGCCTGACCGCGGACGAGGCGCGGGAGAAATACGGCGACGACACACGCGTCCACACCTTGGACAACGACCGGGTCGACCGGGCGGTCGCCGACGGCCGCACCGAGGGCTTCACCACCCTGGTGCTGGGCCCGCGCGGCAAGATCGTCGGAGCCACAGTCGTGTCACCGAGGGCCGGCGAGACCATCGCCCACCTCGCGGCGGCGGTGCGCCTGGGCTGGACGCCCTCCGACTACGCCCGCACCGTGCACCCCTATCCCACCTACGCCGACGGGCCCTGGCACACGGCGCTGGCCGACGTCTACGCCCGTCTGGCCCGGGGCAGCGGCCCCATCGGCGCGCTGCTGAAACTCCGCAGAGGGGTGATCCGGTGATCCTGCGTCTCGTCCTGGGCCTGCTCCTCGCGGCGATGGCGCTCGGCCAGGCCGCTTCGTTCGACGCGATGCCCGCCATCCTGACTGCCTACGGCCTGACATCCGGTGCGGCCTCGACCGCCCTGGCCGTGGCGTTGATCAGCGCCGAGGCCGTAACGGCTGTTTGGTTCCTTGCCCGGCCCCGCTCCCGCGCCACCACGCCCGTCTGGCTGTACACCGGCGTGGCGGTGGTGTGGGCGGTGCTGGCCTCTCAGGCGTTCGCCCGGGGACTCGTCCTCGACAACTGCGGCTGCTTCGGCACCTACTTCGCCCAGCCGCTGCGCTGGTACGTCCTCGTCGAGGACGCCCTGATGCTGCTGTACGCCGGGCTGCTGTGGCGCGGCCTGCACCGGGCCCGGCTCACCTCGTCGCCCGCCACAGCTCGAACCCCGCAGGAGAACCACTGATGCGGATCACCGCGACACTGCGCGCCCTCGAACGTGCCACCCGCCCCTACGACACCGAGTTCGCCGCGGCGATGGAGCGTCGCTGGACGGAGCTCCCCGACGCGTCCCGGACCCCCGGCCAGATCCTCGGCCGGCACGGTGTCGGCTGCGAGGGCACCCACGGCGTCTTCCCCAAGTGCAACCTCAAGTGCACCCCCTGCTACCACTCCAGAGACGCCAACCAGGTCCGCGTCGACGGCCCCCACACCCACGAACAGATCACCGCCCAGATGCGCCTGCTGCGCGAACTGCGCGGCCCACGCGCCCACACCCAGCTCATCGGCGGCGAGGTCAGCCTGCTCACCCCCGACGACCACGCCGCCGCCCTCGCCATCATGCGGGACCACGGCCGGGAACCGATGAGCTTCACCCATGGCGACTTCGACGACGACTACCTCACCCGCCTCGCACTCGGACCGGACGACACGCGGCGCTTCGGGCGGCTGTCCTTCGCCGCGCACTTCGACAAGTTCATGTACGGCCGGCGCGGCATCGAACGCCCGCCGAACGAACAGTCGCTCAACCCCTACCGCGCCCGATTCTCCGCCATGTTCCGCCGCCTCCGGCGCGAGCACGGAGTGCGGTCCTTCCTCGCCCACAACATGACCGTCACCCCGGGCAACCTCGACGAGATCGCCGAAGTGATCCGCGACTGCCACGCCATGGGCTACGGCATGTTCTCCTTCCAGCCCGCCGCCTTCCTCGGCGACGACCGCCGCTGGAAGGAGAAGTTCCGCGAGGCGACCCCGGACGCGGTATGGGCGGAGATCGAGCGCGGCGCCGGAACCCGCCTGGACTACCGCGTCCTCGAGAACGGCGACGTGCGCTGCAACCGCACCGCCTACGGCTTCTACGCCGGCGCCCGCTGGTATCCGTTCCTCGACGGCGACGACCCCCGCGACCTCGCCGTCCGCGACGCGTTCTTCCGCTACTTCGGGAAGATGACCTTCACCGGCACCCCGCCCGCCCTCCTCGCGGCAAGGATCACGCGTGTGGTGGCCCGGCACCCGTCCACTGCGGTGACCGCGTTTCGCTGGCTGGCCCGCACCATCCGCCGCGTCGGACTGCTGCGGCTGGTCCGCCACCGGATGCGGGTGCGCCCGGTCACCTTCGTCATGCACCAGTTCATGGACGCCGACGTCGTCGCCCCGGCCTGGGAGATGATGCAGCGCGGCGAACAGGCCGAAGAGCCCCGGCTGCGCGAGACCCAGGAGCGGCTGGCCGCCTGCCACTACGCCATGGCCCACCCCGAGAACGGAACCCTCGTCCCCGCCTGCGTACAGCACGCCGTCCTTGACCCCGCCGAGAACGCCGCTCTGCGCACCCTGCTGCCGATCGTCGAGGTCCGCACCCCCACACGCCGCTCGCCCGGCACATCTGGCACGTCCGACAGGTAACCGAAGAACCGAAGGAGAAGCAGTCCATGCGCATAGGTGTCATCACCGGCTCCGGCAGCTACGACTGGCCCCACCTGGAGGGTGCGGCCGAGCGGACCGTCGTCACCGAACACGGCGCGGTCACCGTCACCGAGGGGCGCCTCGGGGGCGCGGAGATCGTGCAGCTGTCCCGGCACGGCACCGGCCACCACCGCCTGTCCAGCCAGGTCGACCACAAGGCGAACCTCGCCGCTCTGCTGGCCGTCGAGGCGGAGGCCGTGGTGTCCTTCACCGTCTGCGGTTCCCTCGAACCGGACGTGCGGCCGGGCTCGCTGGTGGTCTTCGACGACCTGTACTTCCCCGCCAACCGGCTGCCCGACGGCACCCCCTGCACCTGGTACGACACCCCCGGCGGGGCCGGACGCGGCCACTGGATCTTCGACCGGCCCTTCAGCGAGCCCCTGCGCCAGGCGCTGATCACCGCCGCCGACCAGACCGGGGTACCCGTCGCCACACAGGGCGTGTACGGGCACGTCGACGGCCCCCGCTTCAACACGCGCCCCGAGGTAGCCGCCCTGGCCGCGGCCGGGGTCAGTGCCATCAGCCAGACCGCAGGCCCGGAGGTCGTCCTGGCCGGTGAGGCCGAACTGCCCATGGTCCTGGTCGGTTTCGTCACCGACTACGCCAATGGCGTCGCCCCCGAACCGGAACCGGTACAGGCACTGCTGGACCGCATGGCGGCCAGCAAGGACGTCTTCGCCAAGCTGGCCGAGCACGCCCTGCCTTCCCTGAGCGCCGTGAGCGGGGCCGGTTTCGTCTACCGGTTCCACACGTGAACGCCGTCGTCCACGGGGGCGCCCCCGGGATCCTGGTCATGGCCAAGGCGCCCCGGCCCGGCACAGTCAAGACTCGGCTGCATCCCCTGCTGGGCCCGCAGCGCTGCGCGAAACTCCAGGCCGAACTCATCCGCCACACCATGGCCGTCACCACCGCCCACACCCCGAGCGCCTACCTCGCCTACGCGCCGAACGACGGCAAGGACGCCATCAGCACGGCGGTGCCAGCTGGTGTTCGCTTGCTGCGCCAGCGCGGTGAAGACCTCGGACAGCGCCTCGCCGCAGCCGTCACCGACGCCTTCACCGACGGCGCGGGACCCCTGCTGGTCATCGGCACCGACGCGCCGACCCTCACCGCCGACCATCTGGGCGCCGCCTTCACCGCCCTGGAACACCATGACGTGACGCTGGGCCCTGCACTCGACGGCGGCTACTACCTGATCGGCCTTCGAGCACCCCACACCTCGCTCTTCGCCCTCGCCCCGGATGTCTGGAGCACGGACCGGGTACTCGCGGCGACCCGCGCCCTCGCCGACGGCGAAGGACTGAGCACGGGAATGCTGCGTCCACTGCGGGACCTGGACACCCCCGAGGACGCCGCCGCTCTCCTGACGGATCCAGCGCTGCCCACGCCGATCGCAGCCCTGCTCCAGCCCAAGGAGAAGCCATGACACAGGTGTCGATCATCGTCCCGGTCCTGAACGAAGAATCCACGATCCACAGTGCGGTGAGCCGCCTGTGCCGGGACTTCCCCGACTGCGAGCTGATCGTCGTGGACGGCGGTTCCACCGACGCCACCGCCGAACTCGCCGCTCTCCACGCCATCGTGATCGGCAGTGAGCGCGGCCGGGCCAAGCAGATGAACGAGGGCGCCCGGCACGCGTCCGGCGGCATCCTGTGGTTCATCCACGCCGACACCGCCATCGAGCCCGAAGCCCTGGGCCAGATCCGGTCCGTGCTCGCCGACCCGGCCGTGGTCGCAGGCGGGCTCACCCTCCGCTTCGACCGCCGGACACCCGCCCTGAACTACCTCGCGTGGACGTCGAACGCCCGCGCGCGGCGCCTCCACCACATCTTCGGCGACCAGGCCATGTTCATCCGCCGCACCGCCTTCGACGAACTCGGAGGCTTCCCCGACCTGGCCATCATGGAAGACCTGGAGATGTCACGGCGCCTGCACCGCCGCGGCCCGCTGCGCCTGCTGCCCGCCACCTCGACAGCCTCCTCACGCCGCCTGACCGCCCACGGAACCTGGCGCATGATCGCCTTCATGCAGTACCTGAAGCTGCTGTACTTCGCCGGCGCAGACCCCGAAGCCATCCGCGCCCGCTACACCGCCGGTCCCCGCCTCTTCCCGAAGAGAAACCCGGCCGTGCCACCACGCACCAGCCGTCCCTGAACCTCCCTCTCCTCCGCACGACTCCCTTACGACCTCTACGACTTCTTGGAGACAAACCTCATGCGCATCGCAGTCTGCGGAGGGCCCTACGGAAACCCCTACGCCCTCCAGGCATTCGTCGACGACGCCCGCGCCCGGGGCGCAGAACGGCTGTTCTGCCTGGGCGACCTGGGCGGCTTCGGCGCCGACGTCAACGCTCTGTGGCCCATCCTCACCGACAACACCGTCGAGTGCGTCGCCGGAAACTACGACGTGGCCATCGCCGGTGGCGACACCGACTGCGGCTGCGGCTACCGCGACCCGAAGGACAACGAGTACGCCCAACTCATCTACGACCACACCCTCGCCACCACCAGCCGCAACTTCGCCGCCTGGATGGGCACCCTGCCCACCGAACGCCGGGAAACTATCGACGGCGTCGATGTCCACATGGTCCACGGCTCCACGCTGGCGCTGAACGACTTCTGGTGGGAATCGCTCCCCGAGGAGCAGCACCGCCTGCGCACCGAGGCGTCCGGCGCCGGCGTCGTCCTGTGCACCCACAGCGGCCTGCCCTGGCAGCGGCGCATCGGCGACACCCTCGCCGTCAACGTCGGCGTGCTCGGCAAACCCGCCAACGACGGGCGCCGCGAGGTCTGGTACGCGGTCCTCGACCTCTCCGACGGGCACGTCGCCGCCGAGCTGATCCCCCTTGCGTACGACTGGCAGGCGCAAGCCGCCTCGATGCGCGCCGCGGGACTGCCTGAGATCTTCGCCGAGACCATCGAGACCGGTTGGTGGACCACCTGCCTGGAAATCCTGCCGCCACGCGAGCGCTCCCTGGGCCGCTACCACCTCTACCGCTCCACCCTGTCCTCCGGCTTCCGCCCCGCGAACGACGGCTGGGGAGAGACCACGCCCCAGGCCCTTCGGAGCGACCGGCCGGTGGTCCCGCTGTTCGGCACCCCCTACTTCCCCTCCCGGCTGTGGATCTATACCAACTTCCACTGCAACCTGGCCTGCGACTACTGCGCGGTCGCCTCCTCCCCGAAAGCACTCGCCCGCACTCTGCCCACCGATACCTTCCGCGCCCTGGTCGACGAAGCCGTACAGGCCGGGTTCACCGAGCTGTATCTCACGGGCGGTGAGCCCTTCCTGCACCCTGACATCGTCAGCCTCGTCGACTACGCCTCCGCCGAGCTGCCCACCGTCGTGATGACCAACGCGATGCTGCTGCGCGGCCGCCGCGCCGACGGCCTCGCGGACCTGGCCGACCGCAAACTCACCGTCCAGACCTCTCTGGACGGCGCCACCGCCGCCACCCACGACCTGCACCGCGGCCCCGGCTCCTGGCAGCGCACCCTCGACGGCATCCGCCGCCTGATCGGCCTCGGCCTGCCCCCGCGCGTCGCCCTCACCGAGACCCCGGAAAACACGCACGAGGTCCCCGCGGTCGCCGAGCTGCTGGCCGGACTCGGCCTGCCCGACGACCACTTCGCCGTACGCCCTCTGCTGCGGCGCGGCCTCTCCGACACCGGCGTCGAGATCGGCGAGGACTCCAGCATTCCGGAGCTGACCGTCACCGCGGACGGCTTGCACTGGCACCCGGCTGGAGCCGACCTCACCACCAGCCCTGACCTGCACCTCGCACCCGCCGACACCCCCCTCACCACGGGCCAACAGCTCGTCACTGAACGGTTCTTCACCGCCCGCCTCACCGACGGCACTCTGCCCCGCCCCGTCCACTGCGCCATCTGACCTCTCCGGAAGTAAGTCCACCATGGAGCAACACGTCGCGAACCTCGGCGCCGGACAAGCCTTGGACGACCGGTTGCGGCGCTGGTTCGGCCATTGTGGGCATCTTCTCTGGTCCGCCCGATGAGCGAACGACGCCATCGTCGGCGAAGAACAGTGTCCGTTGCGGTGAGACTCTCGGCGTTCTCTCACACAACGCTCACAGTGCTGCCAGGCGGCCCGGTTAGCGTGCGGCGCATGTTCTTCACCTATCTGCGCCGTGAGCTGCGCCGCCGGAGAAAGTCGGCGCTCGTCGTCGCTTCCGGACTGGCTCTCGGTATTGCTCTTGTCATCGTGGTCAACGCAGTCTCCACCGGCATGGGGAGGGCCCAGGAACAGGTCCTGGAATCCCTCTACGGGCTCGGTACCGACATGACCGTCACCAAGGCCCCGGAGCCGCCGTCGGAGACCGGTGGCGAGCGGCCGCGGTTCCGCTTCGACGCAGGTGGCGACGGGGAGGATGGTGAGCGGCAGAGCAGTGACCGGGTCATGGTGCAGGGCCTGCAGACTCTGGACGCCGCTACGGTCTCGTCCGTCGCGAAGGCGGACGGTGTGGCGGACGCCGTGGGCGGGCTCAGCCTCAATGTGGTGAAGGTCGACGGTGAGTTCAGCCGCGGCCAGTTCCAGCAGCGGCCGGGCGCTGGGCGGGGCGGCGGCTCGGATGGTGAGGTGACGGGCGGCGGTGCCGACTTCTCCATCGACAGTTTCACCGTGTACGGCACCGACGTCGCGCATCCGGGGATGGGCCCGCTGACCTCCTCGGAGATCATCGACGGGCGCGGCTTCGAAACGTCGGAGACGTCGGAAAAGGTGGCTGTGGTGGACAGCGCCTACGCCCAGGAGAAGAAGCTCACCACAGGTGACACGGTGACGGTGAGCGACACGAAGTTCGAGATCGTCGGCGTGGCCACCGCGACCAGCGGGGAGGCCGCCGCCAACGTCTACCTGCCGCTCGCCCAGGCGCAGGCCCTGGCCGATGCCAAGGACAAGATCACCACCGTCTACGTGCAGGCCAATGACACCCAGCAGCTCGGTGCGGTGGAGTCCGCGGTTCTCAAGGCGGTTCCGGACGCCACTGTGACCACGTCCGAGGATCTGGCGGACACCGTCTCGGGGTCCTTGTCCACCGCGTCCGGCCTCGCCGAGACGGTGGGCCGCTGGCTGTCCGTGGTGGTCCTGGCGGCGGCGTTCCTGGTCGCCGGCCTGCTCACCTCGTCCGCCGTCGCCCGGCGTGTGAGGGAGTTCGGCACCCTCAAGGCACTGGGGTGGCGCTCGCGCCGGGTCACCGGGCAGGTCGTCGGTGAGGCCGTCGTGACGGGCCTGGTCGGTGGCGCCATGGGCATCGGGCTGGGCCTGGCCGGTGCGTGGGCGGTCACCGCCTTCGGGCCCTCGCTCTCAGCTGAGCTGGGCGCTTCCGGCGGCGGCAGGCGCGGCCCAGGGGGCGGTGGCCCAGGCGGCGCCGCACAGGAGACCGCCGCGCGGACGCTGGATGTGGTCCTCTCCGCACCGGTCAGCCTCTCCGTGATCGTCCTGGCCGTCGGCCTCGCTGTTGCGGGCGGCCTCGTCGCCGGGGCCTTCGGCGGGTGGCGTGCCTCCCGGCTCCGCCCCGCCGACGCCCTCTCCCGCGTCGCCTGACCCGTTCTCGTCCCTCTCCGCAGGAGCAACCACACCATGTACGAACTCACCGGCGTCACCCGGCGCTACACCCGCGGCAAGGGCGTCGTCAACGCGCTCGCCGGAGTGGACCTCACCATCACCGCAGGCGACTACCTGGTCATCAAGGGCCCCACCGGAGGCGGCAAATCGACCCTCCTTCAGATGCTCGGCGGCCTGGACCGGCCGACCTCCGGCAGTGTGCTGCTCGACGGTGTCGACCTGGCGAAGCTGCCCGAGGCCCGTCTGACCCGCCTGCGCAGCGAGAAGATCGGCTTCGTCTTCCAGAGCTTCAACCTCATCCCCACCCTCACCGCCCAGGAGAACGTCGAGGCAGCCCTCGTACCGCTGGGCGTCAAGGCGAAGGAGCGGCGCGAACAGGCCGCCGGGGCCCTCACTTCGGTGGGGCTGGGAGAGCGGCTGGGTCACGTGCCGGGCGAGCTGTCCGGCGGCCAGCAGCAGCGGGTGGCCATCGCCCGGGCCCTGGTCAAGAAGCCGCAGGTTCTGCTCGCGGACGAGCCCACGGGCAACCTCGACGAGTCCACCCGCGACGAGATCATGGACGTCCTGCAGACCCGCTGCAAGGAGGATGGACTCACCTTCATCATGGTCACGCACGACTCCCACCTGGCCAAGCACGCCCCGCGAGCGGTCACGCTCCGCAAGGGCGCCCTGTCCTCGTCCTGACCCGACCCCGCTCTGCTCCCGCACCGGGCCCGGCGCGCCCCCATGCCGACGGCACGCCGGACCCGGTGCGGGATAGCCTCCTGGCGAGGGCGGCGGATGCCGGGGCCTTGTGAGAGAACGGATCTTAGTGCTGACATGACCGAGCGGACCGAAAAGAAGCGGCAGCACCGGCTTCTCGTAGTCGAGGACGAACCCAGCATCCGCACGCTGCTCGAATCGACGCTGAGTCTCACCGGCTACCACGTGCGGAGCACCGGCACGGGGGCCGCCGCACTGGCCGAGGCCGCGCGCTTGCAGCCCGACCTGATCCTGCTGGACATCATGCTGCCCGACCTTGACGGCTACGAGGTGACGCGCCGGCTGCGCGCGGCCGGCAACCTGGTGCCCGTTCTGCTCCTCACCGCCCGCACCGGCGTGGACGACCGCATCCAGGGGCTGAGCCTGGGCGCCGACGACTATGTCTCCAAGCCCTTCAACATCGAGGAGGTGCTCCTCCGCATCCAGGCCATCCTGCGGCGAACCCTGGGTTCAGACGCCCTGCTGCCGGACACCATCGTGCGCTGCGCCGACCTCGAACTCGACGAGAGGGCACACGAGGTACACCGGGCCGACCAGTACGTACAGCTCTCGCCGACCGAGTTCAAGCTGCTGTCCTACCTCATGGACAACGCCGGCCGGGTCGTGAGCAAAGCCCAGATCCTCGACCATGTGTGGCATTACGACTTCGCGGGCGACACCCGCGTGGTCGAGACCTACATCAAGTACCTGCGGAAAAAGATCGACCGCTTCGACCCACCGCTCATCCACACCGTCCGCGGTGTGGGCTACAGCCTGCGGGTACCGCGCACCACCCACGGGACAGCAGAGCTTTGACCGGCCTCCGCGCCCCCCGCTCGCTGCGCCGGCGTCTCGTCCTCGGAGTCACCGTACTGGCCACTCTGGCCGTGCTGGCCGCCGAGCTCATCGGCTTCCTCGTCCTGCGGTCCTGGCTCCTCGACGGCGTCGACCAAAGGCTCGCCGACTTCCGGCCCACGCCCGCCTCCGCCTTCCTCGACACACGCCGCCCCCACCGGCCGGAACCCGAGGCGCTGCCCTCGGACTTCCGCGTCTACTTCTACGACGCCAGCGGCAACCGCCTGCCCGAGAAACTTGGCACGGACGACAAGCCCGGCCCCCAGCTCCCCGACAGCATCGACCGCCTGCCCACCGAAGGCAGCCCGACCTCGGTGGCGGCCGACACCGGAGACGGAAACTGGCGCGTCCTGCGCCGGGACGGACCACGCGACCTGACCGCCGTCATCGCCCTGCCGCTCGACACCGTGGACGGAGCCACGTCCAAGATCCTCTGGCTCAACGGCCTGCTGCTCATCATCACCGTGGTGACCGTGTGGGTGCTGGGCCGTGAAGTGGTCCGGCTCAGCCTGCTCCCGCTGACCCGGATGGAGCGCACCGCCGAAGCCATCACCGCCGGACAGCTCGACCTGCGGCTGCCGGACACCGACCCGCGCACCGAGATCGGACGGCTCGGCACCGTACTGAACACCATGCTCGACCGACTCCAGCAGGCCCTGCACGAGCGCGAGACCTCCGAGACACGGCTGCGCCGCTTCGTAGCCGACGCCGGACACGAACTGCGCACCCCTCTGACCGCCATCCAAGGATTCGGCCAGCTTGCACTGCGCTCCGACCGCCGCACCACGAAGGAACGGCAGGAAGCCGACCGGCACATCGTCCAGAACGCCGAACGGATGAGCCTGCTCGTCGACGACCTCCAGCTACTCGCCCAACTGGACCGGCACCCCGACTACCAGCAAGAACACGTGGACCTGCTGTCCCTGGCAGCAGACGCGGTGAGCGCAGCAGCCCTGCAGCGACCGGACCACGCCGTGAGCCTGTCCCCCCTACGTGAGCGCACCGCCGACGCCGGGGAGGGGGAACTGGATGTGGTGGAAGTCGTGGGAGACCTCCATCGCCTGCGGCAGATCGTTGAGAACCTGCTGTCGAACGCCCACACCCACACCCCACCCGGCACCCGGATCCGGGTCCGCGTGGGGGCGGGCCGGGCCGGTGCCCGCACCGGTGGCGCAGATGTGCCGGGACGCGTCAGCATGGCACCGCCCTTTCCGGCCGGAACTCGAGTCGCCGTCATCGAGGTCGAGGACGACGGCCCGGGGCTGACGGCCACCGACGCGGCACGCGTGTTCGAGCGCTTCTACCGGGCGGATCCCGCACGCACCCGGACACGAGGCGGCTCCGGACTGGGCCTGGCCATTGCCACCGCCATCGCCGAAGGCCACGGCGGCCGACTCGAACTCGACCCGAGCCACGGCCTCGGCGCCACCTTCCGCCTTGTCCTGCCACTCCCCCTGCGAGCTGATCGTGCCGCCTGAGTAGTGCGACCGACCGCAGACCGCTCCTGCCGGAGCTGAAAATCTGCCGAGCAGGCCCCGCAGCGACTCCCGCATGGCGGCCACGAGCTACTCGTTCGCCACCTGCTCCCGGCTCAACACCTCGGCGGGCGCGCCCAAAGCCGGTGAATCGACCGCCTAAGAGGGCGTTAAGTCCCGTTCCTGATGGTGTGGTGTCGCCCGTTCGTGGGTGATGGGACGGTTCTGTCCTCACGTCATGTCGTGTGCATGATGGGGTCGCGGGCATGGAACGGATGCCGTACGCAACCGACTTGTCCGACGGGCAGTGGGCGTTGATCGAGCCGCTGGTCACCGCGTGGAAGCAGGAGCGGGTGGCGCGGTCGGCGACCGGGGATCCGGGCTCCTGCGACCTGCGCGAGGTCGTGAACGCGCTGCTCTACCAGAACCGGACGGGCTGTCAGTGGCGGCTCCTGCCGCACGACCTCCCGGCCTGGTCGGCGGTGTTCTACTACTTCACCCTTTGGCGCCAGGACAGCCTTGACCAACGGATTCAGGAGATCCTGCGCTGCCAGGTGCGGGAGCGGGCCAGACGATTAGAGGACCCGTCCCTGGTGATCATCGACACCCAGTCCGTCCGCGTGGCGGCCGGGGTGCCGAAGGAGACGACGGGACTGGACGTGAACAAGAAGACGCCCGGCAGGAAGCGGGGACTCGCCGTCGACGTGCTGGGCCTGATCATCGGCGTGGTGATCCTCGCTGCGAGCGCGCACGACAACGAGGCTGGCATCGCCCTGCTGGACCAGGCGACCGAACGATGCGGGATGCGCCTGGAGAAGGTCCTGGTCGACCAGGGCTTCAAAGATGCCATGGTCATCCACGGGGCGGTGAAGGACATCACCGTTGATGTGGTCCGCCGCAACCCCGACGACCATGGCAAGGGCTTCGTCCCGCAACCGAAACGGTGGGTGGTCGAGCAGGTCAACGGCACCCTCATGCTGCACCGGCGCCTCGCCCGCGACTACGACCACCGGCCCGACAACGCGGCCTCCCGCGTCTACTGGGCCTCCACCGCCGGCATGCTCCGCCGCCTCACCACCCCTGCCCCCACCTGGCGGGACGACGTGGAGCTGGCCGCGTGAACGTCAGCGAACTCCTGCGGCTGCTGCAGACCGAGCACGATGAGACCTCCGCACGAGCCGACAGCCTGCATGAGCAGATCGAGCGGCTCACCACCGTCCTCGCCGAGACCGAAGCCCGGCTGGCCGAGCTCGCCGCCACCCGCAAGGTCATCGACGGCCTCACCCCTCCCGACCACGCAACGGCCCCCGCGGAGACCACCACCGCCACCGTCTACCAGCGCATCGTGACCACGTTCAACGAGCACCCCGGGAAGGTGTTCCGCGTCCGCGATCTGCACGAGCACCTCAGCCTGCCCACCGACGAGCCCTCGATCAACGTCACCCGCTCCCGCCTGGGACGACTCGTCCGCCAGGGGCTCCTCGAACAACCCGGACGCGGCCGCTACCAGAAACGGACTTAACGTCCTCTCA
>NZ_JBEYXW010000064.1:0-14172 GCF_040645195.1 Saccharomonospora sp. NPDC046836
GGTCGAAGTCGTAACCCCACACATGGGACAGGATCTGCTCGCGGGAGAGCACCTGACCCGGATGCCGGAGGAACAGCTCCAGCAGCGCGAACTCCCTGGCGGTCAGGTCCACCATCCCGTCCGGAGTCTCGGCGCGCCGGGTGCGCAGGTCGAGCGACACCAGACCGTGCCGCAGCACCGTGACCTCCGGCGCACGGTCCACCGGCCGCAACCGCAACCGCACGCGGGCCAGCAGCTCCTCGAACCGGAACGGCTTGGTCATGTAGTCGTCCGCGCCACCCTCCAGACCGGCAACCGTGTCGTGCACCGAGCCGCGCGCGGTCAGGATGATCACCGGCGTGGTGACCCGCGCCTGCCGCATCGCCTGCAGCACCGCGAAACCGTCCCGCCGCGGCAGGCCGAGATCGAGTACCACCAGATCGAACCCGCCGGCCACCGCGTGGGCGAGCGCGGCGTCGCCGTCGGCGACGACAGTGGTAGCGAAACCGTTGGCCCGCAAGCCTTTTTCGATGAACGAGGCGATGCGCTGCTCGTCCTCGGCGATCAGGATCCGGCTCATCGCCAGCCACTCCCGGACGGTATTTCGATGCCGAATGTCGCGCCACGACCAGGTACCGACAGCACTCGGGCCTGCCCGTAATGCGCCTCGGCGATGGCCTTGACGATCGCGAGGCCGAGGCCCGCGCCCGTGCCGTCGCGCGCGCCTGCCGCACCGCGCACGAACCGGTCGAAGATCCGCGCCGCGTCGGACGATGGCACCCCGGGGCCGCTGTCGGTCACCCAGAACGACACCGAATCGGCGTGCACCGCCGACCCGAGCCGGATGACCGCGCCGTCGGTCGTGTGCTGCACGGCGTTCTGCGCCAGTTGCAGCACCGCCTGGGTCACCCGCTGCGGGTCGACGAACACCTCTCCCTCCCCCACCGCCTCCAGTTGCCACATCCGTGGCGCGATCGCCCTGGCCTTGGCGTCGACGTCGCTCGTCAGCTCGGGCACCGATGTCCACTCCGGACGGAGGAAGTCGGGCTGTTCCGCTTTCGCCAACAACAACAGGTCGTCGACGATGCGCGCCATCCGGTCCAGCTCGTCGGTGCACAGCCGCACCACCTCCGCGCGCTCGGCGGGATCGTCGCCCATGACCTCCAGGTGACCACGGATGATCGTGATCGGCGTGCGCAGCTCGTGCCCGGCGTCGTCGAGGAACTGCCTGCGGGTGGCGAAGGCACTTTCCAACCGGTCGAGCATCGCGTTGAACTGCTCGGCGAGCGCGGCGATGTCGTCGCGGCCGTGCACCGGAATGCGATGAGTGAGGTCCTGCTCGGTCAGCGCCGCGGCCGCGCGCCGCACCGTGTTCACCGGAGCGAGGATCTGACCGGCCACCACCCACGAGACACCGGCGCCGAGCACCAGCGCGACCGCGCTGATCGCGACGAGCGTGCGGATGGTGTCGTCGACATCGGCCGTGGCGACGTCCATGAAGAAGCCGCTGACGAACCACGCCTGTGGTGTGCTCCCACCCGTCGGCGGCAGCACATCGACCCGCAGCCAGCGCAGCTCACCGCCCGGTGTCTGCACGGTGCCGGTCGCCTCCGGCGCGCTGACGATGCCGCGCAGCAGCGTGTCGTCGAGGCGGACGTCGGACAGCGCCCGGTCCCGCTGGTCGACCGAACGCAGCGTGGTGCCCTCGGCGACCACGCCGAGCAGCACCTCGGCCCGCTGCGGGTACTGGCCGCTGAGGTGCCGCACGAACAGCTCGTACGGATCAGTCAGCGGCTGGTTCGTGGCCGGGTCGTGGCCCCGGCTCGCCAGCAGGCGGAACTCCGCCGCCTCCTGCTCCAGACCACTGTTGACCCGGCGGTCGATGGCCCGATGCTCGAACTCGGACACGAGCAGGATGACGGTGGCGAGGCCGGCGGCCATGACGAGCACCAGCCAGCCCATGATCTGAACCCGCGCCGGTACCCGGGTGCCACTTGCAGGCACCGGCCCTGCGGGCCGCAGCTCAACCGTCGTCGCGGTCGTCATCGTCGTACAAGTCGTCGAGGTCGTCGAGGTCGTCCAGCTCGTCGTCGTCCACCGGCGGTGGCGGCGGCAGCCGGCTCAGCGTCGGGGTCTGCGACCCGGTGGTCGGCTGCGTGTTGGGGCTGACCGCGGAACTCGACTCCCCGATCCGGACCACGGGAGTTTCCTGCGGCGGCCTCGGATCGGCCAGCAACAGCGTCGCCAGCACCGCCGCGACGGGCAGTGCCAGCACGGCGACCAGCGCGAGCATCCGCGGTGTTGGGCTCATGCGTCCATGATCGCCTGCCCCGGGCGAGAACCGGATGAGCCGACGATGAGGAAATTTTCATCATCAGCTCATCCGGCGGCACCCCACTACTGCTTCGTGACTACGACAGTGACCTTGTCGCCGTCGCCGACAGCGCCGGAGAAACCGTCGGTGACGGTGGTGTAGTCCACGCCCGTGGCGAGCGTCTCCGCCGCCAGGAACGACTCGTGCGCCCTCGCCGCGGCGACGACGTCGTCCGACGCATCGATGGCGACCGAGATCCGGTCGGACACGTCGAGGCCGGCGTCGCGCCGTGCCTGCTGCACCACCCGCACCAGGTCACGGGCCACGCCCTCGGCCGCGAGCTCCGGCGTCACCTCGGTGTCCAGCAGCACCAGGCCGGAGCCGCCCGGCAGCTCGGCCGCCGCACCCTCGTCCTTCGCGACGAGGCGCCGCTCGTACTCCCGGTCGAGCAGCTCGATCCCGGCGGCCACGACCGCGCCCTCCGGGGAGACGCTCCACTCCCCGGCCTTGACGGCCTTGATCACCTTCTGCACGTCCTTGCCGAGCCGCGGGCCGGCCGCCCGCGCGTTGACCACGACCTCGAAGCCGCCGTGCGCCGCGACGTCGGTGGTCAGCTCCAGCGACTTGACGTTCACCTCGTCGCGGATGATGTCGGCGAACGGACGCAGGGTCTCGGCGTCCGCCGCGGCCACCAGGAGCCGCGCCAGCGGCAGCCGCACCCGGAGCTTGTTCGCCTTGCGCAGCGACAGCGCCGAGGAGCACACCTGGCGCACCCGGTCCATCGCGGTGACCAGTGCCGCGTCGGCGGGCAGCTCGTCGACCAGCGGCCAGTCGGCAAGGTGCACCGAGCGGCCACCGGTCAGACCGCGCCACACGGCCTCCGTCGTGAGCGGTAGCAGCGGCGCCGTCGTGCGGCAGACAGCCTCCAGAACCGTGTGCAGCGTGTCGATCGCGTCCTGCTCACCAGCCCAGAACCGGTCGCGGGAGCGGCGCACGTACCAGTTGGTGAGCACCTCGAGGAAGTCCCGCACGGTCGCGCAGGCACCTGCGATGTCGTAGCTGTCGAGCGCGTACCCGACGTCGGTCACCAGCTCGTGCGTCTTGGCGAGGATGTAACGGTCGAGCACGTGCCGCGAATCAGTCCGCACCCGCCCTTCGACGCCCTCGGCGCCGGCGTAGAGCGCGAGGAAGTAGTACGAGTTCCACAGCGGCAGCACCGCCTGGCGCACGGCGTCCCGGATGCCCTTGTCGGTGACGATCAGGTTGCCGCCGCGCAGGATCGGGCTCGCCATGAGGTACCAGCGCATGGCGTCGGAGCCGTCGCGGTTGAACACCTCGGTGACATCCGGGTAGTTGCGCAGCGACTTGGACATCTTCTGCCCGTCGGAGCCCAGCACGATGCCGTGCGAGACACAGGTCCGGAACGCAGGCCGGTCGAACAGCGCGGTCGCCAGCACGTGCAGCGTGTAGAACCAGCCACGGGTCTGGCCGATGTACTCGACGATGAAGTCGCCGGGATAGTGGTGCTCGAACCACTCGGCGTTCTCGAAGGGGTAGTGCACCTGGGCATAGGGCATCGAGCCGGAGTCGAACCACACGTCCAGCACGTCCGGCACCCGCCGCATGGTGGCCTTGCCGGTCGGGTCGTCCGGGTTCGGCCGGGTCAGCTCGTCGACGTAGGGCCGGTGCAGGTCCTGCGGCCGCACCCCGAAGTCTCGCTCGAGCTCGTCGAGCGAACCGTAGACGTCGATACGCGGGTAGGCCGGATCGTCGGAGATCCAGACCGGGATCGGCGTACCCCAGTACCGGTTGCGCGAGATCGACCAGTCGCGCGCGTTCTCCAGCCACTTGCCGAACTGGCCGTCCTTGACGTGCTCCGGGTACCAGGTGATCTGCTGGTTCAGCTCGACCATCCGGTGCTTGAACTCGGTGACGGCCACGAACCACGACGACACGGCCCGGTAGATCAGCGGGTTACGGCAACGCCAGCAGTGCGGGTAGGAGTGGTCATAGGTCTCGTGCCGGAGCAGGATCGCACCCTGCTGCGCAGCGGAACCCGTACCGTTCTTGAGGTCCCGGATGATGTTGGCGTTGGCGTCGAAGACGTTCTGGCCCTCGTAGTCGGGCACGGTCGCGTCGAAGCGGCCCTTCGCGTCGACCGGGGTGACCGGGGTGATTCCGGCGGCGTCGGTGACGGCCTTGTCCTCCTCACCGTAGGCCGGTGCGGTGTGGACGATCCCGGTGCCGTCGTCGGTGGTCACGAAGTCGGCGGGGTACACGCGGTGCGCGTTCTCCTGGCCGACGAAGTACGGAAACGGCGGCACGTACCGGGTGCCGACCAGCCCACTTCCCTTGTACCGGGCCACGACAGAGGGTTCCTCGCCGAGTTCCCTGGCATAGGCGGCAACGCGGGCCTCGGCGAGCACGTACCGCTTCCCGTCGGCCTCGACCACCACGTAGTCGATGTCCGGGTGCACCGCGACCGCCATGTTCGACGGCACCGTCCACGGCGTCGTCGTCCAGATCAGCAGGTACGCCCCATCGAGGTCGTTGTTGTTGCCCTCGATGCGGAAACCGATCGTCACCGCCGGGTCCTGCCGGCTCTGGTAGACGTCGTCGTCCATCCGCAGCTCGTGGTTGGACAGCGGCGTCTCGTCCCGCCAGCAGTACGGCAGCACCCGGTAGCCCTCGTAGACCAGGCCCTTGTCCCAGAGCTGTTTGAACGCCCAGATCACCGATTCCATGTAGGTGAGGTCGAGCGTCTTGTAGTCGTTGTCGAAGTCGACCCAGCGCGCCTGGCGGGTGACGTACTCCTGCCACTCCTTGGTGTAGCGGAGCACGGACTCGCGGCAGGCCTGGTTGAACTCCGCGATGCCCATGTCGTCGATCTGGGACTTGTCGGTGATGCCCAGCTGCCGCTCGGCCTCGAGCTCAGCGGGCAGGCCGTGGGTGTCCCAGCCGAAACGGCGCTCCACCCTCTTGCCGCGCATCGTCTGGTAACGCGGCACGATGTCCTTGACGTACCCGGTGAGCAGGTGCCCGTAGTGCGGAAGACCGTTGGCGAAGGGCGGACCGTCGTAGAAGACGTACTCGTTGCTGCCGTCCTTGCCGGCCTCCCGTGCGTCCACGGTCGCGGCGAAGGTGCGGTCCGCCTCCCAGTAGGCCAGCACGTCCTTCTCCAGCGCCGGGAACGACGGCTGGGCGGGAACCTGGTCGGCGGGTTGCCCGCCGACGAATGCCTTGGGGTACATCCGGGTGCGCTCCTCGCGGTTTCGTCTGCGTCGTACGGGCTCGCCTGAGCCCACACGGGGACGACTCGGCGCCGTCAGGCGCACGTTCCGCGGTACCACCCCGCTTGCCCGCACCACGTGGGTACGGGCCTCTCATTCGGCGGCTGTCACGGGCCGCTCCCGTCCGGTTCTACTGGGGTCGTCACCCGTTCTTCCGGAGGCTCCCCGGTGATGGCCGGATCGGCGCCTGTGCCCACCAGGTTAACCGGTGGCCGCGAGCCGATCGCGTGCGGCCGCTACTTCCGCGACTTGCGCTTCTCCCGGTGCTCGGCCACGAGCCTGGCATCGGGACCACAGAGCGCGCACGGCGTGAAGCCGAGGTCACGGGCCTCCTTCACGGCGAGCGGGATGGTGTCCTTGCCGTCGAGCCAGTCACAGCCGCTGAGGTGGTAGCGGGGGAACTCGTCGACGACGAGGACCTCCTCCGCCAGGCCCGACACGACCAGCAGATCCGCGGCGTCGGTCTGCTCCTCCGTGGGCTCGGCGCTCGCCGGCTTGCCCGTGGCCTTGCCTTCCGTGGCCGGTTCGGGCTCCGGCTCCTGGCCGTCCTCGTCCTGCTCGTCGCCATCCGTGGTCTCGCGGGACGTGCTCCGTGCCCCCGCTGCCGAGCGCCTGCGCAACCAGTCGATGACCAGCAACAGCCCGGCGAGCGCCGAGAGGCCGATCGAGATCCAGGCCCAGAGGGAGTTCGCCGTGATGAGTGCCGTGACCACCAGTCCAAGGGCGGCGAGCACCAGGATGAGGACGAAGTAGAGCACGCTGAATTACAGCACGAATCAGACGCGAAACGGCTCCGCCCCTCCCGCAGGAGTGTCGGAGCCGTCTCTTTCCGCTACGTCGGGGGGCGGTCAGCCCGCCTCGGCACGCGGGCCGAACGAGTAACCCTGGCCGCCGCTCGCGCCGGCCGGCTGGCCGGAGTTCGACGCCGACGCCGAGGCCGGTGCCGCTGAACCGCGATCGTCGAGTTCGCGCAGCTGGGACTCGAGGAACCCGCGCAGCCGCGTGCGGTACTCCCGCTCGATCGTGCGCAGCTCCTCGATCTTCTTGTTCAGCGTGCCCTTTTCGGTGTTCAGGTTGTTCATGGTCTCGGTGTACTTGCGCTGCGCCTCGCGATCCATGGTGGTCGCCTTGTCACGCGCCTGCCGCTCGAGGGTCTCCGCCCTGGTCCGAGCGTCGTTCAGCATGGTCTCGGCACGGGTTCGCGCCTCGTTGACCATCGAGTCGGCCTTCGACCGCGCGTCGGAGAGCAGCTGCTCGGACTTCGTACGCGCCTCGGCGAGCATGCCGTCGGACTCGGTCTTCGCCTCGGCGGTCAGCCGGTCCGCCATCTCCTGTGCCAGCCCGAGCACCTTGGCTGCCTGCACGTTGGGCTCGCCACTGTCCCCCATGAACCCGTGGGCCTGTGTCTGTTCCATCGACGACGGCGGGGGCACCGGCGCGAGCCGGCGCGACGGGGTGTCGTCGCGGGGCGGAGCCTGCGGCGGGGGGCCGGTGTTGGCCTTCGCGGACTCCAGCTCGCTACGGGTCGATTCCAACTCCGCATCGAGCTGCTCCACCTGCTGACGCAGCTCGTTATTGTCCTCTATCAACCGGGCAAGCTCGGTCTCCACCAGGTCGAGGAACGCATCCACCTCGTCCTCGTTATAGCCCCGCTTGCCGATTGGAGGCTTGCTGAACGCGACGTTATGCACGTCAGCAGGGGTCAACGACATCAGATCACCTCACGCACTCCATGGCTTGCCCGACAATCCCGGGTTCCCCGTCACCCGGGATACGCCAGTTGCATCCCTATGAACACAACCAACAGCAAGACCATAATCGATAAGTCCAGCCCCACGCCGCCGATCCGCACGATCGGAATAATCCTGCGGAGTAGCCGGACCGGTGGGTCCGTCACTGTGTAGATGGTCTCGAGCGTCACCGCAACCCCCCCGGCGGGACGCCAGTCACGGGCGAACGCTCGGACAAGCTCCACCACGATCCTTGCCGTGAGCAGGAGCCAGAAGGCAAAGAGCAGCCAATAAAGGATCAACCGGACCGCATCCACGTCACCACTCTGCCACACTCGTTCACCCCGCCTCAGTGGCGGAGGAACAAACCGCCCTCGGCGATGCGCCGGCGATCCTCGGCGGTCACGTCGACATCCGGGGGTGAGAGCAAGAACACCTTGTTGGTGACCTTGTCCATCGACCCACGCAGCGCGAACCCGAGGCCGGCAGCGAAGTCGACGATCCGCTTCGCGTCCGCATTGTCCATTTTCGTCAGGTTGATGATCACAGGCGCGCCCTCCCGGTAGGCCTCGCCGATCTCCCGCGCGTCGAGATAGCTCGTCGGGTGCAGGGTGATGATCCGGCTCAGCGGGTCACGGGCTGCGCTGCTCTGACGCGCCGGCTCCGGGGCAGGCCGCAGCCGGGTCACCGGGTCGGTCTGCCGGTCGACGGCGAGCGCACCGTGCACAGCTGGCTCGGCCGCCGGAACGGATCGGCGCGTCGGCACCGGCTCCACCTCCTCGAACTCGTCCATGACGTGGTAGCGCGGGCGGCTACGGCGTGACTGCTGCTCCGCGTACTGGTCGTCGTCGTACCCGTCGTAGTTGTCGTCATCGGAGTAGCCGCGCCGGTAGTCGTCGTCGAAGTCGTAGTCGTCCTCCGCCGGGACCATCCCGAAGTAGGCCTTCAGCTTCTGCAGCGCGCTCATGCCTCTCCTTCGCCCTCGCGGTCGCCGCCCCACCCTTGACGCTGAGTCACGCGCACGAATGCCGCTGTGGGTGAACTTCTCTAAGGCGAGGCTAGACCGCGACCGCCGAGCAACGCTGTTCCGACACGCACACATGTCGACCCATACGCGACCGCTTGGTCGAGGTCGCCGCTCATACCTGCGGAGAGTTCGGTCGCGGCGGGATGGTCGGCACGCAGCCGCTGCGCTGCATGCGCGAGCCGTTCGAATGCGCGCGCCGGGTCCTCACCGCGCGGAGCAACCGCCATAACGCCACGCAAGTGGAAAATGTCACTCTTTCGGGCGACCGCGTCGGCGAGTGCCGGGAGCTCTTCGAGCGGGCAGCCACCGCGCCCGGGAGCGTCGTCGAGGCTCGCCTGCAGCAGCACGGCCAGGGGGCTGTTCCGCTCCCCCGCGTCGAGCGCGGCCGGCACCGCCCCGGCGAGCGCGTCGACCAGCCGCGGTGAGTCCACCGACTGGACCTCCGCCGCCCAGCGCACCACCGACCGGACCTTGTTCCGTTGCAGCCTGCCGACCATGTGCCAGCGGACGGGGCTGCCCGGCCGGAGCTCGGCGACCTCACGAGCCTTCGCGGCCGCCTCCTGGTCGCGGTTCTCGGCGAGGTCGGTCATGCCGAGATCGACAAGGAGCGCGGCGTCGGTCGCGGGGAACGTCTTGGTGACCGCGAGCAAGCGCACCTCGCCGGGCTGGCGACCCGCTGCCGCGCAGGCGCGCCGGATCCGGGCACGGACCGCATCGAGCGCCACCGCGAGCTCGGCCCGGCGCTGCGCTGCGGGCGCGGTCACCATCTCACTCCTCGATCCAGGTGAGGGCGGCGATCCGGCCGGTCGGCTGTTGCCTGCGGTGGCTGAAGAGGGTGTCGTCCTCGACGGTGCACCGCGGATCGACCCCGATCTTGCCCACACCGGCGTCCGCGAGCTGCCGCCACAGCCCGGCACGCAGGTCGAGCGCGGCGGTCCCGGCGCGGCTGCGGCATTTGCTGCCGGGCAGGTGCGCCTCGACGTCGTCGGCCATCTCGGCAGGCACCTCGTAGCACTGGCCACACACCGACGGGCCGAGCAGCGCCTCGATCCGGCCCGGCTCGGCGCCGAGTGAACGCATGGCAGCGAGTGCGGCCGGGACCACACCCACCCTGGCACCGACGCGACCGGCGTGCACGGCCGCGACCACCCCGGCCTCCGGGTCACCCAGCAGCAGAGGAACGCAGTCGGCGACGAGCGCGACCACCGCCACGCCGGGCCGCGCCGTCACCAGCGCGTCGGTCGCCTCGGCGGGGCGGTCCTCGGTGCCGTCGACGATCGTCGCCGTGCGGCCGTGTACCTGCTCCATCCAGGCGAGCTGCTCCTCCCGCAGGCCGAGCTCGGTGGCGAGCCGATGGCGGTTGGCGGTGACGGCCGCCGGGGCATCGCCGACATGCCCGCCGAGATTGAAGGAGTCGAACGGCGGCTTCGAGACGCCGCCTGCCCTCGTCGTGACCACCCGCCGGATGCGCAAGGACAGCACCTTTCCACTTCAGTCGACAACCAACCGCGAGCCTATCGGCGCCCGAGCAGCAGTGAAGGCCACCCGCACCGCGCTTGTGCACGGGCCTGGTGGCCTTCACGGCTGCTGGACGCGGGGGCCTACCTCCGCATGAACGGCGGGACGTCCACGTCGTCGTCGGTGGGGTCGTCGGTCACCGGGAACGCACGACCGGGCAGGCTGCCCTGACCACGGGACGAGATGGGCGGCGGCGGGTAGCCCCGGTTGCTGACGCCGGCCTGCGGCGGCAGGGAGCCGGGCTGGGTGCCGTGGCCGTTGCCGCCCATCGGCGACTGCGGCCGGGACACCGGCGGCGTCGGGCCGCTGTCACCACCGACGGGCGAGGCACCCGGCCGCGACTGACCCACGGCGCTGTTGCTGCCCACCTGGCCTGCCTCGGCCGTCGCGGTGGAACCACCGCGGGAGGAGCCGAGGGTGCCCGGCTCGAGCTTCTTGTGGGTCGGCGCGCCTGCGTCGAAGCCGGCCGCGATCACGGTCACCCGCACCTCGTCGCCGAGCGAGTCGTCGATGATCGTGCCGAAGATGATGTTCGCCTCGGGGTGCGCTGACTCCTGGACGAGCGACGCCGCCTCGTTGATCTCGAACAGGCCCAGGTCCGAGCCACCCGCGATCGACAGCAGCGCCCCGTGCGCGCCGTCCATCGACGCCTCCAGCAGCGGGGAGTTGATCGCCTTCTCCGCGGCCTGCACGGCCCGCCCCTCGCCACGCGCCGAGCCGATACCCATGAGGGCGCTGCCCGCACCCGACATCACGCTCTTGACGTCGGCGAAGTCCAGGTTGATCAGACCAGGCGTGGTGATCAGGTCGGTGATGCCCTGCACACCGGAGAGCAGCACCTCATCGGCCGAACGGAACGCGTCCATCAGCGAGACGCCGATGTCGCCGAGCTGCAGCAGCCGGTCGTTCGGGATCACGATCAGGGTGTCGCACTCGTTGCGCAGCGCCTGGATGCCCTCCTCGGCCTGCCGCGCGCGCCGCTTGCCCTCGAACGAGAAGGGCCGCGTGACCACGCCGATGGTGAGCGCCCCCAGCTTGCGCGCGATCTGCGCGACGACCGGCGCGCCACCGGTACCGGTGCCGCCGCCCTCGCCCGCGGTCACGAACACCATGTCGGCGCCCTTGATGACTTCTTCGATCTCGTCGCGGTGGTCCTCGGCGGCCTTCTGCCCGACCTCCGGCGAGGCGCCGGCACCGAGGCCGCGCGTCAGCTCGCGGCCGATGTCGAGCTTGACATCGGCATCGGACATCAGCAGTGCCTGCGCGTCGGTGTTCACCGCGATGAACTCGACACCCTTGAGGCCGACCTCGATCATCCGGTTCACGGCGTTCACGCCGCCGCCGCCGATACCGACGACCTTGATCACCGCGAGGTAATTGTGCGGGGGCGTCATCGGGTTCGCCTTCCTGATCGTGGTGCTGTTCGGTGCCTGGCGCTGGATATCGACGGCCCGGGAGTCCTTGTGTCACCCCAGAAAACCCTCAACCTAAACCTAAGGCTTAGAGTTATGTCAACTACCAACGCTGACGTAGGACGGTAGGCATCACGCAGGCGCCAATCCAGTAGCCACGCCGTGTGTCGCGGAGGTCATTCCCCACACCGTGTTCCCGCGACCCGGATTTCCTCGGGATATGCCCATTCGCGGGACGGCGCGGTACCCCGATCGAGGGTTGTGGCGCGGGCGCCCCGACTACGTCCTATGTGGTCCTATGTGGAAATGAACTCACTCGCCGACCAGGCCGTCGGTGAGCTCACGGAGCAGGTCGAGGTGTCCGGCGTGCCGCCCGGTCTCCTCGATCATGTGCACCAGTACGAACCGGGCGTTGATCGTGCCCTCACCGCGGAACGGCACCTCGTGGTCGAGCGCCAGCCCGGCGGCGATCCTCCTGCTGGTGTCGCACTGCCGTTCGTAGGCCGCGATCAGCCGCTCCATCGGCATCTCGAGCGCACCACGGAACTCGGCGTTGCGGTCCTCGCTCAGCGCCTCGCGCCACGGATCCGGCCTGCCGTCGAGCACCACGCAGAACCAGTACTGCTCCATGTAGATCAGGTGACCGAGCAACCCCGCGATCGTCGTGAGCCTGCTCGGCACGAGCTGCCTGCGTGCCTGCTCCTCGGTCACCCCGGTGCTCTTCCACACCACCGTGGCGCGGAGAAAGTCCAGAAAACCGGTCAGCTGCTCACGTTCGCCACCGGCCAGTGGCGGCTCCGGGCGGTTCGGAGGTGCGGTCACGGCAGTAGTCTCACAGCAGCTACCGCCGCCGTGGTAGGCGGGGCGTACCGCGGCTGATGGACGCTGCCCTCAGCACCCGTGCCGTACCGTGAGGCCATGGGCCTCGCCAACCGCTGCCGGCAGCTCGCGCGGACCCATCCCCTCGCCTCGGACATCCTCGTCGCGTTCGGCTGCTTCGCCACCGCGGCATACACCCCGGAGCTGTTCAGCCAGAGCGCGTACGAGAAGCCGACCGCCATGGGCGTGTTGTTCGGCGCGCTGGCCTGCGCACTGCTGGTGCTGCGGCGCCACTGGCCATTGTCGGTGCTCGCGGGGACGTCCGGTCTCGCGCTGGTCTGCATCACCGTCGACGGTGCGGACACCCCGTTCATCCTGGCTGCGGCCTGCGCCGCGTACACCCTGACATCGACCCTCTCCGGCAACGGCGTGCGAACCGCGCTGCCCTGCGCGCTCGTGGCCGTGGCGGCCGGGACAGCGGCCCTGCTCACGCCCGAGGGCACCTGGACCGAGACGTTCAACATCGGCATCGGCATCGGGTTCGCCGCCGAGCTGGGGCATGTGGTGCGCAACAAGCGGGAGCAGGTCGCCGAGATGGCCGAGCGCGCCCGCCGCGCCGAGCACACCCGCGAGGAGGAGGCACGCAGGCGGGTCGCCGAGGAGCGCCTGCGCATCGCCCGCGAGCTGCACGACGTCGTCGGCCACCACATCGCACTGATCAACGTCCAGTCCACCGTCGCCATGCACGTGCTGGAGGACCAGCCCGACCAGGCGAGGCAGGCGCTCACCCACGTGCGCCAGGCCAGCCGCACCGTGCTCGACGAGATCTCGCTGCTACTGGGAGTGCTGCGGGACTCGGGCGAGGCGGCCCCGACCGAACCGGTGCCCTCGCTCGCCAGGCTGGACAACCTGCTCGCCTCGTTCCGCTCGGCAGGAATGCCGGTGGAACTACTCGGCGGCGAGCCGCGCACGACCCTGCCCACCGCGGTGGATCTGGCCGCGTACCGGGTGATCCAGGAGTCGCTGACCAATGTCTACAAGCACGCGGGCCGAGCCGCCGCCACCGTCGAGCTCACCACCTCACCGGGTGAGCTGCGGGTCGCGGTGCGCAACCTGAGCGGCTCGGGCGCTCTGCCCACGACCGGCGGCAGCGGGCGGGGCATCGCGGGTATGCGGGAGCGGGCCTGCTCGGTGGGCGGCCGGCTGGCGGCGGGCCCGCTGCCGGGTGGCGGTTTCCTGGTGAGCGCCGTACTTCCCCATCCGGAAGGAGAGCAGGGTGACGATTCGCGTGCTGCTGGCGGACGACCAGGCGCTGATCCGCGCCGGGTTCCGTGTGCTGATCGAGTCCGCGCCGGATCTGTCGGTGGTGGGTGAGGCGGCAGACGGCCGGGAGGCGGTTGCGCTCGCCCGCGAGACCGGCGCCGACGTCGTGCTCATGGACATCCGGATGCCCGAGGTCGACGGGCTCGCCGCGACCCGCGAGATCCTGGCCGACCCGCAGCTGGCAGGCGTGCGGGTACTGGTACTCACCACGTTCGAGGTCGACGAATACGTGTTCTCCGCCTTGCGCGCCGGCGCGAGCGGCTTTCTCGGCAAGAGTGTCGACGCCGAACAGCTGATCGAGGCGATCCGGGTGGTCGCACGCGGCGACGCGCTGCTGTCCCCCAAGGCCGTGAAAGGCCTCATCGCGCGGTTCCTCACCCAGCCCGACGAGTCGGCCCGACTGCCCGAACCCGCGCAGCTGAGCGCGCTCACCAGCCGCGAGCGGGAGGTCCTCGCCCTCGTCGCACAGGGTCTGTCCAATGACGAGATCGCCGAACGTCTCTACGTTTCGCCACTGACCGCCAAGACACACGTCAACAGGGCGATGGCCAAATTGGACGCTCGTGACCGGGCACAGCTGGTGGTGATCGCCTACCAGACCGGCCTGGCACGCGTGGACATAACCCCTGCGCAGTAACGGTTCTCAGAAATACCGCCGTCGCAGTAGTGGAAAGTGTCGGCGCGCGGCCGACGCCCCGACGGCGCGGACACGACATCGTCGGCAGCATGGCTACCTACCTCTACCGGCTCGGGCGGTTCG
>NZ_JBEYXW010000065.1:0-12729 GCF_040645195.1 Saccharomonospora sp. NPDC046836
GGGTACAGGCCCGCCACGCCCTGCGGCCGCCGGGCGCGGCTCCCGGCGGCCCGCGCACAGGCCCCTATGCTCGGCCCCATGATCCGTGCGGTGGTCCTCGACGTCGGTGAGTGCCTGGTGGACGAGACCCGCCGGTACGCGGCGTGGGCCGACTGGCTGGGCGTCTCCCCGCACACCTTCTCGGCGGTCCTCGGCGCCACCCTCGCCGCCGGGGGCGGCTTCGAGGAGGCGTGCGCCGTGGTCCGGCCCGGCTTCGGTGCGGCGGCGGAGCGGGCGGCCCGCGCCGAGGCGGGCGTACCCGAGGACACGTACACCGAGGCCGACCTGTACCCCGACGCCCGGCCCGCGCTCGCGGCGCTCCGGGCCGACGGGCTGGTGGTGGGGGTCGCGGGCAATCTGACGGCGCGCGGCGCGGATGTGCTGCGCGGGCTGCTCGCCGAGGAGACGGAGCTGGTCGCGGCCTCGGGGGAGTGGGGCGTGGCCAAGCCCGACCCGGCCTTCTTCCGGCGGCTGGCCGGGGCGCTGCCCTTCGCGCCGGGGGAGATCCTGCACGTCGGCGACCGGTGGGCGTACGACGTGCGGCCGGCCTCCGAGGCGGGGCTGCGTACCGCGCTGGTGCGGCGCGGGCCGTGGGCGGTGCTCGACTGGGAGTCCGCGGAGGCCCGCGCGCTGCCCGGCTTCCGGATCGGCGGGCTGCTGGAGCTCTCCGGGCTGATCCTCAACGCCAACGCCGGGACGGGGGAGGGGGACGGGGAGCCCTAGGCGTCAACCAAAGGTTGACGATGCCCCTGCGTCAACTTAAGGTTGACGCATGACGGAATTCAGCACACCCTCCCGGTCCGTACGCCTCGACGACCTCATCGACGCCATCAAGAGCAGCCACACCGACCCCCTGGAGCGCCTCTCCGGAGCCGTCGTCGTCGCCGAGCACCTCGGTGACGTCGCCGACCACCTCATCGGCCACTTCGTCGACCAGGCCCGCCGCTCCGGCGCCTCCTGGACCGAGATCGGCACCGGTCTCGGCGTGACCAAGCAGGCCGCCCAGAAGCGGTTCGTCCCCAAGGGCAGCGGCGACCTCGACCCCAAGGACGGCTTCAGCCGCTTCACCCCCCGCGCCCGCAACGCCGTCGTCGCCGCCCAGGAGGCCGCCCGCGCAGCGGGCCAGCCCCACATCGGCCCCGGCCACCTCGCCCTCGGCCTCCTCGCCGACCCCGACTCCGTCGCCGCCCACCTCCTGACCGGCCAGGGCATCACCGCCGACGCGCTGCGCACCGCCGTCGCCGCAGGCGAACAGCCGCCCGCCGACACCCTCCCCGACCTCATCCCCTACGACGCCGCCGCCCGCAAGGCCCTCGAACTCACCTTCCGCGTCGCCCTGCGCCTCGGCCACAACTTCATCGGCACCGAACACCTCCTCCTCGCCCTCCTCGAACACGAGAACCTCAGCGGCGGCGGCCCCCTCACCACCCTCGGCGCCGACCCCGAAGCCGCCGAGACCGAGATCGTCCGCACCATCAGCGCCCTCCTCGACAGCCCCACCGACGAGAACGGCTGACACCCCGGAACCCACCCCCCGCACCACCCCACGCCCCCGGAGGAGCCGGCCCCCGGGGGCGTACCCCCGCGCCCCCGCCGGGCCCCCCTGTGCCCGTCCCGCGCCATCGGGCAGCATGGCCCGCATGTCCCTCCTGACGCGCGACGAAGCGCAGACCCGATCCCAGTTCCTCGACGTCCAGCGCTACGCCGTCGACCTGGACCTCACCACCGGCGACACCACCTTCGCCTCCCGCACCCGCGTCCACTTCACCGCGCGCGCCGCCGGGGACACCTTCATCGACCTGAACCCCGCCCGCCTCCACACCGTCACCCTCGACGGCACCCCCCTCGACCCCGCCACCCTCGACGGCAACCGCCTCCCCCTCACCGGCCTCGCCCCCGGCCCCCACGAACTCACCGTCGAGGCCGACATGGCCTACTCCCGCACCGGCGAAGGCATGCACCGCTTCACCGACCCCGCCGACGGCGAGACGTACCTCTACACCCAGCTCTTCCTCGACGACGCCCGCCGCGTCTTCGCCGCCTTCGACCAGCCCGACCTCAAGGCCCACTTCGACCTCACCGTCACCGCCCCGCCCCACTGGACCGTCCTCGCCAACGGCATCACCACCCACCACGGCGACGGCCACTGGACCGCCGCCACCACCCCCCTCATCTCCCCCTACCTCGTCGCCGTCGCCGCCGGACCCTGGCACACCGTCCGCACCGACCACCACGGCCTGCCCTTCGGCATCCACTGCCGCCGCTCGCTCGCCCCCCACCTCGACGCCGACGCCACCGAACTCCTCTCCACCACCACCGCCCTC
Organism: Saccharomonospora sp. NPDC046836; assembly: GCF_040645195.1. Taxonomy (NCBI): domain Bacteria; kingdom Bacillati; phylum Actinomycetota; class Actinomycetes; order Pseudonocardiales; family Pseudonocardiaceae; genus Saccharomonospora; species Saccharomonospora sp. NPDC046836. The sequence continues at coordinate 2,364 of NZ_JBEYXW010000065.1, forward strand.
TTCGACCGGTACTACGAGAAGTTCGACGAGCCCTATCCCTTCGACTCCTACGACCAGGCGTTCGTCCCCGAGTTCAACGCCGGCGCCATGGAGAACCCCGGCCTCGTCACCTTCCGGGACTCCTACGTCTTCCGCTCCGCCGTCACCGACGCCGAACGCTGCTCCCGCGCCGTCACCATCGCCCACGAGATGGCCCACATGTGGTTCGGCGACCTCGTCACCCTCACCTGGTGGGACGACATCTGGCTCAACGAGTCCTTCGCCGAGTACATGGGCTACCAGACCGTCGCCGAAGCCACCCGCTGGACCCACGTCTGGACCGACTTCGCCGCCGGCCGCAAGGACTGGGGCTACGACGCCGACCAGCGCCCCACCACCCACCCCGTCGCCCCCGACCCCGACGCCGTCCCCGACACCGCCTCCGCCCTCCTCAACTTCGACGGCATCTCCTACGCCAAGGGCGCCGCCGCCCTGCGCCAGCTCACCGTCTGGCTCGGCGAGAAGGACTTCCTCGCCGGCATCAACCGCCACTTCACCCGCCACCGCTTCGCCAACGCCACCCTCGCCGACTTCCTCGACAACCTCGCCTCCGCCACCGACCGCGACGTCCACACCTGGGCCGCAACCTGGCTGCGCACCAGCGGCGTCGACACCCTCACCGCCCACGCCACCGACACGGGGACCCCCGCCGCCCCCACCTGGCAGCTCACCGTCGACCGCGACGGCACCCGCCCCCACCGCATCACCGTCACCACCTGGGACCACACCCCCCAGACCGGCCCCCCCACCCGCCGCGACCACCTCGACCTCGACCTCCCCCAGGACCAGCCCCTCACCCTCCCCGGCCACCGCCCCGACCTCGTCGTCCTCAACGACCAGGACCTCACCTACGCCAAACTCCGCCTCGACCCCGCCTCCTGGACCACCGCGCTGGCCACCCTCGCCACCCTCCCCGGCCCGCTCACCCGCGCCGTCCTGTGGAACACCGCCCGCGACCTCGTCCGCGACGGCCGGCTCGACCCCGCCGCCTACCTCGACGCCGCCCGCACCCACCTCCCGCACGAGAGCGACCTCGCCGTCACGACCGGCGTCCTCGGCTTCGCCTCCCGCCACGTCGCCGACGTCTACACCCACCCCGACGACCGGCCCGCCGCCCTCGCCACCCTCACCGCCCTCTGCCGCGACCTGCTCCGCCGCACCGAGGGACTCAGCACCGAGGACTGGACCCGCGGCCAGGGCGGCGCCCACCGCACCGACGCCCACCCCGGACTGCGGCTCGTCGCCGTCCGCCACTTCATCGACAGCGCCACCCAGCCCGCCACCCTCACCGCCTGGCTCGACGACGGCCTCGTCCCCGGCGGCCCCGACCTCGACCCCGCCCTGCGCTGGCGCATCCTGGGCCGCCTCGCCGTCCTCGGCGCCGTCGACGAAGCCGCCATCGACGCCGAACTCACCGCCGACCCCAGCGCCACCGGCCAGGAAGGCGCCGCCCGCTGCCGCGCCGCCCTCCCCGACCTCGACGCCAAACGCCGCGCCTGGGAGGCCATGTTCGAGGACGACACCCTCTCCAACTACCTCTTCACCGCCACCGCCCAGGGCTTCTGGCAACCCGAACAGACCGCCCTCGTCCGCCCCTACGTCCACCGCTACTACCAGGAGGCCCCCGGCCTCGCCCGCCGCCGCGGCGCCGCCCTCGCCACCGCCGTCGGCGCCACCGCCTTCCCCGCGTACGCCGTCGACGACGAAGCCCTCGCCCTCGGCCGCGCAGCCCTCGCCCAGGACGACCTCGTCCCCGCCCTCCGCCGCCGCCTCGCCGACCAGATCGACGACCTCGCCCGCGCCCTGCGCGTCCGAGACCGCCGGGTCGGGGCCGCCGGCTGAACCAGGGCCCGGCAAACACCGGGCCGCGACACCGAAGAGGGCGGCGGGGGAGTGGACCCGCCGCCCTCAGCCGTACCCCCGCGCCCCTACCAGGCCCACCCCGCGACCCGCCCGCCAACCGCGCCGTAATCCCCCTTTCGGACCCCTTTCCCGCACTCGCCGCCCCTCCGCACGCCACCCCCCAACAAGCTGGAACTCCCTGCCCGCGCGCGCCTGAAGGACCAGCAGAAACATGAACACCCCGCCCCTCGCCGGAGGCACCGCAGGACCCGACGCGCTCGCGCCCCTCCTCGCCGCCGTCCTCGACGCCCTGCGCACCGGAGCCCTCGACCGCGGCGGCCCCCTCCCCGCAGGCGGCCCCACCACCACCGCCCGCCGCGTCCACACCGCCGCCCACCCCCTCCTGCCCGACCACGGCACCGGCCCCGACGCCGCCCTCGGCCCCCTCGTCCACGCCCTCACCCAGGGCGCCGCCGACCCCGCCGACCCCCTCTGCGCCGCCCACCTCCACGCCCCGCCTCTCGCGCTCGCCGCAGCCGCCGACCTCGCCGCCTCCGTCCTCAACCCCTCCCTCGACTCCTGGGACCAGGCCCCCGCCGCCTCCGCCCTCGAAGCCGAACTCACCCGGACCCTCGCCCGCGAGACCTACCCCGCCGCCGACCACCCCGACGCCCTCCTCACCACCGGCGGCACCGAGGCCAACCAGCTCGCCCTCCTCCTCGCCCGCGAACGCCACCCCGCCCCCCTCCACGTCGTCCACGGCGCCAACGCCCACCACAGCCTCCCCCGCGCCGCCTGGCTCCTCGGCCTCCCCGCCACCCACCCCGTGCCCACCCCCACCGGCACCCTCGACCCCGAAGCCCTCCACCACACCCTCACCGGCCTCACCGGCCACCCCGTCCTCGTCGCCGCCACCGCCGGCACCACCGACTCCGGCGCCATCGACCCCCTCCCCGCCCTCGCCGACGTCTGCGCCGCCCACGGCGCCGACCTCCACGTCGACGCCGCCTACGGCGGACCCCTCCTCTTCAGCGACCACCGCAAACACGCCCTCCACGGCCTCGACCGCGCCCACTCCGTCACCCTCGACCTGCACAAACTCGGCTGGCAACCCGTCGCCGCCGGCATCCTCGCCGTCCACCACACCGGCCGCCTCGACCCCCTCCAGCACACCGCCGACTACCTCAACTCCCACGACGACACCGAAGCCGGCCTCCCCGACCTCCTCGGCCGCAGCCTGCGCACCACCCGCCGCCCCGACGCCTTCAAAATGGCCGTCACCCTCCGCGCCCTGGGCCGCGACGGACTCGGCGCCCTCATCGACCAGGTCTGCGACCTCGCCGCCACCCTCGCCGACAAGATCCACCACCACCCCGCCCTCACCCTCCACGCACGACCCGCCCTCAGCACCGTGCTGTTCCGCCCCACCGACGCCGACGACGACCAGGTCGCCGCCGTCCGCCGCACCCTCCTCGACGACGGCCACGCCGTCCTCGGCCGCGCCCGCGCCGACGGCCGCCTCTGGCTCAAAGCCACCCTGCTCAACCCGCACACCCAACCCGGCGACCTCGACCGGATGCTGAAACTGGTGGAAGGACACACCCCCCGATGACCGCGCAGCGCACCCCCGACCACGACCAGCCCCACGACCTGGTCGGCATCGGCATCGGCCCCTTCAACCTCTCCCTCGCCGCCCTCGCCCACGGCATCGCCGACACCCCCCGCACCGCCTTCTTCGAACAACGCCCCGCCTTCCACTGGCACCCCGGCATGCTCATCGACGGCGCCACCCTCCAAGTCCCCTTCCTCGCCGACCTCGTCACCCTCGCCGACCCCGCCAGCCCCTGGAGCTTCCTCAGCTACCTCCGCCACCGCCAGCGCCTCTTCCCCTTCTACTTCGCCGAGCGCTTCCACATCCACCGCGCCGAGTACGACGCCTACTGCCGCTGGGTCGCCGAGAACCTCCCCGGGCTCCACTTCGGCCACCAGGTCGACGCCGTCCGCTGGAACCCCGAACGCGCCCTCTTCGAAGTCGACTACACCCAGACCGGCGCCGACGGCGAAGCCGAAGCCCTCGGCCGCGTCCACACCCGCAACCTCGTCCTCGGCGTCGGCACCGCCCCCCACATCCCCGAACCCCTCAAACCCCTCGCCGACGCGCCCGTCGTCCCCGTCGTCCACTCCGCCGACTACCTCACCCACCGCGAACGGCTCCTCGGCGCCGACCACATCACCGTCATCGGCTCCGGCCAGTCCGGCGCCGAGATCTTCCTCGACCTCCTACGAGCCCGCCCCGAAGGCCGCGAGAAGCTCCACTGGCTCACCCGCACCGAGGCCTTCACCCCCATGGAGTACTCCAAACTCGGCCTCGAACACTTCACCCCCGACTACACCCGCTACTTCCACTCCCTGCCCCAGACCGCCCGCGACCAGCTCCTGCCCCGCCAGTGGCAGCTCCACAAGGGCATCGACACCGAGACCATCGCCGCCATCCACGACGAGCTCTACCGCCGCACCCTCCACGGCGGCTGGCCCGACGCCACCCTCACCCCCGGCGTCGCCGTCCGCACCGCCGGACGCGTCGCCACCACCCAGGTCGAACTCCACCTCGAACACCTCACCCAGGGCACCCGCACCCGCCTCACCACCGACGCCGTCGTCCTCGCCACCGGCTACCGCGAACGCCCCCTCGACCGCCTCCTCGCCGCCCTCGACCCCTACCTCCGCCGCGACCACGCCGAACGCCCCCGCATCGACGACCACTACCGCCTCCACCTCGACCCCGCCATCAGCCGCACCGGCAGCGCCGTCTACGTCCAGAACGCCGAACGCCACACCCACGGCGTCGGCGCCCCCGACCTCGGCCTCGCCGCCTGGCGCTCCGCCACCATCCTCAACACCCTCACCGGCACCCAGCCCTACCCCCTCCCCGACCGCACCGCCTTCACCACCTTCGGCCTGGAACGCCCCGGCGCCGAACCCCACCCCCGGCACACCCTCACCCCCCTCGCCGAACCCCACTGACCCGGGCCCGGCCACGCCACCGCCACGAGACGGCCACGCGGCCGGAGGCAACCCCGCCCCCGGCCGCGCCACCCACACCCCACAGCACCTCAGAACACCGGCTCACCCTCCCGCGTCAGCCGCCACCCCACCGACGCGAACTCCGCCGGATCCACCGTCCCCTTCTCCCGCACCCACTCCATGATCGTGTTCCGGATCTCCTCCGGGTCCGCCCACACCTGCTCCGCCGACGCCACGTGCGGGAACGCCCCGCCGCCGCTCGCCCGGTAGTTGTTCACCGCCAGCACGAACCGCGCGTCCGCCGCCACAGGCTCCCCCTCGAACGCCAGCCCCACGATCCGCGAACCCACCGGCTGCGCCACGTCCACCTCGTACGTCACCCCCGACAGCGCGTCGTAGTTGTAGTCCGGAATCCCGTCCGCGTTGGTCAGCGCCGCCGGATCCACCGGCGCGCCCGGCGCCGTCCGCACGTAGTACCGCGCCGAGAACTCCAGGTACTCCTTCAGCTGGGCGCCCGTCAGCACCCGCGCCTCCAGCGTGTTCTCGAACGGGTACAGACCCGCCGCGTCCTTGATCGTCACCTCACCCGCCGGCATCCGCGCCGTCCGCGAGAAACACGAGGCCTGCGAGATGACCGGCAGCTCCGCGTACGCACCGCCCGCAAGACCCGCCCGCACCGTCTCCGTCTGCACATGGTTGATCAGGTCGATGACCGGCACGTCCTTCACCGGACCCTCGGCCGCCGACATCTCCTCCACCGACGTCCCGATCACCTGGTTCACATAGGCGACCACCTTCCTGTGCTCCTCGGCCAGCAGCCGCACGATCCGCGGGTCCTCCTCCGCCGTGTTGGAGTTCCGCACCTCGGACGCCACCCGCTCCACCACCCAGCGGCCCCGCTCCCACACCACCTCGATGTCGAACAGCGTCAGCCGCTGCCCCCACTTCAACGGCTCGGAGAGCACCACCGGCCGCCCCGACTCCTTGTTCTCCACCACGTACTCGGCGATCTCCCTGTGCGCGTGCCCCACCAGGATCGCGTCGATCCCGGGCACCTCCTCGGCCACCTGCGCCGCCGCGTTCTCCACGTACGGCAGCTGGTCACCCCACGACGAGGTGCCGCTCGTCCCCGAGTGCGCCGACACCAGCACCACGTCCGCGCCCATCGACCGCAGCTTCGGCACCCACTTCGCCGCCTGCTCCACCAGCCCCGGGAAGACCATCCGGCCCTGCACGTTCACCTTGTCCCAGATGGCCACCCCGGGATTGGTCAGCCCCAGCACCGCCACCCGCACATCCCGCCCGAACGGCGTCCGCATCCGCTTGATCACGTACGGCGCGAACGCCGGCCGCAGCGACTTCGCGTCCAGCGCGTTGGCCCCCAGCAGCGGGAAGCTGCACTGCTCCTCGAACTTCCGCAGCACCTCGATCCCGTAGTTGAACTCGTGGTTGCCGAGCGCCGCCGCGTCGTACCCGATCGCGTTCATCGCCCGTGCCATCGGATGCACCGGACCCCGGCGCTCCGTGATCGGGTCGACCTTCGCGTAGTAGTACGACAGCTGGGTGCCCTGGATCGTGTCGCCCGCGTCGATCAGCAGCGTGTTGCGGTGGCCGCGCTCCTCGCGGACCCCCTCGACCATCGTGGAGATCTTGGCCAGGCCGACATCGTTGTGGTCCGCGTCGTCGAACTCCGCGTCGGTGAAGTAGTCCCAGTTCAGGACGTTGCCGTGCAGGTCCGTCGTGCCCAGCACGGTGAACGCGTACCGCCGCTCACGACCGTGCCCGCCCTGGCCGTGGCCCTGCCCCGACCCGCCCGCCGCCGAGGCCGTAACCGCCCCCGCGCCGAGCGCCAGCCCCGCGCCCACCGCCGCCGAACCACCCACGAAACCCCTGCGGTTGACCGCCATCATCCACTCCTCGTTCGCTGAGACAACGCGCGTAGATTCTGGCGCAGAGGCCCCCTCCGCAACACCCCTCCCAGGTTTCCGTCCGGTGACGCGGAGCCTATTCGTCCACACCTTCGCTCTTTCGCTCGAAAGGGGGTGCGGAACGGTCCGGGAACGCTCATCAGAGCGAGCCCGCGCACAATTCAACAGTTGTCAATACCCTTGCGCCAAAAGGTCGTTGACCAGTCATGCGCGGCCAATCGTCTACCCGTCGGTAGGCCCTAGGGTCGAACCATGCGCCGAGCAAAAATCGTCTGCACCCTAGGACCGGCCACCGACTCGTACGGGCAGATCAAGGCCCTCGTCGAAGCCGGAATGGACATCGCCCGCCTCAACCTCAGCCACGGCCTCCACGCCGAGCACGAAGAACGCTACGCACGCGTCCGCAAGGCCTCCGACGAGACCGGCCGCAGCGTCGGCATCCTCGCCGACCTTCAAGGACCGAAGATCCGCCTCGGCCGCTTCACCGAAGGCCCCGTACTCCTCGAACGCGGCGACGACTTCACCATCACCGTCGAACCCGAGGCCGAGGGCGACCGCCACAGCTGCGGCACCACCTACCCCGGCCTCGCCGACGACGTCACCCCCGGCGAACGCATCCTCGTCGACGACGGGCGGGTCACCCTCGAAGTCACCGCCGTCGACGGCCCCCGCGTCCGCACCACCGTCGTCGAAGGCGGCATGGTCTCCGACCACAAGGGACTCAACCTCCCCGGCGTCGCCGTCTCCGTCCCCGCCCTCTCCGACAAGGACATCGAGGACCTCCGCTGGGCCCTGCGCACCGGCGCCGACGTCATCGCCCTCTCCTTCGTCCGTAGCGGCCGCGACATCGAGGACGTCCACCGCATCATGGACGAGGAGGGCCGCCGGGTCCCGGTCATCGCCAAGGTCGAGAAGCCGCAGGCCGTCGAGAACATCGAATCCATCGTCGCCGCCTTCGACGGCATCATGGTCGCCCGCGGCGACCTGGGCGTGGAGATGCCCCTGGAGCAGGTGCCGATCGTCCAGAAGCGCGCCGTGAAGCTCGCCAAGCGCAACGCCAAGCCGGTCATCGTCGCCACCCAGATGCTCGACTCGATGATCGACAACTCCCGGCCCACCCGCGCCGAGGCCTCCGACGTCGCCAACGCCGTCATCGACGGCACCGACGCCGTGATGCTCTCCGGCGAGACCAGCGTCGGCAAGTACCCGGTCGAGACCGTGCGCACCATGGGCCGCATCGTCGAGGCCGCCGAGAGCGACATCCTCGCCAAGGGGCTCCCACCGCTCACCGAGGTCAACAAGCCCCGCACCCAGGGCGGCGCCGTGGCCCGGGCCGCCGCCGAGATGGGCGACTTCCTCGGCGCCAAGTTCCTGGTGGCCTTCACGCAGAGCGGCGACACCGTCCGCCGCCTCTCCCGCTACCGCTCGCCGATCCCGCTCCTCGCCTTCACCCCCGACCCGGCCACCCGCTCCCAGCTCAACCTCACCTGGGGCGTCGAGACCTTCCTCGGGCCGCACGTCGACTCCACCGACGCCATGGTCGACCAGGTCGACGAGTACCTCCTGAAGGTCGGCCGCTGCCAGCGCGGCGACACCGTCGTCATCACCGCCGGCTCACCCCCCGGCGTCTCCGGCTCCACCAACCTGGTCCGCGTCCACCACATCGGCGAGGACGACACCGCCCCCGCCACCCGCCCCTGACCCCACTCGGGGCCGCCGCCGCACGGGCCGGGGTGCTGGGGACAGGTCAGTACTTCGGCCCCACGTGGGCGTCCATGAGGGCTACGGAGGGTTTGCGGGCTACGGAGATGTTGTACGGAACACCTTTGCGCGGGCAGGACGTCCACATGACGCCCACCTTGTCCAAGGTGTCCGTGAACAGCTCACGGATGTCGTCCGAGGTGTTGGTGAACCAGTAGCGCGGGTATTCGTAGCGCTTCTTTTCTCCCCCGACGGTGCGCACGGTCCAGTTGGTGAGGCGGCAGCCGTCGGAATGGATGAGTCCGCGAATGAATTTCCAGGGGTGGACGTCGACCAGTTCCCGCTGCCATTCCGCCAGGATGATTCTCCGTGCGTTCTTCGGGCCGGGCCCGTGCTGGGGAAACAGGCAGGGGAGGTGGTTGGAATAGACCTTGATGTTGTGGCAGCCGATTCTCGTGACCCTGTGCACACTGTTGTCGGGAAGCACGGCGCGCATGACCGACTCGCACTCGTCCTGGATGCCGGGCCAGGCGTCGTCCATGGTGATCGACAGACTGGGGGAGCCGTGGGCGGCACGGCAGAGGATGTGCCCGTCGCCCAGGTAGAGGCCGAGGAGCTGGACGTATGCGGGGGCGTCCAGCTCGCGTCCGTCGCAGCGCGGGCAGAGTGGGGACCTGCGGCCCGGGCACTCGCCGCGCTTGGCGAGGTCTTTGTGCTTCCAGTAGCCGATGGTGCCATTCGCTATGCCGAGGCGGCGTGCGACCTCGCTGTTGGGTATGCCATCCCGCAGCAGAGTCAATGCTTTTTGGCGGACTTCGAGAGAGTGGAAGATCATGACTCCGACTTTAGGGAGCGGATCTCCGGAATGAGAACAAAAAAATGGAACTCCACCCGAAGGTGAAATTCCATTTCGTGTGCCGGGTGCGGGACTCGAACCCGCATGTCCTTTCAGACAGATGTGTTTGAGACATCCGCGTATGCCTGTTCCGCCAACCCGGCGAGCGCACTAGAGGGACTATACCCGCCGGAGCTTCCCGCGCGCAGCTAGGTACCCTGAATCCAGCAGCAGCACGACCCCGCCCTGAGCCAAGGAGCACCCCCGTGAGCGTCCCCGAGCCCGAGTCCCAGCCCGTCTCAGACGGTGACGTGTCGCACGTCCCTCCGCTGACGACCCGCGTGGTGATCGCCGAGGACGAGGCGCTGATCCGGCTCGACCTCAAGGAGATGCTGGAGGAGGAGGGGTACTCCGTCGTCGGGGAGGCCGGAGACGGGGCCAAGGCCGTCGAGCTGGCCCGGGAGCACCGCCCCGACCTGGTCATCCTGGACGTGAAGATGCCGGTGCTGGACGGCATCTCGGCGGCCGAGAAGATCGCCGAGGAGTCCATCGCCCCGGTGCTCATGCTCACCGCCTTCTCCCAGCGCGACCTGGTCGAGCGCGCCCGGGACGCCGGAGCCATGGCGTACCTGGTGAAGCCGTTCAGCAAGAGCGACGTGGTGCCGGCGATCGAGATGGCCGTCTCGCGCTTCACCGAGCTGCGGACGCTGGAGAAGGAGGTCGAGGACCTCTCGCAGCGCCTGGAGACCCGCAAGCTGGTCGACCGGGCCAAGTCGATCCTCCAGACCCAGTACGGACTGACCGAGCCGGCCGCCTTCCGGTGGATCCAGAAGACCTCGATGGACCGCCGCATGTCGATGCGGCAGGTCGCCGAGGCGGTCATCGAGGACGACGAGGAGAAGCGCGCCGCCAAGGGCTGAGCCCCGGCACCGCAGGCAGACGAGCGGGCCCCGGCTTCCTCGACGCTCTCCTGCGTATGTCGCCCGAGGTGTTCGAG
>NZ_JBEYXW010000066.1:0-12595 GCF_040645195.1 Saccharomonospora sp. NPDC046836
TCGATCGGTTTGCCGCCGGGCGTGCTGAACGTGCTGACTGCGGACCGCGAGGCCTCCGAACTGCTGGTGCGGGATCCGCGCGTGGACAAGATCGCGTCGGGTGGGCTGGGCGGAGCGTCATGTGGCGTGGGTGTGGCCGCTTGCGGCTGGTCATCACGGGGTGTTCCCGGAGGAGGATGCGGTGCAGCCGCCGCGTCGGGGCAAGGGGCAGCTGCAGGGTGGTGCGGACTGGGAGGTGGCTCAGGCCGGTCTGCTCGAGCGCGTGACCGTGGAGTTGGGGTTCGGAGGGCTGGCGGAGGTACAGCCGGTGGCTGTTCCTGCGAGGGCGGTACAGCTGCATGTCAGCGGGTTGATCGTGATGGCTGACTGGATCGCCAGTGACAAGGAGCATTTCCTCGGTCTTCCCGACGTGTCTCAGGTGAGCATGAAGGGTGCCCGGGAGAGGGCGGGTTTGGCGTGGACGAGGCTAGGGCTGCGGGGTGGCTGGGGGGCGCTGGCGGGGCCTGGGCCGGAGGCGTTCCGTGAGCGGTTCGGGGTGGAGGCTCGTCCCTCGCAGCGGCTGGTGATGCAGGCGGCGCGGGATATGGAGGGGCCTGGGCTGCTGGTGGTGGAAGCGCCGATGGGGGAGGGGAAGACGAAGGCGGCGTTGATGGCTGCGGAGATTCTGGCTGCTCGTTTCGGGGCTGACGGGGTGTTCGTGGGCATGCCGACGCAGGCGACGAGCGATCCGATGTTCGGGCAGGTGCGTGCGTGGTTGCAGGCGCTGGGGCGGGGTGATGATCTGGCTTCGCAGGTGGCGCTGCTTCACGGGAAGCGGATGTTCAACAAGGAGTGGCGGGGGCTCGTTGAGGGTCGCGAGCGGGTGGGTGGCGAGTTCGGTTTCGCGGGTGTGGACGAGTTCGGCTGCGAGGGGGACGTGTATGGGATGGGTGGGCAGGCGCGGGGGGTGGGGGAGCGTTCGGGGGCTGGGGGGCCGGCGGAGTGGTTTCTGGGGGCTAAGCGTGGCTTGCTGTGTCCGTTTGTGGTGGGGACGGTGGATCAGTTGCTGCTGGCGGCGACTCGTAGTCGGCATGTGATGTTGCGGATGGCGGGGCTGGCCGGGAAGGTCGTCGTCCTGGACGAGGTTCACGCTGCTGATGTGTATATGTCGCAGTTTTTGGTGGAGGGGCTGCGGTGGTTGGGTCAGGCCGGGGTGCCGGTGGTGCTGTTGTCGGCGACGTTGTCTCCTGGCCAGCGTCGTGAGCTGGTTGAGGCGTATGTGGCGGGTGCCGGGTCGCGTGAGGAGTTGCGGTTGGAGGCGCTGCCTGAGCCTGGTGGGTATCCGTCGGTGACCAGTGCCTGGTCGGCGGTGGAGGGGCCGTGTGTGCGGGTGGATTCGTGTGAGGGGTGGCGGCCCGACCTGAGTGTTGCGCTGGCTGTCTGCAGCGAGCCGGTGCCCGGGCCGCGGGCCTCGCGTGTGCAGGAGCGGCAGGCGCAGGAGGAGGCGGATGTGGCGGTGGTGGATTTGCTGCGGGCGCAGCTTGAGGGCGGGGGTTGTGCGCTGGTCGTGCGTAACACGGTGGCGCGTGCGCAGTCGCTTTACTCTGCGTTGGCCGGTGTGTTTGGGGCGGGGGAGGTGATGTTGCTGCATGGCCGGCTGGCGGCGGGGGCGCGTGCGGAGCGTACGGAGCGGTGTCTGGGGTTGCTTGGGGTGTCTGGGCCTGGGGTGGGGGAGGGGCGGCCGCGTCGGTTGGTTGTGGTGGCGACTCAGTTGGCGGAGCAGTCGTTCGATGTGGATGTGGATCTGCTGGTGAGCGATGTGGCTCCGGTTGATTTGTTGTTGCAGCGGATTGGGCGGTTGCACAGGCATGGGGGGCGGGTGAGGCCGCCTGGTCTGGTGGTGCCGCAGGTGTTCTTGACGGGGCTTGGGGGTGGGCTGGTCGAGGGTGCGGATGCCGGTTCTGTGTGTGGTGGTCCTGCTTTTATCCGGGGTTCGGAGGTGATCTACGGGCGTCATCTGCTGCTGCGTACGGCGGCGGTGGTGGCTGATGCTCTGCGCCCCGGGTCGGGGTGCGGTTCTGGGTCTGGGTCTGGTGTCTGGCAGGTGCCGGGTGGGGTGCCTGGGCTGGTGGCGGCTGTGTACGGGGATGAGGAGTTGGTGCCGGCGGGGTGGCGGGAGGATGCGGGTGCCGCGCGGGTGGAGTGGGAGGAGCGGCAGCGGGAGCGTGCGCAGAGCGCGGTTCCTTTTCTGCTGACTCGGCGGGGTGACAAGGAGGGGGTGACCTTGGCGGGGTTGCACCGTGTTGCGGTTGCGGCTTCTGGTGGGGCTGAGGGGGGTCTGGATGGTGTGGTGCGTGACGGTGAGATGGGTGAGGAGGTGGTTCTCGTGGTTCGGGAGGGGGAGGGGGAGGTGGTGCGTACGTTGAGCGGCCGCGCGTTGTCGGTGAATGGGGATGTGGCCGATGAGCTGATCGATGACGTTCTGGCGGGGACGGTGCGGCTGCCTGGTGGTCCGGCGTCGTCGGCTGCGGCGGCGCTGGGGCCGTTGCCGGGTTGGGTCGGCCATCCGCGGCTTCGGTATGCGAGGGCGTTGGTGCTCGACGGCTTGGGCTGGGGTGAGCTGGGTGAGCATCGTGTGCATTACGACGATGTGTTGGGTTTGACGGTGGAGCTCGCCCAGAGGTGGCCGGTGCGCTGAGGGGATGTGCCTGGGGGCGGGGCGGGGCCCGCCCCCAGGGGGTGGAGCTTCCCCGCGTGCGCGGGGCCGAAGCGTCGTGGAGACGTAAGGACGGAACACCCCCGCGGTGGTGGTCTGTCGCTCGCTTGCTGGTGCGTTCGAGGCTGCCACCGGGGCGGGGCCGGAGCGATTTTCTCATTCGGGCCGCACGGAGGTGCCGTGTATGCCACTCTGCTGTCGTTTGAGCTAGACGTAAGGAATTGCCCGGGAAGGGTGGGGCGTCGGTGAATCTGTTATCTGATGGCTGGCTTTCAGCTGTTTCCGCAGGTGGGGCCTCCGGTTTCGGGGGTGGCCCTGGGGCGGGGCCGGCGGAGTTCGGTGTGCGGGAGCTTCTGCTGAATGCGGAGAAGTTCGCTGACATCGTGGTGGACCTGCCCACGCAGCGTCCGGCGGTGTTCCGGCAGGTCCTGCTGCCGTTGGTGGTGGACGCGTTGGGGTGCCCGAAGGACGCCGAGGCGTGGATGGACATGTTCCGGGCGGGGGCTTTCAGCCCTGAGCAGCGGCAGCTGCTGGCTGATTACCTGGACAAGCACCAGCATCTGTTCGGTCTTCTGGATCCGGTGGAGCCGTTCGGTCAGGTGGCTGACCTGCGGACGGCGAAGGGGGAGACCAAGGGGTCGGCGTTGCTGGTGGCGACGGCGGCCACCGGGAACAACGTGCCGTTGTTCTCGTCCCGGACGGAGGGCGACGTACTGGAGCTGACGCCCGCTGAGGCGGCCAGGTGGCTGCTGCACACCCACTGCTGGGACACGGCTGCCATCAAGACCGGCGCGGTCGGTGACCCGATGGTGAAGTCCGGGAAGACGACCGGCAATCCGACGGGCCCGCTGGGTCAGCTCGGCGTGACCATGCCAGTGGGGTCGACGCTTTTCGAGACGTTGTTGCTCAACATCCCGTACGGCCAGGCTGGGCTGTCCGACGACGTGCCGCAGTGGCGACGGCGTAGTACGCAAGGCGACGTCAAGGACACTCTCTCGTGTGCGACCCCTGTGTGGCAGAGCAGACCGGCGCGGGGGCTGCTGGAGGCGTGGACGTGGCAGGCCCGCCGGATCCGTCTCATCTCTCAGGACACCGACCGGGGGCCGCGCATCACCCGGGTGCTGGTCGCGGCCGGCGACCGTCTTGAGGTCAGCCCGGACACGGAACCGCACACGGCCTGGGTGTTGGACAGCCCCGCCGGCCGGCGGGGTAAGAGCCCCGCGCGGTCTGGGGTGAAGAGTGCGCGTCCGCGCCGTCACACGGCAGGCCGCGCCGGGTGGCGCGGTCTTGACGCGCTGCTGGCCGTGAACGCTGTCGACCAGGACCAGCAGGCGACCGCCACCCGCAGCGGGGCGGTGAGCAGCCAGCTGGTGCGGCAGCTCAGCGCCATCAGCCGCCGCTTGCCCAGCCGGTATCCGCTGCGGGTCGAGCTGACCGGGATCGCCTACGGCAACCAGTCGGCCGTCATCGAGGACATGTACTTCGACGAGATCCCTCTGCCCGTGGCCGCTCTCGACCCGGAAGGGATCGTCTACGGGGCGCTGCTGGAGGTCGTCGACCAGGCGGAGGACCTGGCCAAGGCCGTCAATCACCTGTCAGGGGACCTTCGCCGGGCCGCGGGCAGTGAACCGATCCCGTGGGACAAGGGCCAACGTCCCGGAGACACCCTGTTGCACGCTCTCGACCCGATCGTGCGGCGTCTGTTGGCCGGCCTGCGCCAGGCCGGCGACGACTTCGACCGCTGTGAGCAGGGACTGGAGGCGTGGGAGCACAAGGCCGGGCAGGCCACGCTCCGCGTCGCGGAGGGCCTGTTCAATTCGGCGCCCGCCGCCCTGTTCACCGGCCGCCGCGTCAAGAAGGACGGCAAGGAGCACGTCTACCGTCTCAGCACTGCCGAAGCGTCCTTCCGCCGACGGCTCGCCGTGATCCTCCACCGCCGCGCCGCTGCACGTACCGCCGGCTGATCCGCGCCGGCCGCCGAGAACGCTGCCGCACCGGCACCTGCCCGCAGTTCGTCCCGGCCGGCGCGCCTCCCGGCGTCGAAGCGCCAACCCTCAGCAACCCGATGAAAGGGGGGACACCTGTGTCCACCTCACCCTTGCCCGCTCCCGTCCCCGGCCAGAGAGCTTCCTCCCTGCCCAGGCCTTACTGGAGCGGCCGTGCAGACGAGCAAGGCCAGTGGCGGACACGCGCCGGGGAATCCCTGCGCCCGCCCGGGGAGGACCTCAGCGCGCTGAGAGCCGGCCTGGGAAAGAAGGCCTTCACCGAACCCCGCCTGTGGCAGTACTACACGACACCCACCGACGGCCGCGTCACCCTCGAGCTGGAAGCCGAGCACGCCGCGCTCGCCCTGTACGGGCTGCATCAGCAAAGCCAGGAGCAGCCGATGCACCGGCAGGGTGTCCGCACCGGCAGAGCCCTGCGCGCCCTGCACCAGCGGTACAGCGAAGAGGCGACCGACCGGCGGGTGGCGCAGGCCGTCGGTGCGACCTCGACTGCGGCCTTCGCCTACCGGCTCCGCGCACTGGTGACGCAGTTGCGTTCCATCGGGCAGCCCCTGGACTACAACCAGCTGATGCAGGACCTCCTGCGCTGGCACTTCCCCGACGGACGCTCCCGGGTCCGCCGCGGGTGGGGTCTTGGCTACCACGGCCGCGATCGCCAGCCCGACGAAGCCCCGCCCCCCGAAGGTTCCTAGCCCTCACGGCCTGCTGATCCGGGCCCGTAACCACCGCCGAAGCGGCCACGAGCCCCGGCTGTTCATGCCGCCTGTGCGGCACCAACCACACCCTGAGTAAGGACTCTCCATGTCTCAGCCCGCCGCCCGCCCGCCGCGCACGTACGTCGACTTCCACATCCTGCAGACGGTCCCCCCGGCCAACCTCAACAGGGACGACCAGGGCAACCCCAAGGAGGCCTACTACGGCGGTGTCCGCCGCTCTCGTGTCTCCTCCCAGGCGTGGAAGCGTGCCACCCGCACCCACTTCGCCGAGCGGGTCCCCGAGCAGGACCTCGCCACCCGCACCCGCAGGATCATCGGCGCCCTCGCCGACGACATCCAGAAGCACACCGGCCTGGACCGCCCGGCAGCACTGCGCCTGGCCGACGCGCTGCTGGCGCCGCTGGAGCTGAGCGGCGGCAAGAAGAAGGACGAGTCGGCCTACCTCCTCTTCTACGGCCGGCGCCAGCTCGATGCCGTAGCCGCCCTCGTCGCCGACCAGGCAACCGAACTGTCCGCGCTGAGCGACGCCGACCTCGCTTCCCGGGTGAAGGAACTCCCGGTTCGTGAGCAGTTCAGCACGGGCCACCCCATCGACGTCGCCCTTTTCGGGCGCATGGTCGCGGACATCCCCGCTCTCAAGGTCGACGCCGCGGCGCAGGTCGCCCATGCCCTGTCCACCCACGCGGTGGAGCTCGAGTTCGACTACTTCACGGCCGTCGACGATAAGCAGACCGACGAGGAGACCGGTGCCGGCATGATCGGCACCATCGGCTTCAACTCCGCCACCCTCTACCGCTACGCCTCCGTCGGCCTCCACCAGCTCCTGGACAATCTCACCGACGAGGAAGCGGCCCTCACCGCCATCACCGAGTTCGCCACGTCCTTCGCGCGCTCCATGCCCACCGGCTACCAGAACTCCTTCGCCCACCGCACCCTGCCCAGCCTCGTCGCCGTCGTCGTCCGCGAAGACCAGCCCGTCAACCTCGTCTCCGCCTTCGAACAACCGGTGGCCACCCCCTCGGGCATCGCCGCCGCCTCCGCCACCCGGCTCGCCGAGGAACACACACGCGCCACCGTCACATGGGGCGACGCTCCGGCCTTCGCAGCCGCCACCCACGTGTTCACCGACCACCAGAAGACCACCGCCGCCCTCAACAGCGCGTTCGGCCCCTCCATCCCCTTCTCCGCTCTCCTCGAAGGCCTGCACACCCACCTGGCCGGAGCCCTCAAGCCCAAGCAGGCCGCGCAGTGACCACCGCCCCCACCCCCGAGCCCGCCGGCAACACGCACCCGGCCCACGGCAGCGACGAACCGACCGTGCTGCTGCTTCGCCTCGCCGGCCCTCTGCAGTCCTGGGGCGTACGCAGTTCCTTCAACCGCCGCGACACCGGCGCGGAACCCACCAAGTCCGGCGTCATCGGCCTGCTGGCGGCAGCGGCAGGACACCCCCGGGAACAACCCCTGGGAGAGCTCGCGGACCTGACCCTCGGGATTCGCGTCGACCAACCAGGCACCCTGCTGCGCGACTACCACACCGTCAGCGACTACCGAGGCCGCCCCCTGCCGCAGGCAGGTGTCTCCGCGAAAGGCATCCAGAAGCCCACCTCACCGGCCAAACACACCCACGTCACCACCCGCTTCTACCTCCAGGACGCGGTATTCGTCGCCGCCCTCGAAGGCCCCCCCGGCCTCCTCACCACCCTGGACAGGGCGGTACGCAACCCCGCCTTCCCGCTCGCACTGGGACGCCGCTCCTGCCCACCGACCCAACCCCTCAGCCTCGGCCTGCGCACCACCGACATGGAAACCGCCCTGCGCAGCGAGCCCTGGCAGGCCTCCGCCCACACCCGCGAGCAGTACGCCCGCCGCCTGGGCCGAGAACGCGGCCTCCACCAGCCTCTTCACACAGGCACCATCGATCGCGCAGCCACCATCGAAGACCCCCGCGGCGACGACCGCCTGCAGGACGCACCCGTCTCCTTCGACCCCCACCAGCGCGCCTTCACCAGCCGCCAAGTCCGCCACACCTGGCTGGCCATCCCCACCGGCTTCGACCACATCGACGACGACCAGCCCCACGGCCAGGCCGACGACCCCGACCACGACCCTTTCGCCCTGCTGGGCTGGTGACCACCATGACCTACCTCTCCCGCATCCGCATCAACCCCCTCCGCAAGGACAGCAGGAAACTGCTCTCCAACCCCCGTGCCGTACACGGCGCCGTCATGGGCGGCCTGCCCAACCACAAGCCCGACGACCGCGTCCTGTGGCGGATGGACCCCGACAACCCCCACCGGCCCCACCTCTTCGTCCTCAGCCCGACACGCCCTGACTGGACGCACATCATCCAGGACTGCGGATGGCCGGACGCGGACGGTGACCATGCCGCCGTCCGCGACTACACCCCCCTCCTCAGTCAGCTGGCCGTCGGCCGCGAATTCGCCTTCCGCCTCACCGCCAGCCCCGTCCAGAACACCGCCACCCCCACGAAGGCGACACCCGCCCAGGCCGCCCGCCTGACCACCCACGCCGAAAACGGCAAACGCCTCCGCGGCTTCCGCATGGGCCACCGCACAGCAGCCGCCCAACTCGACTGGTTCCTCACCCGGACCGACCGCTGGGGCTTCGACATCCCCGCCACCCGCTCCGATCCCACCGCCCCTGGCATCCACGCCCCCGCACCCCCCACCGCCCCTCGCCCCACCTCGCCACCCCGCCCAGACCCCAACCCTCCCTACGAAGTCCGCATCACCGCCCGCCACCGCCATTCCTTCCAGAAGAACGGACACGGAGCGCACGTCGTCTTCCGCAGCGCAACCTTCGAAGGCCGCCTGCGCATCACCGACACCGACCGCTTCACCACCAGCCTCCTCACCGGCCTCGGCCCCTCCCGCGCCTACGGCTGCGGCCTGCTCACCCTCGCCCCACTGCCCGGACAGCAGACCTGAACCATGGCCGACATCTGGTGGAACGCCGACCCGCGTCGGCCCCGCGCCTGCGGGGGTTCTCCGACAACGCCGTCCTCGTCATCAACCGGCGCGAAGTCGGCCCCGCGCCTGCGGGGGTTCTGCGGTGGTGTTCAGGACATGGGTGCCGGACGCGCGCCTGCGGGGGTTCTCCCGACTGCCCCTGCGTATCGGCGTGCACCGTGGTGTCGGCCCCGCGCCTGCGAGGGTTCTCCCCACCGGGTCGTCGTTGTCGTCGCGGTACACCCGTCGGCCCCGCGCCCGCGGGGGTGCTCCCTTTCCCTGGCGTACGGCGTCGGGGAGCCAGCGGTCGGCTCGGCCGACTGGTAGTCGCCCTCCGGGGCGGCCGCAGATCGCAACCGCCCGGCAGGGGAAACCCCGGGCCTGGGGCTCAGTCGTCGGGGGTGGTGTTGGACGCGTCGCAGGACCAGCAGGTCCACTCTCCCGGCAGTTCGTAGTGCGTGGTGGTCCAGAACCCTTTGGGGCGTCCCCGGATCACGTTGATCTCCCAGCACCGCCAGCAGTTGAACTCGAATTCTTCCACCACTTCAGCATCAACAACTTGGGGTGATCGGGCGGCCGACTGCCCAAAAGTCGATCAAATGCGGCTGAATCGTCAGGCTTACCGAGCAGTCAGAGGTCTGGGCAAGCCTTCCACCTGGTCTCTTCGTGGGTTGGGCAAGCCTTTCGGCAAGTGGGCGTGTGGAGAGTGAGGGGCACATCCGTTCCCGAGGAGGTGTCCCGTGCACGACTGCGGACCGGCGCTGACGCCGTACGACAAAAGGCTGGCCACGAGGCCGGCCGCCACGCGACCGGTCCCGTCCGACGTGGGGAGTTCGTCGTGAGCGACGCCGAGGCGCCTCGCTCGGCGCCGCCGCAGAACCTCGACGAGGCTGGGGCCGTGGTCCGTGGGGCCGAGCCGGCGCCTGCGACCACTGTCCTGCGGCACATGGTCTACGGCTCCGGCCTTACCCATCCCCTCGACTACCTGGTGCTGCTCCACGCCCTTTTCCGCCTGGAGACATCCGAGCCGTTCACCCCGAAGGACATCTGGCGCGACCTCCAGGCCGAGGGCATCCGCTCGGCCAAGAACAGCTCGGAGCTTGTCGGGCGGGACGCGGTGTACGCGGCGTTCAACCGGATCATCGACGCCCGGTTCATCCGTCGGACGAGCGAGGGCGGCGGGCCCGGCCGGTTCGGCCGGACCCGCTACGAGCTGTACCGCCAGCCCGCCTACAACCCGGAGTACGCGCCGCCCTCGGAGCCCTGGGACCCCACCGAGGACCCCGCGTTCCCGCACGCCGGCGCCCCGTGTCCCGGAACGCCGGAAGTGGAGAAGGCAGACACGAAAACCGCAGGTGGCGCCGCGTCCCGGAACGCCGGACGTGGTGTCACCGGTTCCGGCGTCCCGGGACGCGGTCGCCCGCCCATTCCCCCAGGTCGCGCCGCGTCCGGCGTTCCGGGAAGCGGCGGGGCTCTCCCCCCACACCCCCCAGGGGGAGGAGGAGGCTCCCCCTCCAGCCCAAAGGCGCCGGCTGCGCCTGGCGGTCAGGAGCCGGGTGCGCCGGGCGTCGGCAGCGTGCAGGTCCAGGCCGCCGCCGAGTGGCTGATGGATCTCAAGCGTCCCTGGGCCGTGGGCCGCAAGCAAGCCCGGGAGCTGGGCGCCGAGCTGGCCGAAGCCGTTGCCGAGACGGGCTGGGACCTGGACGCGTCGCTCGCGCTGTGGCTCTGCCGTACCGAGGAGGGCAAGAAGGCCCCGGACAACCACCGCGCGGTCCTGCGGCACCGGATCGAGCAGCTGGAGCGGCGCACCAGCGTCTTCCCCACCACCCGCGACGACGCCGCCGTCGCCTCCTCGGCGGGCGGGACGCCAGCGTGGTGCGGCATCTGCAACCGAGGCGAGCGACCGCTGACCCTCATGGAGCGGCTGCTCGACGTCGGCGAGGACGAACAGGTCCGCTGTCCGCGCTGCCACCCCGCCGCCCTGCGGACCACGCCGCCGGCGAAGAAGAAGTAGCGCTCGCCGCCGCACCGCCTCTCATCTCAGCAAGGAGCCACTGTGAGTACCCGCCAGCTGGCCGGCCAGCACCCGGCCGTCGCCTCGGAAGGCCCCGGCGCCTCGGCCTTGGAGCGGATGCCGCCGCAGGACATCGCCGCCGAGCGGACCGTCCTGGGGTGCATGATCCTGTCGAAGGACGCCATCGGCGACGCCGCCGAGGTCCTCGAGGGCCCGTCCGACTTCTACCGGCCGGCCCACGCCACGATCTACCTGGCCATCCTGGACATGTACGGCCGCGACGAGCCGGTCGACCCCATCACCCTGACCGCCGAGCTGACGCGGTCCGGAGACCTGGACCGCGTCGGTGGCGCCCCCTACCTCCATGACCTGGTCCAGCAGGTGCCCAGCGCCAGCCACGTCGAGCACTACGCCACCATCGTCCGCGAACGCGCCGTCTTCCGCGGCCTGGTGGATGCCGGGACGCGGATCCTTCAGTGGGGGTTCGCCTGCGAAGGCGACCCCGCCGAGGTCGCCGACCGGGCCCAGTCCGCGCTGCTCTCGGTCGTCGACCAGGGTGGCGACACGGACGTGCTGCCGCTGTCGCAGACCGCGTTCGGCGGCCTCGCCGCCATCGAGGAGCGCTCCCGCACCAAGGGGCTGCGCGGGCTTGCCACCGGATTCACCGACGTGGACGCCCTGACGTCGGGGCTGCTGCCCGGCCAGATGGTCATCGTCGCGGGCCGGCCCAGCCTCGGGAAGAGCACCCTGGCCCTCGACATCGCCCGGCACGTCTCCGTCAAGAACGCCGTGCCCGCCCTGTTCTTCTCCCTGGAGATGGGCCGCCAGGAGCTGATGGACAAGGTCTTCGCCGCCGAGGCCGGCATCAGCCTGCAGCACATCACCTCCGGCCAGATGACCGATGGCGACTGGGACCGCCTGGCCCGGCGCATGCCCGCCATCCAGAAGGCTCCCTTGTTCATCGACGACACCGAGAGCCTGACGATCATGGAAGCCCGGGCCAAGGCCCGCCGGATCAAGCAGCGCCACGGCCTGGGCCTGGTCGTCGTCGACTACGTCCAGCTCATGCGCCACGGCGGGCGCCGCCCGGACTCGCGGCAGGAAGAAGTCACCGAGATCTCCCGGAACATCAAGCTCATGGCCAAGGAGCTGCAGGTCCCCGTCATCGCTCTGTGTCAGCTCAACCGAGGGCCCGAGCAGCGCACCGACCGTAAGCCGCAGCTCTCCGACCTGCGTGAGAGCGGGGCCCTGGAGCAGGATGCCGACATCGTCGTCCTGATCCACCGTGAGGACGCCTACGAGCCCGAATCGGCCCGCGCCGGCGAGACCGACCTGATCTTCGCCAAGCACCGAGGAGGAGCCAAGGCCACGATCACCGTCGCCGCGCAGCTCCACATGAGCCGGTTCAAGGACATGGCCGCCTGACGTGCGAGCGGGTCTCAATTCGTTGACGATCTCCCTTCACTCCGGCCCCTCCCCGCCCACGCGTCACCGTCCGTGACAGGGTGTATGCGTACGCAAGATCGAAGGAGAGACCGTGGAGGAGAGGGAACAGGCCCCGAAGCTGACGGGGGCACACCGCGCGCTGATCGGGGTGGTCGTGGCCGGTGCGGTGGTCATTGCGGCCATCGGTTTCGCCGGTTCGTACACGGCGGTGCGTGAACTCGCCCTGCAGAAGGGGTTCGGCACCTTCTCGTACTTCTTCCCGATCGGCATCGACGCGGGCATCTGCGTGCTGCTCGCCCTCGATCTGCTGCTGACCTGGATGCGCATCCCGTTCCCGATGCTGCGTCAGACGGCCTGGCTGCTCACCGCGGCCACCATCGCCTTCAACGGTGCCGCCGCCTGGCCCGACCCGCTCGGGGTCGGCATGCACGCGGTGATCCCGGTGCTCTTCGTCGTCGCGGTGGAGGCCGCCCGGCACGCCATCGGCCGGATCGCGGACATCACCGCCGACAAGCACATGGAGGGCGTGCGGATCACCCGCTGGCTGCTCTCCCCGCTGCCGACCTTCCTGCTGTGGCGCCGGATGAAGCTCTGGGAGCTGCGCTCCTACGAGCAGGTCATCAAGCTGGAGCAGGAACGTCTCGTCTACCAGGCCCGGTTGCGCTCCCGCTTCGGCCGCTCCTGGCGCCGCAAGGCCCCGCCCCTGCTCGGTGGCCGATTCCTCACCGGCGAAGGTGACCGCCTTGCCA
>NZ_JBEYXW010000067.1:0-12100 GCF_040645195.1 Saccharomonospora sp. NPDC046836
GTCGAAGGAGGCGGCGAGGATGATGTTCTCGCCGGTCGGCAGCTCCTCGGTGGCGCTGACTCGCTGCATCTCGCTGCCGAGGAAGTTGTACCACTTCATGGCGGGTGTCTCCTGACGTCAGGCCGCGAGGTTGCGATCCTCGGCCGCCCCGGAGGGCGACCGCCACTCCCTCACGAGGTGGCGAAGCGTGGCCGCGAGCTGGTGTTGCGATCCTCGGCCGCCCCGGAGGGCGACCGCCACGTCCTCGAAGCGATCCAGGGCCTCGGGCGCCGGGTCGTTGCGATCCTCGGCCGCCCCGGAGGGCGACCGCCACCGCCTCCAGGCCCGCGACAGCCGCCTTGTACTCGGGGTTGCGATCCTCGGCCGCCCCGGAGGGCGACCGCCACCTCACCGGGGAGGCGAGCGTCCTCGACGGCCGCACCGTTGCGATCCTCGGCCGCCCCG
The DNA here is from genome assembly GCF_040645195.1 of Saccharomonospora sp. NPDC046836. Taxonomy (NCBI): domain Bacteria; kingdom Bacillati; phylum Actinomycetota; class Actinomycetes; order Pseudonocardiales; family Pseudonocardiaceae; genus Saccharomonospora; species Saccharomonospora sp. NPDC046836. The sequence continues at coordinate 445 of NZ_JBEYXW010000067.1, forward strand.
GAGGGCGACCGCCACCCTGGTTGGCCAGGGATTTGTCTGTCTGAGTGCTCTCGACCACCAGCTAAGCAAGGCCCGATTGCGAGCAAAACTGACATTTTCCTTGGGTGTGATTGGCGTGTCGTGCGTGTGCTTCAGGTTCCGAAGCGGCCTGGCTGGTCGCTTCGGGGTGGTCTGGGTTGTGGTGTCGGTGGTCCACTTTACGGTGGCTGCCTTCGGTGGGTGGTCGATCGGTGAGGGGGCCGGGATGTCGGGTCGTGAGTTGGTTGCGCACAGCCGGAATCCGTGGGGTGTGCGGCATCTGCTGGTGGATCACCTGCGGGGTTCGGCTGCTTTGGCGCGGGGGTTCGGTGAGTTGTTCGGGGCTGGGGAGGCGGCGGAGTTTCTGGGGTTGGTGCATGACGTGGGGAAGGGGTGTTGTGCCTGGCAGGAGCGGTTGGGGGTGGTTGAGGGGTCGGGTGGCCGGGTGGGGGTGCCGCACAAGGAGGCGGGGACGGTGCTGGCGGCCCGGGTGGCGGGCCGGCAGTTGGCCGCGGTTGTGCAGGGGCATCACGGGGGTCTGCCGGATCAGGTGAAGGTCAAGGAGGTGGTGGCGGAGCTTCGGGGGAGCTCGGTGGTGGCTGAGCAGGCGCGGGAGGCGACGGCGGCTGTGGCGCGGCTGGTGCCGGAGGCGGTGAGGGCGGAGCGGATTGCCCCGCCGTCGTGGTTGGCGGGGATCGGGTCGGCGGAGCGTCGGGCTGAGGCGTTGGATCTGTATACGCGGATGGTGTTCAGCTGTGTGGTGGACGCCGATTACCTGGATACGGCGGCGCACTTCGCCGGCGGGTCGCCGCGGGTGGCCGGGCCGGTGGACATGGGGGCGTTGTGGGAGCGGTTCCGGGTGCGGCGGGAGGGGGTGCTGGCGGCGCGGGGGGTGTCGCCGGTGGATGGGGTGCGGGGGCGGGTGTTCGAGGAGGCGGTGGCTTCGGGTGAGGGGGAGCGGGGGTGGCACGTGCTGCATGTGCCGACGGGTGGGGCGAAGACGATGGCGGGGGCGGGGTTCGCTCTGCGGCATGCGGTGCGGCACGGGTTGCGGCGGGTGGTGGTGGCTGTTCCGTTCATCAGCGTGACCGAGCAGACGGCTCAGGTGTACCGGGACCTTCTCGACCCGGAGGAGCGGTCGGAGGAGGGGCCGGAGGTGGTGCTGGAGCATCACAGTGCGGTGCAGCTGGAGGGCGAGGGCGCCGAGGGGGCGTGGGGCCGGCTGGCGGCGGAGAACTGGGATGCGCCGGTGGTGGTGACGACGACGGTGCAGTTGTTCCAGTCGCTGTTCTCGCGGAAGCCGTCGGCGATGCGGAAGCTGCACAGACTGGCGGGGTCGGTGATCGTGCTGGATGAGGTGCAGGCGCTGCCGGACCGGTTGCTGGTGCCGATCTTGAGTGTGTTGCGGGAGCTGGTGGAGCACTTCGGGGTGTCGGTGGTGCTGGCGTCGGCGACGCAGCCGGCGTTCTGGTCGTTGTCGCAGTTGGAGGGGGTGCCACGGAGGATGGTGGTGGGGGACGTGTCGAACCTGTTCGAGGAGCTGCGGCGGGTCGGGTACGAGTGGCGGATGGGGGAGGGGGTGACGTGGGAGTCCGTGGCCCGCGAGATCGCGGAGGAGGGCGGGGAGCAGGTTCTGGCGGTGGTGAACACGACGCGGGATTCGGCGCGGCTGCACCGGTTGCTGACGGGTGAGGAGCCGGGCGTGGTGGGGGTGAGGGTGCCGGTGTGGCATCTGTCGACGCGGATGACGTCCGGGCACCGTCGTGAGGTGATTGAGCATGTGCGTGGGGAGCTGAAGGCGGGTCGGCCGGTTCGCGTGGTGTCGACGTCGTTGATCGAGGCGGGGGTCGACGTGGACTTTCCGCGGGTGTACCGGGCGTGGGCTCCGGCGGAGTCGTTGCAGCAGGCGGCGGGCCGCTGCAACCGCGACGGCCGGCTGGGCGAGGGGCGTGTGGTGGTGTTCCGGCCGGCCGGCGGCGGTATGCCGAAGGATCTGTCCTACCGGGCGGCGATGGACGCCACCGCCGAGTTCTTCGGCCCGGACCTGGCCTTCCCGGACGACCTGGAGGCGCTGGGGGCCTACTACCGGAAGCGGTGGGCTTTGCAGGGGGCTGGCAGCAGGGCGATGGGGGAGGAGATTCAGGAGATGCGGCGCCGGTGGGACTTCCCGGCGGTGGCGGACGCGTTCCAGATGATCGACAACGCGTACGCGCAGTCGGTCGTCGTGGTCCGCCCGGGCAGGCCGGAGGACGAGGAGGCTGTCGAGGCGGACATCGCTGCGTTGCGGTCGCCGTATCCGTGTGGGCCGGAGCCGTTGCGGCGGCTGCAGCCGCACATGGCGACGTTGCCGCGCCATGAGGTTGCCCGGGCGTTGGAGGCGGGCCTGGCCGAGCCGGTCGTGGGTGACCTGGTGGTGTGGCGGGGGTTCTACGACCCGGTGCGGGGCCTGGATGCGGACCGTCCGGAGGACCGTGGCGGCTTCGTGCTCTGAGCCGCCGCGGGGGCCTGTTCCAGGTGGCGGGGACCGGAGTTGGGGGTTCCGGGGGCTGATTGTCAGTGCCCCTGCCTACAGTGCGGGATCAGTAGGGGACAGTCGGTGACGACGTGTCTCGTGGTTCCGTGCTGCCTCGTGCAGGGCCCGCCCGTCGGCGGCCCTGCGCGAGGTGGTGCTCGGCAGAGAGCGGTTGTGATGAGGGCGACGGTGCCGGCGAGGCGTAGAGCGGCCCGGGGCAATGAGGGGTGGGCGTTTCCGGACCTGGTGGTGGAGGTGTGGGGGGATGCTGCCTGCTTCACGCGGCCGGAGCTGAAGACGGAGCGGGTGAGCTATCCGTTGATGCCGCCGTCGGCGGCTCGTGGGGTGCTGGAGGCGATCTTCTGGAAGCCGCAGTTCCACTATGTGGTGCGGAAGATCGAGGTGCTGCGTCCGGTGAGCTGGATGCGGGTGCGCCGCAACGAGGTGAAGTCGGTCATCAGCGCCCAGGAGGTGAAGAAGCTCCAGGCTGACCGGCGGCACCGGTACGACGTGGAGGCGGACCGGGACCAGCGCAGCACGCTGGCGTTGAGGGATGTCCGCTACCGGATTCACGCGCAGATCGTGGTGTCGCCCGAGGCGCTGGCGGGGTCGGCGAAGTTTCCGCCGGCATCGGAGGAGAAGTACCGCGAGCAGTTGCGGCGCCGGGTCGAGCGCGGGGCGTGTTTCTCGGAGCCGTTCCTGGGGTGCCGGGAGTTCTCCGCGTTGTTCGGGAAGCCTGACCCTGGGCAGCGGGCGGTGAACTTCAGCGACGAGCTCGGGGTGATGCTGCACTCCATCGAGTACGGGCCCGGCGGGGAGCGGTACCGGTGGTTCCGTGCCTCGGTCACCGACGGGGTGATGGAGGTCCCTCTGGAGCCGTTGCCCGAGGGTGCGGTCGCGATCGTCTCGTCCGGGTGGCGTGCGGACGGGGCGGAGGGCTGAGGTGCTGCTGCAACGGCTGACGGAGTACGGGGAGCGGATCGCCGGCAAGCTGCCGGCGGAGTTCTACCGGGAGAAGCAGATCCACTGGGTGCTGGACATCGGCGAGGACGGCCAGCAGGGAAGGCTCCTGCACCGCAAGGTGTCGGGCCGTCAGCGCGACCAGGTGGTGAGCAAGCCGGTTCCCTACGTGCAGCGTTCGGGGACGAAGGTGCCGCCCTACCTGCTGGTGGACACGGCCGAGTTCGCCCTCGGCATCGCGAAGGCGGACAAGGACGGCAAGGTCACGGACAAGGCGAAGGACGAGGCGGAACGCCGTCACGAGGCGTACCGGGAGCTCGTCCTGCGCTGGGCCGCAGCATCGGACGAGCCCGCAGCCGCGGCCGCGCAGCGGTTCTTCTCGGTCGGGCCGGTGACGTTCTCCTTGCCGGAAGGCGTCGACGCCAAGCAGGTCGAGGCGAAGGACACGGTCGCGGTCATGGCCGGCGCGCGCTGGCTGCACGAACTGGACTCGGCGCAGCGGCTGTGGGCCCAGGAGGTCCGCGCCCGCAAGGGAGGTGCCGAGGAGCGGTCCGGACTGTGCCTGGTGTGCGGCGAGCACCGTGCGCTGCTGGCGACGATCCCGGAGCCGGTCAAGAAGGGGGCCGTCCCGACAACGGGCGGCAGCAACGAGGGCCAGCTCATCAGCATCAACGCCCCTGCCCAGGGCCGCGAAGGCGCCACGCAGCTGGTGAACACCCCGGTGTGTCACCAGTGCGGCGGACGGTCCATGGCCGTCCTCAACCACCTGCTCGCCTCGGACCGGCACCGGCGCCGCTTCCGCGACGACGGCGTCCTGCTGTGGTGGACCCGCCACGGCCAGGACGACTCCGCGCTCGCCATGTTCTTCGACGACCAGCCCGACCCCGCCGAGGTCGAGCGCCTCCTCGACTCCGTCCACACCAGCCGCGCGCCCACTGCCGGCGGAGGGCTGGACACGGACGCCTTCTACGCGCTGTCCCTGGGCCTGAACAAAGCCCGCCTGGTCGTACGGGACTGGATCGACGTCCCCCTGCCGGCCGCCCGCCGGAACCTGGCGGCCTGGTACGAGGACCACGGTGTCTGGGACGGCTGGGAGGGCCGGACCCGCTACGTCCCGCTGTGGCAGATGGCCCTGTCCTGCGGCCGCTGGCTCGGCGAGCGCTACGCCCCCAAAAGCGCCCCCCACGGCCTGGAGCCGGAGCTGCTCCGCAGCGCCCTGCACCAGATCCGGCCGCCCGCCCGCGCCCTGCCGCTGCTGCTGCAGCGCGTCCACGCGGACCGCCGCATCGACCTGCCCCGCCTCGCCCTGCTGAGGCTGCTCCTCAACCGTTCCCTCAACCCCCAGGACCACCTGATGCCCCAGCTCGACAAGGACAGCACCGACCCCGCCTACCGCTGGGGACGGCTCTTCGCCGTCCTGGAATCCGTGCAGTACGAGGCGCTCCCGGACATCAACACCACGCTGCGCGACAAGTTCTTCAGCGCAGCCTCCACCGCGCCCGCCAGCACCATGCCCCGGCTCTACCGGGACGCCGGAGCCCACCTCAAGCGCCTGCGCCGGGACAAGCCCGCCGCCGCCCACGCCCTGGAAGCCCGCCTGGAGGAGATCTACGAGAGGGTCTGCGACGACCTTCCCGGCCACCTCGACGACGTCCAGCAGGGCCGCTTCATCATCGGCTACTCCCACCAGCGCGCCGAGGACCGAGCCCGACGCCGGGCCGCCAAGGAAGCCAAGGAGGCCAAGGAGAAGGCCCAGCGGGAGACGAAGACGGCCGACGTGCCCGCCCAGGCCGACGCCCCGCAGCTGTCCGCCAGCTGACGCACCACACCCGCCAACCCCGACAGCACAACGAAGGCCACTTCATCATGACCATGAGCGACGCTCACCTGGACCCCACCCGCAAGCACGACTTCGTCTTCCTCATCGAGGCCATCGACTCCAACCCCAACGGCGACCCCGACAACGCCGGCCTGCCCCGCACCGACCTGGTCAGCGGCCAGGGCCTGATCACCGACGTCGCCATCAAGCGCAAGATCCGCAACACCGTCGCCCTCATCAACACCCTCGAACCGCGCGAAGGCCGCGAGATCTACGTCGAAGCCGGCACCGCCCTCAACAGCCAGCACGAACGCGCCTACACCGACAGCAAGGTCACGGACCAGAAGTCCGCCCAGGAATGGATGTGCCGCAACTTCTTCGACGTGCGGATGTTCGGCGCCGTCATGACCACCGGCAAGCCCACCAAGCAGGCCGGCCGCGTCCAGGGCCCCGTCCAGATCGGCTTCTCCCGCACCATCGACCCCATCACCCCCCTCGACATCGGCATCACCCGCGTCACCCCCACCAAGGAAGAAGACGTCAAGGCGTGGCGCGAGCGCAGCGCAGCCGACGACAGCGACGCCAAGGGCAAAGAGACCGAGATGGGCTCCAAGTACGTCGTCCCCTACGCCCTCTACCGCGGCACCGGACACTTCAGCGCCCCCCTCGCCCACCGCACCGGCGTCACCAGCGACGACCTCGCCCTCTTCTGGCGCGCCTTCGAGATCATGCTCGAACACGACCGCGCCGCCGCCCGCGCCAACCTCGCCCTGCGCGGCCTGTACGTCTTCACCCACGACGACGCCTTCGGCCGCGCCCCCTCCCACGAACTCTTCGACCGCATCACCGTCAAAGCCCGCGGCGACGTCAACGCCCGAACCTTCACCGACTACGGAACCGTCGAAATCCGCGACACCGACCTCCCGCCCGGCATCACCCTGACCACCCTCCTCCCGCGCACCACCGGATGACCACCCCGCACACCAGCCCAGGCGGAGAGCGCGAACTCACCCAGATCACGCTCTCCGCCCTGGAGCACCACGCTTACTGCCCACGCCAGTGCGGCCTCATCCTGCTCGAAGACGCCTTCACCGACGATGCCGCCACGATCCGCGGCACCCCCTGCACCAACGCGTCGACACCCCAGGCAACAAAGGACGCGGCACCATCCGCACCCTGCACGCCCTGCCCGTCTGGCACGACGACTACGGCCTCACCGGTATATGCGACACCGTCGAACTGCACCACGACGGCCGCATCCTGCCAATCGAACACAAGTCCGGTCGCTACATCCCCGGCGGCCCTGCCGACGTCCAAGCCGCAGCACAGGCCCTCTGCCTGCAATCCATGTTCCAGCGCCCCGTCCCCGAGGCCGCCATCTTCTCCGCCGCCGACCGCAGACGCCACCTCATCACCATCGACGACACCCTGCGAAGCCGCGTCCTCCACACCGCACATGCTGTCCGAACTCTCCTCGACAGCGGCCACCTCCCCGCCCCTGCAGCCGACACCCGATGCCGACGCTGCTCCATGGCCACCCACTGCATGCCCCAAGCCCTCGCCGACACCCGCCGCTACCAACAAGCCCTCACCGCACTCCACACCCCTGACCACCAGGACAACCCAGCGTGACCACCGAACTCCTCAACACCCTCTACGTACAGACCCAGGGCGCCGACCTCCGTCTCGAACAGGACAGCCTGCGCGTCCACCTACCCGACACCCCCGGACGCCAGATACTCCCACTGCGCCGCATCGACGCCATCGTCCTGTACGGCCACATCAACCTCTCCACGGAACTGATCACCCGCTGCGCCCAAGACCGCAGACCGGTCACCTGGATGACCAGAGGAGGCCGCTACCTCGCCCGCCTCGACGGAGCCATCCACGGCAACGTTCTCCTCCGCCATGCCCAACACCAATGCCACGCAGATGCCGAAGCCCGACTCGGCATCGCCCGCAACATCGTCGCCGGGAAGATCCGCAACAGCCGCTGGGTCCTCCTGCGAGCCGCCAGAGACGCCACCACCACATCAAAAAACCGCCTACGCGAAGCAGCCGCCTCACTGGCAGAGGGCATCGCAGCCACCAGCACCGCTGAATCCCTCGACGTTCTTATGGGCGTGGAAGGAAACGCCGCCCGCACCCACTTCGCCGCCCTGGCCTTCGCCATCCGGCCCACCGACGGAATCCCGGCCTTCTCTCACCGCAACCGCCGGCCGCCCACCGACCCCGTCAACGCCCTGCTCTCCTACACCTACGGGCTACTCCGAGGACTCGTCCACGGAGCCGCCGAACAAGTCGGCCTTGACCCCTACATCGGCTTCCTTCACGGAATCCGCCCTGCCAAACCGGCTCTCGCCCTGGACCTCATGGAAGAGTTCCGCCCCGCACTGGCCGACCGATTCGCCCTGACCCTGCTCAACCGCCGGCAACTCCGCCCAGCCCACTTCCAAACCACCCCCGGAGGCGCCGTCCACCTGACCGACGACGCTCGGAAAGCCGTCATCACAGCCTGGCAGGACTGGAAGACACAGCCCTGGGAACACCCCATCGTCGGCCGCGACATCCCCGCCGGCCTCCTACCAGTCGTCCAAGCACGCATCCTGGCCCGACACCTCCGAGGAGACCTCCCCGCCTACCTGCCCTGGACCGCAGCCTGATGGAACTCCTCCTCACCTACGACGTCGACACCACCACGCCCGAAGGCCGCCGCAGACTCCGCCGCGTCGCCAAGCTCTGCGAGGGACACGGCATCCGCGTGCAAAAATCCGTCTTCGAGATCATCACGGACGACCAAACCCTGCTGCAGCTCACATACGACATCGAGGACCTGATCAACACCGAAACCGACAGTGTACGGATCTACCGACTGCCCCCCTCAGGCACAGAAACCGTCCAAACTCTCGGAGCGGCAGCACCTCACCCACATCGCAGCGACCTGATCCTGTAGACGACGGCACGCTCCGCTTCGGAACCTCAAGCACACACGCGACACGCCCATCACACCTAAGGAGGATGTCGGATATGTGCACTAATGGGCATTCTTCGGCTGGCTCTCGGGAGTACTCAGACGGTCAAAACCCCTGACCAACCAGGGTGGCGGTCGCCCTCCGGGGCGACCGAGGATCGCAACTTCGCTGCGCGGGTCCTCATCCGGGACAGGAACGGTGTGGCGGTCGCCCTCCGGGGCGACCGAGGATCGCAACGACATGGCGCTCATGCGCTGCGTGACGCCGCCGATCGCGTGGCGGTCGCCCTCCGGGGCGACCGAGGATCGCAACATCGTCGGTGTCGAGGGCGCCCGGCACCTGCTCATGGTGGCGGTCGCCCTCCGGGGCGACCGAGGATCGCAACGGCGACGATCTGCATGGCCTGCTCGGGGGTCAGGGCGTGGCGGTCGCCCTCCGGGGCGACCGAGGATCGCAACGACATGGTGGTCGTCATCTCGTAGCCGAGAGCCTGAAGTGGCGGTCGCCCTCCGGGGCGACCGAGGATCGCAACTTGAGGGCTTCGAAGTCGGGCCGGGGCAGCGCCTGGAAGTGGCGGTCGCCCTCCGGGGCGACCGAGGATCGCAACTCCAGGGCGAAGCCTTCGACGGCGGAGATCTGCTTGGTGGCGGTCGCCCTCCGGGGCGACCGAGGATCGCAACTGCGTCATCCACCACAGGTCGACGCAGGCCGCCCGGCGTGGCGGTCGCCCTCCGGGGCGACCGAGGATCGCAACCTCGGCCGACACCCCCTCCTCGACCTCGACCGAGACGGTGGCGGTCGCCCTCCGGGGCGACCGAGGATCGCAACAACCGGGACACGAACGCCTGGGAGGACGACAAGGAGGTGGCGGTCGCCCTCCGGGGCGACCGAGGATCGCAACGCCGCCGTCTACGTCGCCCTGTACATCGGCCACACGGTGGCGGTCGCCCTCCGGGGCGACCGAGGATCGCAACACTGCCAGGCGCACGGCCGCCCCTCCACTCCACCCAGCGTGGCGGTCGCCCTCCGGGGCGACCGAGGATCGCAACGACGCCCGGCATGGCGGTGGCGGCGATCTCCGCCCAGGTGGCGGTCGCCCTCCGGGGCGACCGAGGATCGCAACTACGAGGACATGGAGAAGGAGGACAACGAACGCGGGTGGCGGTCGCCCTCCGGGGCGACCGAGGATCGCAACTGGGCGGGGGCTCTGCGGTCGATCGACCCGACGTACGAGTGGCGGTCGTCCTCCGGGGCGACCGAGGATCGCAACCGCACGTGCAGACCTGCAGCGGCCGCAGCCGCGTGAAGTGGCGGTCGTTCAACTGCCCCACCTGGCTACCCCGGAGATCGCCGAGCTCATCCGCCCCGGCACGCCGGTCGCCGCCGCCTGCTCCGCCTGCTGTCCGCGCCGACAGAGAGGGCGGGCGGGAAACTCCGGGAGGGCACCGAGCAGGCCGCCCGCGCCTGTCCCACCGTGCGCAAGCCGGTGCTGTTCGGGGTGTACGACTGGACGGACACCCCGCACGCCTACCGGGCAGAGCTGACCGGCTTCGTCGACGAGCCGCTCCTGTCGGCCGACCCGGTGCTCCGGGAGGAGACCGAGCTCTCCACCGCCTGGTTCAGCGCCGTACGGGCCACCCTTGCCACGGTCGCCGCCGTCCGCACCGACCGGATCGCCGTCCGGCAGGAATGGATCGACCGCGCCGTCCCGCAGTTCACCGACCACCCCGCCCCACACATTGAGGTCTGGGAATGCGCCCACGGCGACCTCCACGCCGCGAACCTCACCACCGGCGCCACCCTGCTGGTGGCCTACTCCCAACTCGCACCGCACACCGCCGCACGAATGCGGCACGAGCTCCGGGACGTGCTGGACACGTCCGCCGGCCGCGCCGCCACGCTCGTGGCCTGCGCCGACCTCCTCCAGTCAGCGTTCCGGGGCGACCACCCCGACCTCACCGGCGCGCTCCATGAGCTCGTCGAAAGGGCTGCCTAGACTAGTCCCGCAGGAAGCGATGCGCCTGCTCATCGGTCGCCGTGTACTCGTTGTCGTAGTGGCTGTCGGCCCAGGAGGTCTTGCCCTTGGCGCGGATGATGAGCTGGCCCCCCGAGATCCGGTACCACCGAGTCTCTGAGGAGTTCTTCATCGAGCGCCCGGGGATCTTCAGTTCGAAGCCCTCGTTCTGCTTCAGCAGTTGCTGACGCACTTCTCTCGTCAATCGCATGATCCCCCCACGGTTCATATGAACCGTGGGGGGATCATGCCACCTCATAGCCCGATGTGTTGCGATTCCGGCAGAAGCTGCTCGTGCTGCTCGGGAAGGCGTGCCGTCAGGCGTTGACGATCTCCTGAATGGCCTTGATCTTCTCGTCGGTGGAGAGCTCTCCGTGTCCCTGTCCGAGCAGGCTGCGGAGGACGGCGGCGACGTCGCGGCCGCCCGGCTTGAGGATGACGTCGATGGCGTCGGCAGCCGGGCCGGCGGCCGAGGAGTAGACCCAGACGATCTGCTCCTGGCGGGGGGCGGTGTTGAGGTCGGGGTTGAGGGTCTCGGTGGGGAACCAGCCGAGGCTGTCGTCGGTGAGCAGTTCTTGGATGGAGCCGAGGACGTACCTTCCGAGCTTCTGCTTGCCGAGTTCGGCGCGGAGTTCGCCGAGGGTGATGTTGGTGATGCCGCCGTTGTCCGCGCAGCGTTGAGCGATGGTTCTCATGGTCCCCCCTGGGATCACGCGACGGTTCGAACGAGTTGTTCCGTCGGCTTGATTTACTTATCTCACGAGCTTCCACAACTTGTCCTGTGATTCCGGATACCTCATGCCGCCATCTGCCACCGCTCAGCGAGGGGCAGCCCGAGCAGCTCCTCCCGCCCGTACTGCGTCCCGCACACGCACCGCCGGCCGCGGGTGTCGACGGTGGGCCGCAGGGCACCCCCGCGCGGGTGCGGGCCGACTGGACCGAGGCCGCCCGCAGTCGCTGGGGCGTCGGCGCATCCCCGCGGGTGCGGGGCCGACGCACGGCACCGAGTACTCGGGCACCGAGGGCGGGGAGCATCCCCGCGGGTGCGGGGCCGACCCGCATGTCGCGGGTGAGCTCGGCCATGACGTCGGAGCATCCCCGCGGGTGCGAGGCCGACGCCGCAGGTGAGCGAGCTGGTTGGGGTGCGTGGGGAGCATCCCCGCGGGTGCGGGGCCGACCAGTCCGGCAACGTCCACCTTCGCCTCGGCGCCGGAGCATCCCCGCGGGTGCGGGGCCGACATCTTCCCGGCCGTGATCGCGTTGGCGTCGAGCGGAGCATCCCCGCGGGTGCGGGGCCGACGCTCCGGCCTCGGGGGTGGTCAGGTCCACGGGCGGAGGACGAACTCCGGCACGACCCGACC
>NZ_JBEYXW010000068.1:0-11672 GCF_040645195.1 Saccharomonospora sp. NPDC046836
CGAACTGGACCTGACTGCCGGCCTCTCGAAAAGGCGCGCTGAACGACGCGGCGTGCGCTCAACTGCCGGGGCCAGGTCGTTTCGCATCGTAGCCACCCCTGGCCCCTGGCCGGGCCAGAGCGGTCAGCTATCAGTTCCGCTAGCTGCTTGGCGGACGGCTCGCCTCTAGCTGGCCAGTCCGACCATCTGCACGCCGACCCTAGTCGCTGGCCTGCATGAGCAAGTCGTCCCGGATGCCGTCATAGCGTTCCTGAGTCTCGCGGATGATCGAGATGAGGAGCATGACGGCGATGATGCAGTGCCCTGGGCTCAGGTGGGACAGGGGCAAGTGGTGCACAACAGCGTGCCGGGAGAGGGTCGTCGGGACCGCATCGCCCTTACCTGGGTCGTACGGGGTGTAGAAGGCATTCAGCGGTGCCAGGACGTACTGGTGCTTGGGCAGGTAGTCGTTCGGCTTCTTCGTGCCGGCCTTCTGCAGCCTCTTGTGAGCACCTCGCCCGCGAGGGACGTGTGTCAGGTTGTGGAGCATTTGCTCGACCCCGGCGACGGCGAGGCACGCGGCGGCTTCACGGTGACCGTCGGACCATGCCGCCATGGCCTTCTCTCCTGCCTCGACCTCACCGGCGATCCATTCATCGGTGCACTCTTCGAGCTTGAGGCGGCACAGGGCTTGGATGCCGTCTTCGCTGTCCACCAGGACGGCAAGCTTGTCGTCGTGGTCGGCACCCGCTGCGGCCAGACTGCTCAATGTCTGGGCGGGCGTGATCCAGGCGACCGGTATGCCGTGTTTCTTGGCCAGGACGAGTAGCACGTCCATCTGCACTGCGCTGCCCCACCAATTCTCGTGCCGCGCCACGGTGTAGAAGTGCGGCATCCGGTGGGTTCCGTGGGCAGCCGGGTCGTACGTGTCCCAGATCAAGCCCCAGTCCCGGAGCTGGGGAAAAGTGGCCGTGTAGTGGCCTGCGGAGGGATCGCTGAAGGTCATGAGCTGATCGTTCCCTGTAGCCGCAATCCGTGTGGTGGAAGCAGCAAAAGAGCGCGTGTGTGCGGCAGTGTGGGCACTGAGGGAGGTGACCCGTCGGCCTGATACCGGGAGCGGTGCGCGGCACCGGACGACCCCGAATTGCCGCCCGGCGCGCTCATCGGGCTGGCCGAGTGTGGGAACCCCGCGGACGCCAGGCTGCTGCGGCCTCTGCTCGCGCACCCGGCGGCCGGGGGTGCGGGCGCGAGCGGTGGCAGTGATACGGGCACTGGACTGCGCGGATGCCAAGCAGTTGTGGCCGCTCCTCGACGACCCTGCTGCCGGGGTCGTCCGCGAGACTGCCACGTCCCTGCTGCCCTCGGCCAAGGAACTGTCCGCTGACTGGCTTTTGGTGCGCACCAACGCCGAGCGGCCGCGGCACGTCCGCGTCGCCGCATTCCGGCTGCTCGACGCGCGGCGGCACCGTGGCGCTACGGGCGGCGGTCGGTCTGTTCGAGGACCCGGATACGAAGCTGCGCACCTGGGCCGCGCAATCAGTGCAGCGCTGGCATCCGTCGCCGTATGGGCGGCGCGGCGACGCGGAGGTAGGTGAACCGCTCGACCGGAGCCGACAACTCTTCAGCGACCACGTGCTGCGCCGGCGCAAGTGGGAAGCCGGGGTGGAAAGCTGGCACTGCACCGCGGCCAGACCGCTGCTCAGCACTTGCCGTGGGGGAGTGAGGCCCGATGGAGGTTTGGCCCGGTGCCGTCGAGGGCCCGCGGGAGGCCGCCGAGACGCCTTCGCCTGCGCGCCGAGGGAAGGCGGGTGCTGGCCCCATCGGACGGGGCCTCCGCCCGGATTTTCCTCTACCACGGCTGAGGATGAAGGCCCGGCGTCGTCCCCGGTGAGTATCCGGTAGTTCCTTCTGGTTCAGGGCCTCTCCACGGACTTCTGCAGGCCGGCAATAGAGTTATCGGCATGGCGAAGCGCAAGGTGCAGCGGCGGGCGCGGAAGATCCTGGGCGAGGACCCTGTGGCCCTGGTCTGGTGTGAGATCCACAGGCGCATCCCCCAGCCGCCCAAGGACATCCACCGCGCCGCGGGTAGCGGACGCCTGAAATCACGCCACCATTGGCTGTGGTACGTCGGTGCTGTGGTGTTCTGCGTGGTTGTCGTGCCGGTGATCTTGATCGACAGCCTCGGCCGGCACGTTGACCGGTGGCTGTGGGGACGGGGCCGTGGGGCGCAGGCCGGACAGCCGCGGACTCCGTCCGCCCCACAGCGCTCCGGTCGGCGTGGCTCTCGTGAGAGCGAGCGCGGGCACGACCCGACCGACCAGGTCTTCGACGGGGACTGGAGCTTGACTGCGGGCCAGCTGCTGCTGCGGTGGTACGGATACTCGCCCAGTCCTCAGCGCCTGGTCATGCTGACCCGCGACCGTATCTGCGTGGCTGCGTCCCCTCGCCGCCGGCTGTCACCGACCAAAGCCGACGACTTTCAGGTGGTCACGGAGTTCACTCTCGACCACGCCTGCATCGAGGGTGACACGGGCCAGCCGCGCGGGTTCGCTACCTTCAGGCTCGCCTTTGCCGACGGCTCCTGGCTGGAGCTGGGCCAACTGGGCGACCCGGAAGACGCAGATCACTTTCTGCGCACTGTCAGTGGCTGACCAACGCGCCGGCTGCTCAGCACGCTCCTCCCTCGCCCCTCGCCCCTCGCATCGCTGGTCCGACCCCCGCGTCGAGGAGCACCTGGCGGAGCAGGCGCGGGGCTGGACGACACCTACCGGGTCGCCGCAGCAGGCCAAGGACGTGTGCCACGGTGAACGCGCCACCATCCACCAGGCGCACCGCGACGGGACGGGGTACCAGCTCGGCACGCTCGGCCTGCTCCCTCAACGCCGTCGTGCTCTGGAGGACGCGGGACAGGAGCGCAGCCCTTCGTACGTGGTCCAGCGCAGCTCCTCGAATTCTGCGAGAGCCGCTCGTAGGCCGTCCTCGGTACCCGGGTCGCGCGGGCTGCCGTCGAGGAAGTAACTGTCCACGTCGCCGGCCAGGCCCGGGAGGCGTCGGTCGGCTCGCCCCGCCGAATACGTGCGAGTAGTGCCGGTACCCGGCGAGCTTTCCCTTGTTTGTCCAGGTGACGCAGCGTGGCCTGCCCGGCGGCTCGCGCACGGCCGTTCAGACGCAACATTAGAGGGCCACTGGGACGGCCTCGATGCAGGCACCGCCTGTTGGTGCAGGTGGGGCCTCCTGGGCGAGCCGGTCCCCGACGGCGGCACCTCTCTCCGCGTAGTAGGGAGAGAGATGTGGTCACCTGGCGTGCGGGGGTGGCTACGGTGGCGTGGTCGTGTTCGTGATCAGAGGGGGCTCGGATGTACAGGCGGTGGAGTGGCGCGGCCGGAGCGGTGGTCCTGGCGGTGGTCCTGACAGGGTGCTGCGGGGAGACGGCCCTGGACTCGGACCGGAAGGCGGCGGTGCCGGAGGCGAGCGCGGAGTCGTCCCCGTCCGCGCCGACGGACCCGAGGCCGACCGAGGAGCGGGCGGTGCTGGCGGCGTACGAGGGGATGTGGCGGGAACTCGCTGTGGCGGTCCAGAAGCCGTCAGAAGGAGGCACGCGCATCGAGGACTACGCCTCGGGGGAGGCACTGGCGACGGTCCGGCGGGACGTGCGGACGATGCGCGAGGCGGGAACGCGGGCCAACGGCCGGCTGGGGCATGAGCCGGAGGTGACCAAGATGGACCCCGGGGCGTCCCCGCCCACCGCAACCGTCAGGGACTGTGTGGACCTGAAGGACTGGGAAACGACACGCGACGGCACGCCGGTCCCGCTGCCGAGCGGACAGCCGATGAGGTACCGGACGACGGCCCAGGTGGAGCAGTGGGACGACGGCCGGTGGCGGGTCATCACGTACACCCAGCACGGGGAGCAGGCGTGCTGAGGCGTACCGCCCCGGCCGCCGTCCTCGGCGGTGTCCTCCTGGTGGTGGCTGGCCCTCTGGTACCGACTGCGGCGGCGTAGGGCGGGGTGTGTGCGACGTGCTCGTGATGGCGGTCAGCGTGTGCGCCGGGGACCGAGCCGAGCGGACGGGCTCGGCGGGCGAGCCGGGCGGCAGGCCGGTGGGCAAGCCTGCCGGCGGCCAGGGCAAGCTCGACGGCAAGCCCACCAAGAGCAAGCACCAAGAGCAGGAGGGGACGTGCTGTTAAATCCCGCGGGTCGTGCGGTGGTCAGGCCGTGGGCGGCGGGCAGGGCGGGTGACGCCCACAGCAGCCGTCCGAACATGCAGGGCGGGCTCGTCGACAGCGGCCAGTGAGCCCGGCAAGCCGCGCACCCGGAGACCCACCGACCGAGAAGTGTTATCCCCACGCGCTACACGCTGCCCACCCAAGCCCTCGTCAACGCCGGTGGCGCCAGTGCTGGTACACCTTCAGTACCTCGTAGCTCCACACGCTGAGCTGCTCATCCGGGGTACCGCCTGCGGACAGTCCGAGCTGTTCGGCGATCTGCGGGAAACGGGGATGCATCTGCCGGTCTCCGACCGTGACCAGCGCCGAAAGCAACGGCTCGCCCTTCTGACGGTCCTCATCGACGAGCCAGAGGACGACGCTCTCGTCATCGCGGTGCAGACGGGGAAGCGCGGGCAGACGTTTACGCATGGCGGGCCAGCTGATGGTGCCACGGGCACGGGCGGTCTGCTCGAGCACCGGACGCACATCGGTCGCGATCTCCCACAGCCGTCCTGCCAGTACCGCCGTCGGGGACTCGACCCGGCTTGCCGTCTGCGGGCCCGGCACACAGGGCGCGGCCTTCGACAGCCGGGCGGCCGGCCCGCCCGTGTCGGCTTCCGATGACCAGACCGTCTCCCGACGTTCAGGTACCGGCTCAGCAGCCGGCCGCACAGCCGGAACCACACGTCGCGACGGGCGTGACACGGCCCGCGCAGATCCGCCCTGTGCGGCCTGGCGCCGTTCAGCCTCGCGCCAGCTCCGCGAAGCCAGAACCTCCTTGAAGGCCTTCAAACGGGCACGCTGCTCCCGGGTCGCGCTGGGTGGTGCCTGCGACGCCTGGTGCCAGGCGACCTCGTACAAGTCGGCGGCCTCCGCGACTGAGTGTGCGTCGACTGCCCGCTGCAGCTCGGTGAGGGTGCCGTTCAGTGTGCGGCGGACCGTGGCGACTTCCATGGGCGACAGCACGGGCTGGCCGCTGGTCCGACGCCGGAAGTCCGTCTGCCACGCCGAACCGCCGCTGAGCCGTACCCGACCATTCGACAAGAGCGCTTCCCCCTCGATGAGCCCAGGCCATCGCCTGTCGGCTGCCACAGCCAACGATGGTCACCAGCAGCGGGGCGCACAAGACCACTTCTGGTCGGCGCACTGTGGAAGGCCGAGCCCCACAGCACCGAAACGCCCCACTCTGAACAGATGCCGAGGGAATCCCAGGAGGTCAAGCGGGCACGGAAAGCTGCGGCAAAAGCCGCAGCACGCGCACGGGCCGCCCGCATCACCGCTGGCGAGACCGGCTACCTGAAACGGCTGGCCATTACACCAGCAGGGCTCTGGCTGCTTCTGCTGCACACGATCGTGCATGCACCGCCAGGTGCTTCACCAGATCGAACAGCGTCCACCCGGGGCAGGTCGGCACCTGCGCGTCGAGACCGGGCGCGGCGGCGACCACGGCGCGGAAGGCGGTCGACCGTTCATCGATCAGTCGCAACAGGTCAGGGAACTCAAGATTCTTTTCCACGCCGGGTGTCTATCACCGTGCTCCGGTGATCGGACAGCGATTTTCACAGTCGCCGCCGGTTGGCCATTGCGGACGTCCTCGCCTCCCACCGCTCGGGTGACAAGCTGCGCACTGCTGCGAGGACGCTGGTGATGGCGGTACGCCAGGCGTCGTGCCTATGGGTGCTCCGGCCTCGCCGTGCGGCCGGGCACCTCGGCGACGTGACGTCCACCCGGTGCGCGCGGTCATGCTGCCGCTCGATGTGATGGACGCGGAGGTCACGACGGCAGGGGAGGACCGGTCGGGTCGGGAGTTCAGGTGACTCCCGTTCGACCAGCACTCCTCAAGTTCGGAATAACAGCAGCCACTTAGGGCGTCCAAATCTCTGGCCGATGGCGCGACGAGCGTCATGGTAAAGAGTCGCTCCGAGGCGGAAGAGCTATTCCTTCGAACATATCAAGGAACTGGCTACAGAAACGCGTCTGGAATGGACGGAGTTGGAACGAAGCAATACTACGGAACTACTGAGGTTGAACTCGGGATGTCGTGCTGCTGGTCAGGCAGGTCGGATGGTCAGGGCGGTCTCGGTGAGGCAGCCGTCTATGAGGTGGCTGCGGTACTGGATGTGCCGCAAGCCGCGCCGGACGGTCTGGACGAGGTGTTCCGGGGTGCTGAAAGCGACGTTGGAGAGCCATCCGCGCCGTAGGAGGGACCAGATGCCTTCGACGGGGTTGAGGTCGGGTGCGTAGGGCGGCAGGTAGTAGATGGTCAGCCAGTCGCGGGTTTCGTGTGGACGTTGAGGTTGTCCCAGATGAGCACGAGAGGGCCGTCGAGCTGCTGGTGGGCGGCGATCAGCAGGTCCCGGTAGTCGCGCCAGGAGAAGCTCTTGCGCCCGTCACGGTTGCCGTCGTCCCGTCGCGGTCGGTAGATCAGCCTCGATCGGTGGCCGGGTTTGTAGCAGGTCAGCGCGGCGATGGATATCCGTCTGCGGGAACGGCCGCGGACCCGGACCACCGGGGTGCGGCCGCGTAGCGACCAGGTCTTCGCGTGCGGCGGCGTCATGGAGAAGCCGGCTTCGTCCTCGAAGACCAGCCAGGCCCCACGGGCCGCCGCTAACCTTCCGCGCGGGGCCACACCTCCTTGACCCACCCCGCGACCGCGTCATCGTCCCGCTCAATGGCGCGACGGGCCGGAACCTGGCAGGACCAGCCGTTACGCACCAACAGCTTCCGCACACCCTGGATCGTGTACGTCAGATGGAAGCGCCGGCCGATCACCGTCTTGACCCGGGCCAGCGTCCAGCGCTGGTCCTCCCAGCCATGCGCGGCCGGTCCCTTGGCCAGCTCCGCCTCAAGCCGCGCGAACTGCCGACTGCTCAGCCTTGGGAGGGACGCTGGCCCCTGCGACCGCAGGGATCGCGGGCCGCCCTCGGCCCATGCGTGACGCCATCGCTGGACCGAGCGGACACTGACCCGCAGATCTCTGGCGATCGCTGTACTGCCCTCGCCCAGGGCGAACCGCTCAGCCGCCCTGAGCCGTAACTCCTCGCGGAACGCCTGCCGTTCGGCGGTCAGCCCGCCCCCTTGTGGATACCGCATACCTTCGGTGATACCGCAGCCACCGGCCAGCCGTCACCCCCTACGACACCACGCGTTCAACCTCAGTAATACTCCAGCTGTAGATCGCGATCTTCGAAGTGCGCGGTCTGCCGGGCGGCGGCAGCCGCCAGCTTTGGACTTGGTGGCTGTGTCGGGCTGGCGCGTAGGGTGCCGGGATGATCGCGATGCCAGAGGAGTTCGCACGGAGCACCGTCGACCGCGAGGGGGAGGCCGGGGCGGTGTGGCTCGCCGAGCTGCCTGGGATCGTGGAGGAGTTGCTGGGGCGCTGGGGGTGTGTACCAGATGGCGAGGTCATGCACGGGGGTGTTGGCGTCATCGTTCCGGTACGCCGACGGGCTGAGGAGAGCGCCGTGCTGAAGGTGTCGTTTCCGCATCCCGGCAATGTCCATGAGCCGGATGCGTTCGTTGCGTGGGGCGGGTGCGGCGCCGTCCTGCTGTATGAGCGCGACGACGAGCACTTCGCGATGCTGCTGGAGCGGGTTCAGCCGTCGACCTTGGCGGAGGTCGAGGACGGCGACGAGGTGGTGACGGTCGCCGGGCGGCTCAATCGCCGCCTGGCCATCCCCGCACCGCCCGGCCTGCCCCGGCTGCGTGAGCAGGCTGATGCCTGGGAGGAGCAGCTGTGCAAGGACGCCGAGGAGCTGACGCATGCGCTGCCGCGTCAGGTGCTGGGTGCCGCCGTGGCGACCGTTCGAGAGCTGGGGCGGGCCCAGCCGGACACCCTTATCCATGGCGACTTTCATGCCCGGAACATCCTGCGTGCCGGCCGAGAGCCATGGCTGGCTGTCGACCCCAAGGGGTACGTGGGAGATCCCGCCTACGACGGCGGCACACTGCTGAAGTCCCGCGCGCTGACGCTCCTCGAAGCGGATGACCTGCGCAAGGCTGTCCACCGCGTCTTGGACGTCTTCGCCGAGGCCGCGGCACTCGACCGTGAACGCGTCCAGCGGTGGGCCCAGTTCCATGCCGTCCAGGCTGCGTTCTGGGGCCGGCGCCACGGTTTTCGTATCGCCCGCAGCGGACCACGGCTGGACTGGCTCACCGAATTCGCCGACCGCCTGGCGAAGTTGCTCACCGAACGCCCGTAGAGCGTGATGGTGCTGGCCGGGCCCGGTGGGTGGACGAGTCCGGCCACCGTTGATCATCGTGAGTTGTGTGGACTGACGATGAGATGGTGGCCGCAGGTCACAGCATAGATCCTGCCCGGTGGCGGGAGGCGTTCGCGGCGGCCATGGGCCCCGTCGCGGGCCGGTTCGCCCGATACGAGCCCCGCCTGCGAGCCGGGCGGCTGGTACTGGGCCTGCTGTCGGACCTGCCCCGCAAGAACTGCTGGACAATCGCGGGGTGGACCGGGGAGGCCAGCCCGCACGGCATGCAGCATCTGCTGTGCCGGGCCTCCTGGGATGCCGACGCCGTCCGCGACGACGTGCGCGAATACGTCGTCGAGCACCTCCACGACGAAGCCGCGGTGCTCGTCGTCGACGAGACCGGCGACGTGAAGAAGGGCATCCACACCGTCGGGGTCCAGCGCCAGTACACCGGCACAGCCGGACGGATCGAGAACGCCCAGGTCGCGGTCTACCTCGTCTACGCTGGCGCCCGGGGACACGCGGCGGAGGACCGAGAGTTGTACATTCCGCGCTCTTGGACGGATGATCCGGATCGCTGCCGGGCGGCGGGGCTCGGCGAAGACACCGTCTTCGCGATCAAGCCGGGCCTGGCCCTCAGGATGATCGAACGGTTCTGGGATGCCGGACACCGCGTCGACTGGGTCACGGGTGACGAGGTCTACGGCGGCAACCCGAGACTGCGCGCGGCGCTGGAGGAGCGCGGCATCGGCTATGTCCTTGCCGTGGCCTGCTCGGCCGAAATGGCCACAGGTGCAGGTAGATTCCGCGCCGATGCCCTGGTGAAGAAGGTGCCGAAGCGTGCCTGGCAGAAGCTCTCGGCCGGACGTGGTGCGAAGGGACAACGGTTCTACGACTGGGCCGTCGTCGACCTCGCCGCCGCGACCCCGGGCAGCCACCAGCTCCTGATCCGCCGCAGCCGCACTACCGGTGAACACGCCTATTACCGCTGCCACTCCACCAAGCCAGTCCCGCTGACTGTGCTGGTCAAGACCGCTGGCTCGAGGTGGCGTGTGGAAGAGACCTTCCAGGCCGAGAAAGGGCTGGCGGGGCTCGACGAGCACCAAGTCCGCCGCTACCGCTCATGGACCCGCTGGGTCACCCTCGTGATGCTCGCCCACGCCTTCCTCGCGGTAGTCCGTGCCGACGAACACGCACGCAGCCCCGCCCCGGACGGCTTGGTCCCGCTGTCCTGCAACGAGATCCAGCGCCTGTTCATCACGGTCGCCGTCCAGCCTCGCCACGACATGGCCTATCGGCTCGGCTGGTCGCACTGGCGACGGCTCCATCAGCAGCGATCCCTCACCAGCCATTACCGGCGACAAGCCGCATCCCAGACATGAAGATCGCGATCTACAGCTGGAGTACTAAGCGCGGAACGTACCACTGGGATGATCAACTTGGGGATGATGGCCGAGTCCTTGGGCACGGTGCCGGGAACCGCGATGGAGATCTCCCCCACTTGCAAGTGCACACTTTCGACGGCCCAATTGTTCGAATCTTAGGGAGTCCCGGGCCATGACCCGGCGGTGACGGGCGTCTTCGTCGTGCCCGCTTCCAACGGTCACGTGATGGCGATGTGGGTCGAAGACGGGCGGTACGTGACCGCCGCTGGCGGTCCGTTCAAGGCGCAGCTGCGGGAGATCCGCCGGAAGTTCGAGGAGGCCGGCTGGACGCTTGTTCCCGGCAGCGTCCGGGTGGTGACCGCCCGCCGGCCCGGCGCCTGATTCCCGCCGCGTCGCCCTCGGCCGCCGGCCGCAGCCGGGGGCCGGCGGCGACGCGGACCTCGAATCGACCCCCCGACCATACAACGAAGTGTTGTATGGTCGGGGGGTCGATTCTGTTTGGCCGACCCGCTGCCCCGCTTGGGGCGGGCCGGCTCTCCTTGTGCCGAAGGTGGCGACCATGGCGAACGACCCGAAGAGCGTGACCGGCGACGAACCCGGAGGCGGCGTCGACGAGCCACAGCAGAATGATCTGTGGGGGTACGCCGAGGTGGCCAAGGAGGCAGGCGTGGCTCCTGGCACCATCCGCTACTACTGGTCGAAAAAGAAGCACCTGCTGCCCGCCCCGCACACGACGGTCAACGGGAAGCCGCTATGGCGCCCCACGGACATCCGGGCGTGGGCCAAGAACCGGCTGGGCCGGGGGTACCGCTCCGACCTAGAGACCCCTGACGCCTGACCGGCTTCGTCACTGACAGGCGCGCCCCCACCAGGAGCTCCGTTCCCGCAACGGGCTCCCCGGGCGGGGAGCTGCTCCACGCCACCGAGCCCAGAAGGGCCGGGTCCCCCGAGGAGAACCCCCGGGGGACCCGGCCCTTCTGCTTGCCGCCGCACGCGCTGCTTCTGGTCAGCAGGAGGCGACTCCGAAGAACAGCCAGCCGGTGTGCTCCAGGGGCCCGTTCACCAGGGGCACCTTCATCGTGCCGGTGTACGGGCGGCGGGTGATCGGGTGCAACTGGTACGAGCCGGTCACGCCGTATGCGACCTCTTCGCCCTCGGCGAGCAGACCCCGCGCGGTGAGGACTGCGCGGGCGGCGTCCTCGTAGCTGCCCTCGAACCCGCCCGGCGGGGCGTCGGCGGTCGTGATGACGACCTCGACGGTACGCTCGCCGGTCAGGACGGGCACGGCACCGGCCGGACCCCGCTTGTCGGACATCGGGGAGTCACGGGCGGCCAGGAGCCGCCCGGCGTACTCGTTGGCCTCGTCCAGGGGCATCGGGGTGGTGGTGACGACGGTGACGTCGTCCTTCTCCGCGATGGTCCCGGTGTAGCCGCGGTTGCCGTACTCGTACCTGGCGTTCTCGACGGCATCCTCGAACGCCTTCTGGGCGTCCGTGCCGGTCTGGTACGTGATGAAGCCTTCGGCTCCCATGGTTCCTCCCTTGCTCGGGCGGGGGTGTCCTAACGGCCGGCCTGCTGGCTGATCGGGTTGGGGCGATTGGCACAGGCCCGGCAGTACGGAAGGCCGCCGCCATCTCCGTCGGGGCGGCCGCGCTTACGGCACAGGGTGAAGACGTGCTCCCCGTCGGCGGCGAGCTTGGCGGCGTCCTGGACGCGGCCGCCAGGGAGTCCGACGAGCAGGGGGTAACGGGGCTCAGCCATGGTTCTCCTGTCGAGGTGCGTACGGCCGGGGGTGCCCGCCAGGTCGAAGTCGTAACCCCACACATGGGACAGGATCTGCTCGCGGGAGAGCACCTGACCCGGATGCCGGAGGAACAGCTCCAGCAGCGCGAACTCC
>NZ_JBEYXW010000069.1:0-10948 GCF_040645195.1 Saccharomonospora sp. NPDC046836
CGTCACCCGCTCCCGCCTGGGACGACTCGTCCGCCAGGGGCTCCTCGAACAACCCGGACGCGGCCGCTACCAGAAACGGACTTAACGTCCTCTAAAGGGGGCTTAGGTGCAGGGTTGGTGGAGAAGGTTCATGACACCAAGGTCATCTGCGTCCGGCAGAGGCCGGCAAGGCAAGGAGCTGTTGTGACAGTGACCGCGAAGAAGGCGTCGAAGCAAGCGGCGGTGGGCTCACCGGCGAAGGCCGTGGGCGTGCTCCTCACGATGAGGCAGCAGTCGAAGCTGCGGGTGTCCAAGAAGGCCGTTGTCGCGGTTCAGTGTGCTCTGACCCATCTCCTGGGTGAGGTCCTCGAGGGTGCCAAGTCGGCTGCCGCAGGAAGGACGAGGGTCATGCCCAAGCACATCTCAGCGGCGTTCTCAACGGACTCCGACTTGCGGAGCCTGGGCCTGAACTGGATGTTCCGTGAGGGGCGCGCCAACAGCACAGTCCGCTTCCCTGCAGCGGCTGGTGGCGTGGCTGATCGAGACGGCGGGCGTCCGCTCGCAGGGGTGGACCGGGCAACGAGCTCCAAGGCAACGGCTCCCAAGCCAGAGGGCGCCAAGGTCAAGCGGAGCACCGACGTCACATCCCACAAGTTCAGCCGCACCGTCAAGCTCTGCGCCCGTGACCGGGAATGCCGTCTGGATACCGGCGCTCAGGACGCACTGCAGACCATCGCCGCCGAGTTCACGGCGGACCTGGCCCAGGCCGCCGGTGAGGCCGCCCGGAAGAACTCCAAGGACGCCATCCGTGCCGAGGACGTCCGTACGGCGGTCGAGGAGCATGTGAAGGGCGACCTGAAGGCCCACATGATCAAGGAGATCGACGCCGCCCTGGCCAAGGCCGATCAAGCAGCCCCGTAGTCCGTGTCCGATGGGCGCGTGACGCTCCCGGACGGAACTCATGCCGTGGAACATGAGGCCGGGGGGGGCGGGCGGGGCCGGGCCGTCTACGCCAGGTGCCCCGGGTGTGTGCCCCCGGTGGGATGTGGGCAGGTCGTGAGGACCAGAAGGATCAAGGAGAGGGAGCGTATGCCGTACAAGGAGTGGTGGTCAGCATCAACGCCGCGGGTTACGCGGACGCCCTGAAGGACGCCCAGGAGAACGGGGACACCCTCATCGAGCTTTCCCAGCCCCGGTTGAGCTGGGACGCGGACGGCTACCTCCATGAGCCCGAGAAGGCGTTCTCCATGGTCGACTGGGGCGCCTTGGAGGAGTTCGTCCGTGAGAATGACTGCGGCCCGACCGGCACCGGCCTGTGGTTCGCGCATGTGAGGAAGGCCGACCGGCGCGATGCGGGGCTCAGGCCCAGCGAGTGCCTGTTGCTGCGCGTCGTGGACGGGGTTCCGCGAGTGAGGAAGGCTGCCGGTCCGCAGGCCATGCGCTACTTGGTGACCGTCCCGTAGGCCGAGACCGGCGCTCTCGTCCGCGCGGGTTCCTTGTCGCCGGCCGCCCCGACGCCGTACCCCCCTGAGCTTCAGCTTCGCTGTCGAGAGCGTCCGCTGACGCGGCCCCGTCACGCGTGGCACCCGGCCGGCGGCGCCAGCCCTGTCCCCCCCGACGACGCCCGCGGACCGTCACGTCACAGGGCCTGTGTGACAGCAGCCAGTGGAAATCAACTGGCCACTAACACCTGTGCCCCCCGCCCCGTCTGTGCGGGGCGGGGGGCACAGGGGCGCCCGCTGTCATGGTGTGCGCATGGTTTTGATGAACTCTTCGTAGTTGATCTGTCCGTCGCCGTCGACGTCTCCTTCGCGGAGCAGCTCGCTGATTTCCTCGTCGGTCTGCTTTTCGCCGTGCGACTGCATCACGGTGCGCCATTCGGAGGTGCTGATGCATCCGCTTCCGTCCTTGTCGAAGGTGCGGAACGCTTCGAGGAGATCGTCGTCGTTGCTCCTCATGTCGAGGTCCCGGCCCACGATCGTCAGGAAGTCTGGCCAGTCCAGCTCCCTGTCCTCGTCCGTGTCGGCTTCGCGGAGCATCTCCTGGAGCGTGGCCGTGGTCGGGGTGTGGCCCAGAGATGTCAGGACAGCGCCGAGTTCGTCGGCGGTGATCTTCCCGTCGTTGTCCTTGTCGCAGAGGGAGAACGCTTCCCGGTAGTCGCTGATCTCTTGTTCGGTGAGGCTGGTTCGCACCGTGGCTCACTCCGTGAACGGGCAGGCGAAGGGCCCGCGTGACCTTGCGGGGAAACCTCCCCGGCCATGCGGAGCGCATGCGCACGTTCACCCTGAGGGATCAGTCTGCCGGGTGTCGGCCTTGCTCGGCCGGTCTGTCGGCGATGGGGGGTCGGTGATTTCGGCGGGGTGCCTCTATGTCTTTCGTCAAGGCATCCCTGTCGGGTTTGGGGTGGTTCGGGGTTGCTGGGTTATGCGGCGAGTTCGACGTTCCCGGGCGTGCGGGATTCGTAGAAGGTGCCGTCGCGGAGCATGGCGAACAGGACGCTGATGCGTTGGCGGGCGAGGCGGAGGAGGGCTTGGGTGTGGGTTTTGCCGCGGGCTCGTTGCTTGTCGTAGTAGGTGCGGGAGGCCGGGTCGGCGTTCATGCAGGCGAAGGCGGAGAGGAACATGGCGCGTTTGAGCTGGCGGTTGCCGCCTCGGGGTGCGTGTTCGCCGTGGATCGAGGTCCCGGACTGTTTCGTGGTGGGGGCGAGGCCGGCGTAGGAGGCGAGGTGGGCGGCGGTGGGGAAGCTGGTGCCGTCGCCGACGGTGACCAGCAGGACGGCGGCGGTCCTGACGCCGACGCCGGGCATCGACGTCAGGACCTTCGAAAGAGGGTGGGCCGCCAGCAGGCTGTTGATCTGGGCTTCCATCGCCCGGCGCTGGGTGTGGACAGCGGCGAGCTGGCCGGCCAGGGAGGGGATCACGATGTCCAGGGTGCCGGTGCCCGGGACGACGACGGTCTGCTCGTCCAGGGCGTCGAAGACCTCGTCGATCAGTCGGGTGGCCATGCGCGGGGCCTTGGGGCGGATCAGCTCCACGAGTCTGCGGCGGCCCGCCTTGCGCAGGGCGGCCGGGGAGCCGTATCTCTCCAGCAGCCAGGTCACGGCCTGGTGGTCGAGGCGCGGTCCGAGGACGCGTTCCAGGCTGGGGTGGAACTGGGTGAGCAGCCCGCGTATCCGGTTGGAGGTGCGGGTGGCCTCGGCGGCGAGGTCCTGGTCGAAGCCGGTCAGCACGGTCAGCTCGGCGGTGATGTCGTCGGTCAGTTCCAGCGAGCGCAGGGTGTGCGGCATCGTCCGCGCGGCGTCCGCGATCACGGCCGCGTCCTTCGCGTCGGTCTTGGCCTCGCCGGGGTAGAGGTCGGCGATCCGGCGCATCGCGAGTCCGGGCAGGTAGGCGACCTGGCAGCCGGCGTCGCGGGCGACGGTCAGCGGCAGGGCGCCGATGGAGGCGGGCTGGTCCACGATCACCAGGACGGTGCCGAACTTCGCGGTCAGCTTGTCGAAGACGGCCCGCAGCCTGGGTTCGCTGTTGGGCAGCGGCTTGTCGAAGACCTTCTTCCCGCCCGGGGTGAGCCCATGACCGTGGTGAGCGGACTTGCCGACGTCCAGGCCCAGGAACACGCCCACGTCTTCGATCTCAAACATCGCGCCCCTCCCCGGGGGTGTTGACGGTGCCGGCCTCGGCTCGGGTGTCGTGCTCGCGCATCCACGTTATGCAGACCTGCCGCCCGCGAACCGCCCGGCATCGCGCCGGACCGGACGGTGGCCGGACCTCTGATCAGCGTCTCCGACGAACACCCCTCGGGCCCGGTGACACCACCCCCCAGGTCATGCCTTCGACAGGGGGACACAGTCATGCCGGGCCCGGAGGCCAGCGGCCCCATTGCGGAGCCGCAGAAAACATAACGGGGGCGGCACGCCGGTGTGGGAGCACACTGGCTGCCCGCGCGGTGGCGGGTGCCGGGGTGGAGCCGGTTCGCCCGGCCCCCTGGGTCAGGGATGGACGAGACGCGGCGGGGTCGGTGCGAGGCCGGCCTCCGGAACGCGGTCGGAAGCGTCTGCGGGGCGGCGGGAGGCGACCGGTGGACCGCGCCGCGTGACCACGTGCCCGAGTACGAGGTGACCGGCTGCGGGATCGGACCGGGGAGCCGGGAAGCTACGCGACCGGACAACCACCAAGGGCGCCGGAAGCGGTATGCGGAAGGTCCGGACGAACTCCGCGCTCGCCGCGTGGGCCAGCTGCGTCAGCGCCCGCTCTTCGTGGGACAGCCACCAGGCGCAGCCTAGGGCCGCGAGAAGGTGGGCGGCCGTCATGGAAGAGGTGTCACCGGTCGCCAGCGTGTCCCAGGCGGAGGGGTTCGCCGCGTCCGGCATCCCGGCCCCTCCCATGTGCGCACCTGGGTACGCGTGGGAGGACGAGCCCGGTTCAGGAACGGTGTGGGCCCAGCTGAAAGCCGCGTGCAGCAGAAGTTGGGTGCCGAGCGTCCCCGCGCAGATGGCGAGGGGTCCGCGGGCCCGTCCGGCGGCGAACCACGCGGCCACGACGATCGACCAGAACGCCGCGACCAGCACCTCCGGGGAGACCGCATGCGCGGAGGAGAGCGCGTGGCCGCTCCCCGCGAGGCTCACGCACACCAGCGCGAAAAGGAGGGCCCGCACGGCACGCACAAGGCTCTCGGTGTGGCTCACAGTCGGCCATGGTGACAGGGAAGGGCTCGTTCCGCACCGATGCGAACCCGTCATATGCCGCTTTGTCCTCAAGGTTGTCGCGAGCCGCACACCTGGGAACCGGAGCAGGGACTGAACCGTACGACCGCCGGCACGACGGCGGTCGTCGTCCATCTCCGGGACCGATCAGCTGTGGTGCGGATGCGGACTGGTGGAGGGCGGCTCCACCGGCCGTTCGCGTCCGCCGTCCCGTCCCGAGAGCGCCACGACGAGCAGGGCCACGGCCACACCTGCGACGACGACGCGGCCCGCGGCTCGCAAGGTCCACCCTGGAAGCCGGCGGGCGGACTCCGGTTTGCCCAGCCGTTCACTCCGTCGCGCCGGCCCGACCAGCCTCGCCAGCAGCAGGACGGCGACAGGAATCTGGAGCAGCCAGAGCACGGTGCGTGGCCACTCGCCGTACCAAACGTTGGTGCCGTACAGCAGCGTGTGCCAGACGCTGAGCACGTAGACGACGATCACGAAGCGGTGCAGAACCCGCCAGGTCCTCGCTCCGATGCGGTGGCGCACGTAGAAGAGCAGCCCCAGCGGCACCGCCAGGTAGAGGGCGGCCTGCCCGATGGGGATGGCGATCTGGCCGGTGCCGGAGTCGTACCAGCCGGGGACGAAGGAGTCGGCGAAGGCTGCCCACAGTCGTTCGGCCCAGCCGAGCTGCGCCTCGTACCGGACCAGTTCCGCGGCGAACATCAGCGCGTGCGCGAACATCAGCGCCATCGTGGTGAGGCTGGTCGTGCGGTGCCAGCGCTCCAGGGTCTGCGGCGAGACGCGCAGCGCTTCGGGCCTGGTACCGGAGACCAGCAGTCCGATCATCACCGTCCCCCACGCCCACAACAGGGCGGACCAGCCGAACGCCTGACTGAGCAGGTACATCCAGTACGTGCGGGGGTCGTCCATGAAGGGCATGACCGCGACCGTCGCGGAGGTACCGGACTCCATCCGGACGTACAGGAAGACGAAGACGGCGGCGGTGACCCCGACCGCGGCGGCGGCGTCCGGCACGGCGAGGCGAAGATCACCGCGAAGGGTGACGCGCCCTCCCACACGGCTCCGGTTCTTACCGGAGCCTCTCTCCGTCTCGTCCTGGGAAGCCGTTTCTGGCGACAAGGCGAAGCCTCCAGGGTCGGTCACCGAGCGCTCGGTGAGGTCGTGGGGCCCAGTGTGACGGGACAGGTCAGTCGGACGCAGTCGTTTTCCGGCCACAGATCAACACTGCTGTCTCAAGCGTGTACTTCCGTACCGCTCCTCCCTCCCCCACCACTCACATCAGGACACCGCTGAACCGCCCCCTGTCGCATTGAAGGCACCGCGTCTACGCTGACGCTGCGATCGGTCCGTACCAAGTGACCGCACTGGTGCGGCGTAAGAGGGAACCCGGTGGAAATCCGGGGCTGTCCCGCAACGGTGTGCGAGAACCCCCGAACTCCGACGTCACTCACCTGGCCTCCAGCCAGGGCCGAGGCGCCATGGGACTTCCCGCAAGCCCGGTCACCTGCCGGCCGCACCCGCCCGAAGTTGTCTGGCGGGACCGACCACTGCGACCTCGAGGACCGGGTCGACGGTCACGGCGCCTTCGCGGCGAGCGTGCCGCGGCCTGTCCTCCTCCTCGCCCGTGTCTGGTGCACGGCGCCGGAAGGAGAGCAAGTCCGTGTCCCTTTTCCGCCACTTCTCCTTGAGCGAAGACCCCGCCGTGTCCCGTCGGCCGGAGGGAGGCCGACGGTGCTGAATTCCTTACCGGAGGTCCTTGAGAACCACGCCCCGCGCTCGCCGACGGTCTGGGGAGCGTGCCACGGGACCTTGGGCGAGCTGTACCAAGGCCCCCTGCCTTCCGGGGGTGACTCCGACATCGCCCTGGTCTCTTTTCCGGTACGCGGTCTGACCGCCCGAGTGGGCTTCACGCCGGGCGCCGCCCGGCAGGAGAAGACCGGGCTCCGCCCGGAGGCGGCCGAAGCGGCTCGCCTGTTCCTGAACCACCACGGCCTGGCGCTGCCCTCGGGAGCCTGGAGCCACCACTCTGATCTCCCTGTCGGTGTGGGGATGGCGAGTTCGACCGCCGACATCGTGGCCACGCTGCGCTGCCTCCACACCTACCTCGGCATCCCCTACGACCTGGACACGGTGCTACGCGTCCTCTCGTCGATCGAGCGTGCCGACAGCGTCTTCCTCGACGAGTTCGCCCTCCACCTGAGCAACCGGCACCGGGTCGTGCGGCGCCTGGGCTCCGCGCTGCGTTTCCACACCGCGTACATCACCGAGCCGGGCATGGTGGACACCGAAGCGGTCACCGGGACGCTGCAGCAGTTCTACCGCCGAAGGCCGGACGCGTACGGGCGGGCTCTCGCCGGTCTGCTCGACGGCTTCTCCGCCCGCGACCCCGTGGCCGTCGCCCACGCCTCGACGCAGAGCGCGGCGCTCTCCCAAGAGGTACTGCCCAAGGAGACCTTCGAAACGGTCCTCGCTCACCAGGGGCGTTTCGGAGCCGACGGCGTCTTCGTCGCCCACACCGGCTGCCTGGTCGGATACCTCTTCTGCCGCCCCTTCTCCGGCCGCACCCGCTCGGACCTGACGACGTTCTTCGCGTCGCTGGGCCATCAGTGCTCTTTCGCCCAAGGAGGATTCAGGTGATCCACCCCCATGTCGCCGACGCTCTGAAGGCGCCGGACCTGGTGCGCCTCGACCACGGACTCGTACTGCTCCGATTCGAGTCGATGAAGATCTACTCCGCCCTGGGAGCCGTGCGTCATCTGCTGGACGAGGGTGTGGTCCGGCCCGGACAGACCCTGATGGACAGCTCCAGCGGCATCTACGCCTACGCGCTGGCCCTCGCCTGCCACCGTTACGGGATGCGGTGTCGCATCGTGGCCTCCACCACGGTCGACGCGACGACCCTGGCTCAACTGGAGGTACTCGGTGCGGAGGTGGAGCAGGTGCGCCCGTCCAGCGATCTCAAGCTCGACCAGGAACTGCGCGTACGACGGGTGAAGGAGATCCTGGACCGCCACCCCGACCACCATTGGATGCGCCAGTACCACGACGCCATCCACTACCTCGGATATCAGGAGGTCGCCGACCGCATAGCGGAAGAACTTCCGGGACGCCCGCTCACCCTCGTCGGCGGCGTCGGCTCGGGCGCGTCGACCGGCGGGCTGGCGGAGCGGCTCCGCACACAGGACTCCCAGGTCCGGGTGGTGGGAGTCCAGCCCTTCGGCAGCGTCACCTTCGGCAGCCAGGACCACCACGATCCGGAGGCCATCATCGCGGGCATCGGCTCCGCCATCCCGTTCGACAACGTCCGGCATCACCTCTACGACACCGTGCACTGGATGGACTTCACCCACGCCATGTCCGGCGCCGTCGCGCTGCTGAAGGAGCACGCGGTCTTCGCCGGGCTGTCCACCGGGGCCGGCTACCTTGCCGCCACGCACGAGGCCCGCCGCCGGCCCGACCGCGTCCACGTGGTCATCGGTGCCGACACCGGCCACCGGTACGTGGAACGCGTCTACGCCCGGCACGCCGAGGCGCTCGACGTCGCCTCCCTCAAGCCGGACGAGATCGCGACGCCCGCTGCCATGACCATGCCCTGGTCGGTCATGGCCTGGAACCGTACGCCGGCGCACGCCACACACCGGACGGAGGCGGCATGAGCATCGTCTGCCTGGAACTGCTCACCTTCGGGCTCGGACACCTCGTCCGCGCGGCCGATCTGTTGGGCGAGCGCCTGGTCCTGGTCACGCGGGACCCCTCCTTCTATGCCTACGAACTCGACCGGCTCCCCCCTGGGGCGCTCGACCTGGTCGAGGCCGACACCTTCGACGCGGACCAGGTGGCCGAGGTGATGAGCGCCGTTCCGGATCTGAGAGGTCTGGTCAGCTCCACGGACACCTGGATGCTGGTCGGCGCGGAACTCGCCACCCGTTTTCGCCTGCCCGGACTCGACCCCTCGGTCCTTCGCCTCACCCGGGACAAGCCCTCCGTCCGCAACCGCCTCCAGGAGGCCGGGCTGTCCCGAGGCCGGGCCCTGGAGGGCTTCCTGGGAGCACCGGACGCCACGCAGCTCGTCCTCAAGGAGGTCGGCCTGCCGGCCGTCCTCAAGGACACGGCCGGGACGGGCAGCCAGAATGTCTGGCTCGTACGGGACGAGGTCGAGTTGACGACGGCCCTCGACGAGGCGTCCGGGCGCAGTCTCATGGGGCAGCTCTTCGCCGAACCGTTCTTCACGGGGCCGGTCTACAGCGCCGAGACACTGACGTGGGACGGACACACGCGGTTGCTCGGCGTCTCCAGCCGGCTCATGTCCGCGGAACCGTACTTCCGCGAGGAGATCACCGCGTTTCCGGTGCGCTTCCCCTCGTGGCGCCAGGAGGAACTGGAGAGGTGGATCGGGCGGGTGCTCCAGACCGTGGGATACACCGACCGGTTCTCGCACACCGAGTTCGCGTTGACCTCGGACGGTCCGGAGGTGATCGAGATCAACCCGAGGATCGGCGGAGCGCTCGTCGGTGAGGGCATGTGCACGGCCCTCGGTACCAACGTCTACGAAGCGGTGCTGGAGACGGCTCTGGGCCGGCGTCCCGGCCTCATCGACGCCGAACTCCCAGGCGGGCCGGCCGTGGCCTTCGTTCTCGGCTATCCGGCCGCTCCGGGAATCCTCACCGGGGTGGCGGGCCTGGACAGGCTGCCGACGCTGCCCGGCCGTCCCGCCTGGTACCCGACGAAGCGGATGGGCACCCCCATCGAGCACCTGGACGACAGCAGGGGGTACGCGGGCATCGTCTACGCCGAGGGAGAGACCGCCGAACTCGCCACGCACCACGCGGTCGCGGCGGCGAACGGCGTCCGGGTCGTCACCGAGGCAGCGCCCGGCGCCGTCCGGGGCGCTCCCGAGGTGTCGGGTGCCTGACGAACAGACGCGCCGGCCACCCGGCTTGCGACAGACACTCGCCACGCTGAGCGGACCACTGCGCTTCCTCCTCTTCAGCTCCTTCCTCATCCCGCTCGGAAGTTTCATGGTGCTTCCGTTCATGTCCGTCTTCCTGCACGAGCGACTGGACATGGGACTGGGGACGGTCGGGGTGATCCTCGCGGTCGCCTCCCTGGTGCAGTTCTCGGGAGGGGTGGTCGGCGGAGCGATGGCCGAACGGGTCGGGCTGCGCCGCACGATGGTCTGGGCACTGGTGATCCGCACAGCCGGCTTCATCGGTCTGCTCCTCGCCCTGCGGTGGCCGCCCCTCGCGGTGGGCGCCCTCGTTCTGACCTGCTGCGGTGCGGCGCTCTACCTTCCGGCGAACAAGGCCTACCTGGTGAACGGGGTAGACGAGGAACGCCGCCCGGCGTTCCTGTCGGCGGGCAACGCCGCGCTCAACGCCGGCATGGCCGTCGGCCCGCTGATCGCCGGTCCTTTCGTCCTCTCCTCCCCCGGCTGGCTCTTCCTCTCCGTCACCGGGCTGTTCGTCATGGTCACGGTCGGCCATGCTCGTCTGCCCACCGAGGCGGCCGGGGAGACCGGCCCCACCGTCCCCGGAACAGGCGGACTTCTCACGGGGATCGCAGGCCTGCCCTTCGCCGCCAACGCCCTTGCCTTCTACCTCTACTTCCACTTCCAGCACTACCTGGCCGTGTACGCGGTGGAACGCACCTCCAGCCAGTTCTACAGTCTGGTCCTGCTGCTCTGCTTCGTCCTCGTCATCGTGGTGCAGCCGCCGGCCTCCGGCCTGATCCGACGCATGCCCTACACCCTCGCTCTGGCGGTCGGCTTCGCCGGGCTCGCCGCCGGGCTGGCGACGCTCGCCATCGGCACCACCTGGGCGCTGCTGGCAGGCGGCGCTCTCATCACGCTCGGCGACATCGTGCTGTTCCTCAAGAACGACCTGGAGGCCCTGCGCCGCAGCCCTCGCTCCGACGCCGTGGTCTTCGGCCAGCAACGACTGGCCGCCGGCCTCGGTGCGTGCGCGAGCGGTGTTCTCGGCGGACAGCTCTACGGCCTGGGGCAAGGCCTCGGTGACACCGGATGGTTCTGGCTCCTCGCCGCGGGGCAATGTCTCCTCCTTCCTCCCCTTCTCCTCCTCCGCCGTCCCCGCGTGCGGCGGCGCCCTCCGTACGACATGAGCAAAGGAGCAATGACGACCGATGACACGAACCGGCGGGTTCCAGGACGGCCGCGCACGCAGTGCTGCAGCCGATGCCCGACGATCCGCAGCACCTTGTCGCCGATGCTGTGCCCCAGTGAATCGTTGATGACCTTGAACTTGT
>NZ_JBEYXW010000070.1:0-10818 GCF_040645195.1 Saccharomonospora sp. NPDC046836
CGCCGAGGCGCCGAAGACGATGATCGACACGGACGCGCCGAATGCGGCGGCTGGCGCGATGCCGAGCGTGTACGGGCTGACGAGCGGATTGCGCATGGTCGAGGCCCTCGTCGAGGAGCTGTTCAAGGACGCTCTGCTGATGGATGCCGACGAGGAACTCCCCCTGCAGACCAGCTACTTCGACCTGGGCCTGACCTCGCTGCGGCTGACCCGCATCAAGCAGCAGCTGGAAGAGCTCCTCGATCTGACCATCAACACCAATGTGCTGTTCAACGAGCCCACCGTCGAGCAGTTGGTCCTCTACCTGAGCGACCTGCTCGCCGCCGCGCCATCCGCCGCGCACCTGCCCGCCCAGTAACCCACCACCGGACAGCACCGGCCCGCCACCGGACCCAAGGAGCCGCGGACATGTCGCGCGAGAACAGCCACCTCACCCCCCCGGCCGCGGCCGGCCCGCCCAACGAACCGGTCGCGATCGTCGGCGCCGGTCTGCGCTTCCCCGGCGGCAGCACCAGCCTGGACGAGTTCGAGGAGTTCCTGCGCACCGGCAGCTCCGGCATCGGGCCGCTGCCCCAGGACCGCTGGGACGTGGCCGCCTTCACCCCCCAGAGCCCCGACGACAAGGGCAAGATACGCGCCACCGCAGGCGGCTACCTCGACCGGATCGACCTGTTCGACGCGGGCTTCTTCAACATCTCCCCCAAGGAAGCCCAGTACATCGACCCGCAGCAGCGCCTGCTCCTGGAGACCGCCTGGCAGGCCCTGGAACAGGCCAACATCGACCCGACGCCGCTGCGGCGCTCCAACGCGGGCGTCTACATCGGCGCCAGCTCCGTCGACTACGCCATGGAACTGGACGCGCTGCCCTACGAGGACCTCGACGGCCATCTGGCCTCGGGCATCACCCTGTTCCCGCTGGCCGGACGGCTCTCGTACTTCCTGGGCTGGCGCGGCCCGAGCATCAGCGTGGACACCGCGTGTTCCTCGTCGCTGACCGCGCTGCACCTGGCGGTGACGGCGCTGCGCCGCGGCGAGTGCGACCTCGCGCTGGGCGGCGGGGTCAACGCGCTGCACCACCCGCGGATACCGGTGATGTTCTCCAACGCCCAGATGCTGGCGGCCGACGGGCAGTGCAAGACCTTCGACGAATCAGCCGACGGGTACGCGCGCGCCGAGGGGTGCGGCGTCCTGGTCCTCAAGCGGCTGGCCGACGCCACCCGGGACGGCGACCAGGTACTGGCCGTCATCCGGGGCACCGCGGTCGGCCAGGACGGCGACAGCGCCGGTCTGACCGTGCCCAACGGGCCCGCCCAGGAGCGGGTGCTGAACCTGGCGCTCGCCGATGCCGGGCTCGGCTCGGGTGACATCAGCTACGTGGAGGCGCACGGCACCGGCACACCGCTGGGCGACCCCATCGAGATCGGCGCCATCAGCAACGTGTTCGCCGACACCCACACCAAGGACGACCCGCTGATCGTCGGCTCGGTCAAGACCAACCTGGGCCACATGGAGCCGGCCTCCGGCCTCGTCGGCGTCATCAAGGCGCTGCTGCAGATCCGCTCCGCGACGATCTTCCCGCACCTGAACTTCACCACGCCCTCCCCGCGCATTCCCTGGGAGGTGTATCCGGTGCGCGTCGCGACCCGGTGCGAGCCCTGGAAGGCACCGGTGCGCCGGGCCGCGGTCAACAGCTTCGGCTTCGCGGGCACCATCAGTGCCATCGTCCTCGAAGAGCCCCCCGCTCCCGCGCCCGCCGGGGACGGCCAGCCCGCGGGCGCCGAAGCCCACGCGGCGGCCCCGGTGTTCACCCTGTCCGCCAAGAGCGGCGCCGCGCTGCGCGAACAGGCCGAGCGCTACCACCAGTTCGTCGAGCAGCACCCCGGCCTCGACCTGGCCTCCCTGTGCTACACCGCCAACGTGGGCCGGGCCCACTTCACCCACCGCACCGCCGCCCCGGTCACCGACCGCGCGGCGCTCCTCGCCCACCTCGACGCCGTCCGGGGACCCGAGGCGGTCGTGGAGCCCTCCGGCATCCGCAAGGTCGCCTTCATGTTCACCGGGCAGGGCGCGCAGTACGCGGGCATGGGCGCCGCCCCCTACCGGCAGTTCGCGCTCTTCCGCGAGGTCGTCGACGAGTGCGACCGGCTCTTCGCCCCCCACCTGGGCCGTTCCGTGAGGGACTTGCTCCTGGGCACCGCTGCGGACCCCGAGACGATCGACCAGACCCAGTTCACCCAGGCGGCCCTGTTCACCCTCGAGTACGGCCTCGCCCGCCAGTGGATGTCCTGGGGCGTGCGGCCCAACGTGCTGATCGGGCACAGCATCGGCGAGGTGGTGGCCGCCACCGTGGCGGGCCTGTTCTCACTGCCCGACGCGGTGACGCTGGTGGCCGCCCGCGGCCGCCTGATGCAGTCCGTGACCGCCGAGGGCTCCATGGCCTCCGTCGCGGCGAGCGCCGACGACCTCGCCCCGCTGCTCGAGGGCCACCCCGATCTCGCCCTGGCCGCGGTCAACGGCCCCCAGCAGTGCGTGATCTCCGGAGCGAGCGCGGCGCTCGCGGAGGTCAGCGCCCGGCTGACCGCACAGGGTGTGCGCGTGCAGCCGCTCGCGGTGTCGCATGCCTTCCATTCCCCGCTGATGGCCGAGGTGTTCGACGAGTTCCGCACCGCCCTGGAGACGGTCACCTTCCGCGAGCCGTCCATCTCGCTGGTCTCCAACCTCACCGGCAAGGTGGCCCGGATGCGGGAGATCGCCAGCGCCGAGTACTGGGTGCGGCACATCGGCGAACCGGTGCGCTTCCTGGCCGGGATGCGCGCGGTCGCCAAGCGCGGCCGGCACGCGTTCGTGGAGATGGGTCCCTCGGCCATGCTGTGCGCGCTCGGCAAGAGCTGCGTCACCGCGGGCGAGCACCTGTGGCTGGCCAGCCTGCGCCGCCAGGACACCGGCGGCGCAGCGACCCTGCGTGCCCTGTCCGACTTCTATGCCGCCGGGCTCGGCGTGGACTGGAGCGCCTACCACGGCGACGCCCGCCGGACCAAGGAGCAGCTGCCCACGTACGCCTTCCAGCGCAAGCCGTACTGGCTGCCCCTGCCCACGGCCCGTACCGGGCGCGGCTCCGGCGGCCCGGCCCACCACCCGCTGCTCGGCCGGCCCACCCCGGCGGCCGACCTGGCCGACGGCACGCATGAGTTCACTGCCGAGTTCACCCTGGCCGAGCTGGGCGAGCTGGCCGGCCACCGAGTGGGCGACGCGTCCTGCGTGCCCCCCGCGGCCTGGGTCGACCTGCTGCTCGCCGTGCAGGACGCGGTGTTCGGGCACACCCGCGGCGCCGTCGAGGAACTGCGGCTGCCCGAGCCGTTGGAGCTCGCCGGTGACCAGGTGGTGCGGCTGACGACCCGGCTGCGCCGCAGGGGCGCCGAACCCGCGGACGTGGAGGTGACGGGCACCGTGCACGGCAAGAGCGACGGCGACGCGGACGGCGCCGCCGCGGAGCAGGACGAACGCACCTTCGTACGCGCCCGGATCGTGACGCGGGCCCCCAACGACGCCGACAGCGCGCTGATCGCCCTGGCCCAGGATCCCGGCATCCTGCTGGAGCGGGCCGACGCCGAGGACATCGCGACGGACCTGTCCGCCGTCGGCCGGAGCCTGGGCGACACGCCGCCGCGTCTGGTGGCCGCCACACGTCATCCGGGCGGGGTGGTGAGCGCCGGGCTGACCGGCGGCGAGACGGCCGTGGTCGAGCAGCTGCCCGCCGCGCTCCTGGAGAGCGCGCTGATCGCCGCCGTCGCCCTGGACGAACAGGGCCCGGTGCACGTGCTGCGGGGCGCCGCCCGGGTGCGGCTGTTCAAGAAGCCGCGCGGCGGGCTGCTGCGCCTGGTGGCCCGGGTCCGCCCCCAGGACACGGACCGGCTCGCCGACCTGCTGCTGCTCGAGGACGACGAGCCGGTGGCCGAACTGCTCGGCGCCGAACTCGCCCGGCCGCAGGGACCGGACAGCGGGCCGCACTTCACCCATCGCGTCGACTGGCTGCGCCGCAGCCTGCCCGCCGCCCACCCGGCACCCGCCCCGCGTCACGTACTGCTCGCCGGTGCCGCGGACGGGGCCGGCGGGCCGCTGGTGCCCGCCGCGCTCGACGCCCTGGCCGGCCTGTGCGGGCCGAACGGAGCGCCGCAGGACGACCTGCGGCTGACCCTGGCCCCGGACGCCGCCGCACTGCACGCGGCGCTGGACGACGTCTCGGTGACGGACGTCGCCTGGTTCTGGCGGCCCGCCGCGGGCGAGCAGTCCTACGCCAGGCTGCGCGCCGAACTGGAGTCCAACTTCCGCGGCCTGCTCGGGGCGCTGGCCGCACCCGGCCTGGCCGACCCGCGGCGCACCCCGCGGCTGTGGCTGGTGACCGAGCGCGCCCAGTGGCTGCCCGGCGACCGGGCCGACGGCACCGAGCAGCTTGCGGCCGCCGCCCTGTGGGGCTTTGGCCACGTCCTGCTCAACGAGCACCCGAAGCTGAAGGCGACCCTGGTCGACGTCGACCAGGACGGGCCGGGCTCCGCGCGGGCGCTGCTGGCCGAGTGGCGCGCCCAGGAGAGCGAGGAGTACCAGATCGCCTACCGCGCGGGCCGCCGCCATGTGCGCAGGCTGCTGGCCGACGACGGCCCCCTGGCCCACTGCGGCACCGTGGAGCTGCACACCACCCTCGCCGGAACCCCCCGCGCGGTGCCGGTCCCCGCACCGGCGCTGCAAGGCGACGAGGTACGGGTGCGAGTGAGCGCCGCGGCCCTGACCGGCCAGGACCTGCCCGCACCCGCCCCCGGCCCCGCCGCGCTCGACGCGACGGCGCCCGCGGAGACCGGGCCCGCCGAGGCGGTGCCCCTGACGGCGACCGCCTGCGCGGGGGCCGTCGAGGCCGTCGGCCCCGGGGCGCGGATCGCCGTCGGCACCCTGGTGGCGTTCCGTCAGCACGGCGTACTCGGCTCCGTGGTGACCGTACCGTCCGGTGCGCTGAGACCTGTGGAGGCGACCGCACGGCCGGCCACGGCGGCGGCGCTGGCCGCCGGCGCCGACGCGGCGCACGCCCAGGACGTCGAGGTGTACCGGCCCGAGGAGACCGACGAGGCACTGCGGACGCTGGCCGCCCGCCCCGGCGCCGTGGTGGTCGTCGCCTTCGGGCCCGACCCGGCCGTCCCCGAGGCTGCCTCCCGCCAGGGCGCGGACACCGGTGACGCGTTCGCCGTCCGGGGGGATCGCACCTACGTGGTGACCGGCGGGCTCGGCGGGCTCGGCCTGGCCACGGCGCGCAAACTGGTCGACCTGGGAGCCAGGCAGCTGGCCCTGGTCAGCCGCAGCGGACGCGCCACCGACGAGGCCGCGGGCATCCTGGCCGAACTCCGCGAGCGGGCCGAGGTGAGGCTGCTGCGGTCGGACCTGGGCAGCCAGGAGGACGTCGCGGGGCTGGTACGGCAGTTGCACGGGCTGGCCCACCCGGTGGGTGGCATCGTGCACGCGGCGGGCGCCGTGGACAGCGCACTGATCTCCGCACTGGACTGGCCGGCCATCGAGGAGCAGCTGGCCCCCAAGGTGTACGGCGGCTGGCTGCTGCACGAGGCGGCCGCTTCCTTCCCCGACCTTGAGTTCTTCACCCTCTACTCGTCCATCGCCGCGGTCGCCGGCGCCCGGGGCGGCGCGGGCCAGGCGCACTACGCGGCGGCTTTCTCCTTCCTGGACGGTCTGGCCCACTGGCGCTCGCGCCGCGGGCTGCCCGCGCTGAGCGTCAACTGGGGCTCCTGGGCGCGGGTGGGCATCTCGGCCCGTCTGGACAGCACGTACATCAGGGAGATCGAACGCAGCGGCGTCCGCCTCTTCTCGCCCTCCTGGGGGCTGCGGGCCCTGCACCGGCTGTGGGGGCGGCCGGGTGCGCAGCGGGTGGTGAACGTCTTCGACTGGCCTCAGTTCGTGGGCAAACTGCCGCTGGCCAACGCCCTGTTCGAACGCGTCGCCGGCGACCGGCAGCAGGGCGCGGACGGCACCGGCACGGACCTGGCCGACCTCCTTGCCCGGCCCCGGGCCGAGCGGCTGAAGCTCATCGGGCGGGCCGTGGGCGAACGGGTCGCCGCCGTCCTGCACTTCGGCTCGGCCGAAGAGGTGGAGCCCGGCGCCGACTTCGTGACCCTGGGCCTGGACTCGGTGATGGGCATGGACGTCAAGTCGGGCCTGGAGAGCGACTTCGGCCTGAATCTGCCGGCGTCGCTGACCTTCGACCACCCCTCGGTGGGCAAGCTCACCGAGTTCGTCGAGCGCCAGCTGACCCAGGAGGCGGGATGACCGAGCGAGCGGCGCACCGCGCGAGAGACAGCGTGAAGGAGATGGACCACGTGCAGCACGACACGGGCCGCGCCGGCGGCTGGACACTGACCGGGGCCTGCGCCCGCAACGCGGTCGAGCGCCCCGGCCACACGGCGCTGATCTGCGAGGACCGCCGCACCAGCTACGGGCAGCTGCACCACGACAGCAACCGGGCGGCCCACGCCCTGATCGCGGCGGGCATGACGCCCGGCAGCCGGGTGGCCTACCTGGGCCGCGAGTCGGAGCACTACTACCTGACCGTCCTTGCCTGCGCCAAGGCGGGCGCGGTGATCGTACCGGTGAACTGGCGGCTCACGACTGCCGAGGTGCAGCACATCGTGCGCGACTCGGGCGCCCAGCTCCTCTTCGTGGATGAGGAGTTCGCCGCGACCGCGGAGCAGGCGCTGGCGGGTGCCACGACGGCTCCCGGGCCTGCCGTGGTGCGCCTGGACGGCCCGGGGCCCGGCGGCGTCCGCGATCGCGGGGCGGGCCTGCGCGCCTGGTACGCGCAGGCCCCGGCCACAGCCCCGGACCTGGACATCGGCCCCGACGACGCGGTGCTGCAGATCTACACCAGCGGCACCACCGGCTTGCCCAAGGGCGTGGTCATCGCCCACCGGACGTTCTTCACGCTGCCCGAGGCGATGCGCGCGACGGGCGCGGACGGGGACGACTGGATCGACTGGCGCCCCGAGGACGTCAGCCTGGTCTCGCTGCCCGGCTTCGGCATCGCGGGCATCGGCTGGTTCCTGCACGGCTTCTGCGCCGGGGCCACCCATGTGGTGATGCCGATGTACGTGCCCACCGAGGCGGTGCGGCTGATCCGCGAGTACGGCGTGACGATCACCTTCGTGGCGCCCGCGATGCTCCAGATGATGCTGGACGAACGCGGCGTCAGCGCCGAGACCTTCGCCTCCCTGCGCAAGATCGCCTACGGTGCCGCGCCGATCTCCGAGAAGCTGCTGCTGCGCAGCCTGGAGGTGTTCGGCTGCCAGCTCGCCCAGATCTACGCCAGCACCGAGGCGGGCAGCGTCGCGGTGTGCCTGCCGCCTTCGGCGCACCTGCCGGGCTCCCCGCTGCTCAAGGCCGCGGGGAGACCCTGCCCCGGCAACGAGATCAAAATCGTGGACCGCCAGGGGGGCGTGCTGGGGCCCGGCCAGATCGGCCAGGTCTGCCTGCGCACCCCGGCCCACATGCTCGGCTACCACAACAGGCCCGAGGCGACCGCCCAGACGCTGGTGGACGGCTGGCTGCACATGGGCGACGCCGGCTACCTGGACGCGGACGGTTATCTGTTCCTGTGCGACCGGATCAACGACACGATCATCGTGGCCGGACAGAACATCTATCCGGCCGAGGTGGAGAAGCAGCTCAGCGAGCACCCCGCGGTCGCCGACGCGGCCGTGGTCGGCGTGCCCGACGAACGCTGGGGCGAGGCCGTGCACGCCGCCGTGGTGCTGCGTCCAGGCACCGCGGCCCGCCCCCGCGAGCTGCTGCTGTTCCTGCGCGGCAGGCTGGCCGACTACAAGATTCCCGTGCGGTACCACGTCCTTGACGTGCTGCCCCGCAATCCCTCCGGCAAGATCCTGCGCCGCCTGGTCAGGGAGCAGCTGGCCCAGCGGCTGGCCGAGCACCCGGACGAGCGGCGGCCCGGCGGCCCCGGCGCCCGGCGCCGGGCGGCGCCCGCCTGAGCCGCCCCGCCTCCCACCTCACCCCGACATCCTGAAGGAGTACCACTCATGGGCATCCCAACGGGCCCCCCGTCCGTCGGTGTTCTGCTGCCGACGCGGGAGCAGGCCATCAACGGCACCTTCGCCGCGGCCCCGCTGCTCGACTTCGCCCGGCAGGCCGAGGAGCTCGGCTTCGACTCGCTGTGGGCGGGCGACTCGCTGACCGCCCGGCCCCGCCTCGACCCGCTGGTCGTGCTGTCCGCCGCGGGCGCGGTCACCAGCCGCGTCACGCTGGGCACCGCCGCCCTCACCCCGGCGCTGCGCCATCCGCTGATCGGCGCGCACCAGGTGGCGAGCCTGGACCACGTCACCGGGGGGCGGCTGGCGCTGGGCCTCGGCTCGGGCTTCCCGATGCCGCAGACCGAGGAGGAGTTCGCCTCCGTGGGCGCCTCGTTCGCCGGCCGGGCCGGGCGCCTCGACGAGATCGTCGCGCTGTGGCGCCGTGCCTGGCACGCCACCGACGCCGGGGCCCCGGTGGACTTCGAGGGGCGCCACTGGCAGGCCACGGGCCTGGACCGGCTG
This sequence comes from Saccharomonospora sp. NPDC046836, assembly GCF_040645195.1. Classification (NCBI taxonomy): domain Bacteria; kingdom Bacillati; phylum Actinomycetota; class Actinomycetes; order Pseudonocardiales; family Pseudonocardiaceae; genus Saccharomonospora; species Saccharomonospora sp. NPDC046836. The sequence goes on from NZ_JBEYXW010000070.1 coordinate 8,595, forward strand.
CCGGCGCCGCAGCGTCCGGGCGGCCCGCCGCTGTGGCTGGCCGGCAGCGACACCCCCAAGGTCCTGGAGCGGGTGGCCCGGCACTACGACGGCTGGATGCCGTTCCTGCCCAGCGCCGACAGCTACGCCACGGCCTGGCGGCGCATCGGCGAGCTGGCCGCCGCCGCGGGCCGGCCCGCCGACGCGATCACCCCGGCGCTGTACGCCACGATCACCGTCAACGACGACGCGGCCGCCGCCCGCGCCGAACTCGAGCACTACATCGAGCACTACTACGGGCGCACCCTGGAACAGATGGCGGCCGTTCAGGCCTACGCCTGGGGCAGCGCCGAGCAGTGCGCCGACGCGCTGGCGGCCTACGTGCGCTCCGGCGCCCGGCACCTGATCATCCGGATCGGTTCGCTCGACCCCGAGGCGCAGCTCAAGCAGATTGCCGACGTGGTGCTGCCCCGACTGAAGGAGACCCCCAAGTGAGCGGCTACGGTCAGGACATGTCCACGGCCGGCTCGTGGTTCCACCCGCCGCAGCCGGACCCCGACGCCGCCGTGCGGCTGTTCCTGCTGCCGCACGCGGGCAGCGGCGCCATCATCTACCGGGACTGGCCCACTCTGCTGCCCCCCGACATCGCCACCCAGGCGGTGACCCTGCCGGGCCGTCACAACCGGCGCGAGGAGGAGACGTACGAGGACTTCGAGCCGCTGCTCGACGGCCTGTACGAGGCGGTGCTCGACGAGCTGGACGACGACCGGCCCTTCGCCCTCTTCGGCCACTGCCTCGGCGCCCAGCTGGGGTTCCGGGTGGCCGTAAGGCTCAAGGAGGAGGGCGAGCGGCAGCCGCTGCTCCTCGGCATGTCCGGCTGGTCGCCCGTCGGCTTCTTCAAGCCGACCGAGGAGCAGAGCCGGATGCCGGACGACGAGATACTCGAGTGGATCAAGCGGCTCGGTTCGTTCCCCGCCGAGGTCTACGACAACCCCGAGATGCTCGCGCTCATCGTGCCCGCGCTCCGTGCCGACCTGCGGGTCTCCGCCCAGTACGAGGACGACGGTGCGACGGTGTCCTGCCCGCTGGCCTCCTACGGCGGCGAGAGCGACCCGTTGCAGGAGGCCCCGGACGCGATGACCCACTGGGCCGGGCGCAGCCCGCAGTACCTGGGACACCACGGCTTCAGCGGGGGCCACTTCTACATCGACAACCACGCGGTGGCGGTGACCACGGACTTCGCGCGTCAACTGCGGCGCCTGGCGGCGCAGCCCGCGCACTGACCCTGCTCCCCCGCCCCTCTCTCCTCCCCTGGTAGGTCACCATGCCCTTCGTCACGGCCAAGGACGGCACACAGCTCCACTACGAGGACTGGGGGGCGGGCCGGCCGGTCGTCCTCCTGGGCTCGGCCACGATGAACTCCCGCATGTGGGAGTTCCAGGCCCACCATCTCGCCGAGCGCGGCCTGCGCTGCATCCTGCCGGACCGGCGCGGCTTCGGCCGCTCCGAGCGGCCCTGGGACGGCTACGACTACGACACCCTGGCCGACGACCTCGCCTCGCTCATCGGCCACTTGGGGCTGCGCGACACCACGCTCGTCGGATATGCGATCGGCGGGGGCGAGGCCGTGCGCTACCTGTCCCGGCACGGCTCGGGGCAGGTGTCCCGGCTGGCCCTGGTGTCCACCACCGCGCCCTTCCTGCTGCGCACGCCGGACAACCCCGACGGCATCGACCCGGCCGTCCGCGAGCAGGCCGTCGCCGCGATGAGCGCGGACCGGGCGCGGTACGTGGCCGAGATCGCCGTGCCGTTCTTCGGCGGCCTGGAGGCGACGGCGGACTCGCTGCCGATCTCGCCGCAGCTGGTGAACTGGCTGACGCAGCAGGTCCTGGACAGCTCCCTGCGCGCCTCGGTGGAGATCACCCGCACCCTGTTCACCGAGGACCTGCGCGCCGACGTGCGCGCCGTCGGCGTACCCACCCTGATCATCCACGGGGATGCCGACCCGAGCGCGCCCCTCGACCTGTGCGCCCGCCGGACCGCCGCCCTGATCCCGCACAGCAGCCTGACGGTGTACGAGGGCGCCGCACACGGCCTGTTCGCCACCCACGCGGACCGTCTGAACGCCGACCTCCTGGAGTTCGTCACCGGCTAGGACGCGCCGGCGGGCACCGACGCCACCGCGCCAAACACGCGCACCCGGCCAGTGTGCACCCTCGACACGGCTGCCGTCAGGTGCCACGCG